>JAGLUZ010000004.1 GCA_023134165.1 Deltaproteobacteria bacterium | reverse complement strand
ACACGAGACCATTACGGCCTTCAATTTGCGGATATCCTCCTAGAGCTTAACTCTGCCCTCGGTGACATTCGTTTAGTTGAGATACTGAAACCTTATTCCCACGTATGGATTCGCCCACCAAAATTTAGAGAGACAATCCGTGAAATTATTGCTGAGCTTACAAAACTCCGCGAGACCTATACCGGGTTTGAGACTGAAAAACCTGAGTTCACCGGAGAGACGCACCCAGAGCCTAAGTCCCTTAATACAGAGAAATCCAAAGCATCAGTTACGCCCTTAAATGACCTAACTGAGACCATAGCAGTTGACCTAGGTGCAACCAATACCGTTGTCATGCAACGCCTTGCGGGTAAAGACGCTGAGCCTCTAGACCTCGCGACTGCCTCGATTAACATTGACGGTCTAAGGGTTATTCCAACACTCCTGGACGCAAGCGAAGAAAAAATCGGCAAAGAAGTTGACCCAAGCAAAGGGGTAGAAAATATAAAAGGGCTTGCTCTAGAGAATGACCAAGCTGGGAGAGATTCTATAAAAGAATTTATTACTCTTCTCTCAACTCGCATAACAAGTGCAAGGGGCGGCGAAGAAAAAGGAAAAGACAGCTGGCTTACTCGCCGTTTTTCTTCTACCTCAAAGGACACGCCAAGACTTGTCCTAACAGTTCCAGTTGGTTTTGATGACTATCGCTCCCTTATTAAAGAGAGTTTTACGCTCTCTTCGCCAGAGGCCGAGGTTGAATTAATAGAAGAGCCACTTGCCGCGGCCATTGGTTACCAAGTAGCTACCAAAGAAGACAAACTTGTTCTGGTTCTTGATTTTGGCGGATGCACCCTAGATGTCATGCTACTACGCCTAAAGGATAACGAGCTTCATGTTGTGGCAAAACCAGACCAGTCAAATAGGCTCGGCGGTCGTGACATAGATCTTTGGCTTGCAAAGTATCTTGCAAAAAAAGCTAGGGGCGAGGCCGACGAAGGCTCAAAGGAATTAATACTAATTGCTGAGGAGATTAAAAAAACCCTCTCGACTCATGAAGCGGCTCCTTTTCTCTGGAAAGGGCAAAAGATTGAGGATATCACTCGCTTTGATTTTGAAGATGTCCTAGAGGAAAATGGTTTCTATAAATCCGTTGACCGAACCGTTGGGTACGTCCTTGGCAAGGCAAAAAAACTTGGCATCACGCCTGAGATGATTGAAGCCGTAGTGCTAACAGGTGGCTCATCCCTAATCCCTTCATTTAAGGATAAACTCGGTGATTTATTTCCAGAGCTTCTAGCTCGTAATGAAATATATGACCACAGCCCCTTTTCTGCTGTTGCAGGCGGGGCAAGTGTTTACGGCACAAGCCTTGTGACGGATCGCCACTTAGGGGTTGCTTGCGCCCTTCGCTATACGGCACGAAACGCTGGTGCTCCATTTTCCTACGAGATTGTCCTAGAAAAAGGCGATCACCTGCCGATAAAAAAATCCTACTTACTTCGTCCCGCCAAAACACTTGGCACTCAGGATGAACTTTCAATCGAGCTCTTTGAAATTCCAGAATCATTTGTAACGAGGCGGTGGGTTTTGGAATCAGGGATGGAATTTATAAAACAAATCCTAAAACCCCTAAAAGACAGACCCGACTTTAGAGCCTTTAAATCAACGAGGATAAAGATAAATGATAAAGACTTAGACGATGACGGAAGATTTCCTATAACATTTTCTGTGGATCTTTCTGGCAAATTAAAACTCGTTTGCGGAGAGGATAATACCGAGATTGAGACTGGGCTTCACCTGCAGTAAATAAATTTATATAATTTATTTTAAAAAAAGGAGCGTGTGATGATGCTAAAAGTAGGTGATATTGCACCAGCATTTAATCTTCTAGGAGTTGATGAAAAAGGTAGTGAGCTTGAGTTTTCACTAAAAAGTTTCTCTGGCAAAAGAGTTGTTCTTTATTTTTATCCGCGTGACTCAACCCCAGGGTGTACGACCGAGGCCTGCGACTTTAGAGATAACCTTGCAAGAGTGAAAAAAACAAATGCCATTATCCTTGGCATCAGCCCAGACTCTCCAAAGTCGCACCTGCGTTTTCAAGAAAAACAAAACCTAAACTTTCCTCTCCTCTCGGATCCAGATAAAAAAATAGCCGAGCTTTACGGTGCTTACGGAGAGAAGAAAAGCTTCGGCAAAACAACTCTTGGGATAATTCGCTCTACTTTTATAATTGATGCGTCAGGGAAGGTTGAGAAAATATGGCGAAAGGTCAAGGTCAAGGGTCACGCAAGTGAGGTTCTCCTTGCCCTAGAAAACGGCGAATAAAAAAGCCAATACTAATTTATAGACACGACTCATAACCCGTGATAGGATTAATTAGGTACACAAATAAATACTTATTGAGTAATATCCAACGGAGTGATTTTTTATGATTGACGGCATAGAGAAAAGAATATATTCCAGAAAAGCGTTCTTTGTTGAGATAACCATTATTGAAAGTAACGGCACTGGAGCGGTCATCAAGGGAGGCACCCTTAATCTCTCCAGAGGTGGTATCTGTGCAACAATTGAAAAACCACTTGAAAAAGGCGATATCGTAAAATTTGGATTACCAAAGGACGGCCCGTGCAAGGATCTAACACTACCTGAAAAGGCTGAGATAAGGTGGGTTGTTCCTGCAAAAGAAGAAGGTCACTTTAAGATTGGAATTATGTTTGTCGAATAGACCGAGGGGATAAAGTTTACAAAAGAATTATCCTCAAATTAAATCAAATTCACTCTTACTTCATGCAACACCTCTCAAGGTTTTAAAAAAAGAGTTCCAAAACCTAAAACTTACTCACTTTTTAATCCATATAAACCCTACAAAAAAACTACTCCACCATAACGACCTTTACCTTTCTAGAATCAGAGCGACCGTGATCATCAACTGCCCTGACTACAAAATTGCCAGGAGTTGGTCTCCAAAAAAATGGCTTATCCTTACCCCCTTTTCCTAAATAATTTTCATCTACAAACCAGTATAATTCTTTTGTATCTGCGTCAGTTACCGCACTCAGGGCTATCTGCTCCTCACCTTTTTTTGCTGATGCCCGAAGATTATAGGTAAGCCCCTTTTGCGGTGAGGTAATCTCTGGGGGAAGACCAAAGCCAGATTTTTCACTTAAGTCACAGTCCTTATTGTAGCCCGGTGGAAGCCTCCTCCCAAGCCCAGCCTTCTTAAATATCGCCGTCAAATCTGAGGGCCAAAACTCATAGACCTCACGCCTTACTTTCTTTGTTGTCTTGCCGCAAGTCCGAAGCCCTGTTGCCCTGTCAAGGATAACCTCCCTGTGAATATCACATTTTTTTATTGGGGAACGACCCGGAATAAACCACGTCTTTGTAATCTTCTCACAAAACTTGCTTGGCAGTCCGCCTGATACGGAACAAACATGAACCTCTTTAACTCCTGGCACATCCTCCGAGTTTGCCCTATCATAAAATCTCCACTTATTTTTCTCCTCAGCTTTTAGGCCGTCTATAATCTCAAATAAAAGAGGTGCGGCCGCAGTTCTTCCAACAAAGGCTGGGTTCCCTTCGCCGTTAAAATTTCCAACCCAGACCCCAAGCACATAAGGCCCAGCGATTGCAAAACTCCACGCATCTCTAAAACCATAAGACGTACCTGTCTTCCAAAATACAGGGGTATCATCTTCATTAAAAATTTTTACAATTCCTCTATCTGGCCTCGGATTATCACCGAGCATATCCATCACAAGGTAGCTACTCTCTGTGCTCAGAATTTGTTCTCCAACGATACTCGGCGCGTCCATTGTCATTCTAATTGGCCTGTGTATCCCCTTATTTGCAAGCATCGCATAAAGACTAATTAGCTCCTCCATTGTTGTCTCTGCTCCGCCAAGGACAAGTGCAAGGCCGTAGAAATCCCTCTCGCGAAGTTTGGTTATCCCTGCTTTTTTTAAAAAATCGTAGAGGTCTGGGTCATTTAATTTATTTGCAACCTGCACGGCCGGCAGATTACGACTCTTTATTAGTGCGTCCTTTGCACGTATTGGGCCCATAAATTCAGCGTCAAAGTTCTCAGGATTAAAGGCCGCGTAACTGGCAGGCGCATCTTTTAGAATTGTATAGGGGTGGATTATTCCCTGCTCCATGCCAAGGGCATAAATAAATGGTTTTAGAGTAGAGCCCGGAGAACGCTTACCACGTGCGCCGTTAACTTGACCCAAAATATTTGAGTTAAAAAAATCAACGGAACCAAGGAGCGCACTAAGCTCCATTGTTTCAAAATTAAGGAGCATCACCGTTGTATTGGTAATCCCAAATTTAGTTTTTCGCTCGACGTAGGACTTGGCTTTTCGCTCAATTAATCTTTGCAAACTTAAGTCAAGGGTTGAGATTATCTGGGCTCTGTTTTTTTCCTCCACGAGAAGAAGGTCAGTTAGGTGAGGGGCAAGGAAGGGTAACTCTGAGGGGTCGCTCATTAGCATCGGGAGTTTTAAGGACTCTAATTTTTCTGCGTCACTGGGGTTTGCTCTAACCCACCTCTCACTAAGGCCAGCTCTTGCGTTAATTAGCTCCGAGTTACCAAGGTCTTTTTCAGTAAGAGGGGTTCTACGCGAAGGACTCTGCGGAATTATCGCAAGTGTTAGTGCCTCATGAAGCGTTAGCTCTTCACTTGCTTTGCCAAAATAAATCAGGGTTGCAGCACCAACGCCCTCAATATTTCTTCCGTAAGGAGCGATATTTAAGTAGGCCTCAAATATCTCATTCTTGGAGTAATGTCGCTCAAGTTGTACGGCTCTAAAAATCTGGATGAGTTTTCCGCCAATACTTCTTGAGTCAATATCAAAACGCATCCGTGCCAGTTGCATTGTTATTGTTGATGCGCCGAGACGGCGAGAACCACCTATGTAGGTCTTGAAGGCCGCCCTAACAAGTGAGAGCGGGTTTACGCCGAGGTGATACCTGAAATATTTATCCTCATGCAAAAGTGTTGCTTCCTTTAGGAGCGGTGAGATGCGGGGGAGCGAGGTTCGTAACCTGTACTTCTCATCTGGCGAGAGGGTCAGCCGAAGTAACTCCCCGTCCCTTGAATAAACTACCCTAGAGAAACCAAAACCCTCGCTATCATCATAGAGCGTGGGCTTTGGTAAAAAAACAAAAATAAATACAGAAAATAAAAAGACAGAAGACAAAAGGATTAGAAAGATAAGAATCTGCCTCTTGGCTCTTAGATTTAAAGAGGTAAATCTTGCACCAAAGATTTTCTCTGTCAATTCCTCTGCTTTTTTTCTAACCTCCAAACTACTTTCCCTCTACAACAATACGCCCTCCCGGAGAGCGAGCCTTTATGGCTCTGTCATACATTGATTCTCCGTAGACTGGAGGTACCGAAAACTCCCCCTTGTTGGTGGCCTTTATTCGGTAGACGTATTCTTCAATATCGTTACCAATCGTACCAAATATTATTATCCTATCTTCGCGCACGTCAACATAATCTGGTTGCCACTTATAGCTGGTCTTACCCTCTTTTTTCCTCCACGCTGTCGACCCGCTACCTCCCCTAACTGAATCACGAACAACCTCAAAGCCACCTGGAAGTAGCTCCACTACAGCGACGTTATGAATCTTCCCTGCCTCCGTCATGCCCTCCCCGTCTAAGCTTTTTGCCCCAACTGAGCGAACCTTTAGATGTACCTCTATCTCAGAGCCAATACCTATCTTCTTTATAACCTTGCCTGAGAGGTTTCTATACTCTCTCTGTATCTCAAGCCTTTCCTTTATCTCTTGCTCTGGGAGCTTCACATCAAAGCCCGCCTCTGTTGTTTGATAAAAAATAAAGTTCTCTGTCTTACCATTAAAGCGTATCTTCTCTGCGCGCTCCCTAAACTCAACTACAGGGAAGAGGCCGCGTGGTAAGATAAACGAACTTCCCTTTAGAGCCTTGTCTTTGCCTTCTGGAAATATTTCACTTATCTCAAGCCCAGCCTCTGAGGGAAGCCCAACAGCTTCTGCGTATGCGTCAAAGGCAAGAATTGTAAAGGAAGATGAGATTGTATTGTAATTCCCCTTCTCAAGCTCATCAGCTATAATTAAAATATCCTCTGCCTTAAGGTTTTCAAGCTCAGTTGGAAAATGCCTTGAGAGAATATATAGATACTGGGCATTGCGTGCTAGGCTATCATAAAAGTTTCTATAATCTGGCCTAATACCCTTCCTCATCTTTAACTTCCTAATCAGGGACTTGGCCTTCTTATCCTGCTTTAAGAGTTTATAGGAGGCCGCAAGATAAAGTACCGTTAGGTCATCAGCCCCGCCCTTACTGAGTTTTTGTTTCTTATAATCTGGCATCGAGTTTATGTAATTTGTCGTAACCTTACCACTCCTTGTTAGGACGTATACGGCGTAGGCCCTTGTACGAAGCGAGGCAGTCATGCCTTGCTTATTCTTTGCAATTTTCTTTAGGTAATCTAAACCTTTTTTCATTAAATTCTCTGGAACCGAGTACCTACGCTCCTTTGCCTCAACTAAAAAATGCATGGCATAGACCGTTAGATAATCAGATACGTGAGAGTTGGCCGCCCAGTATCCAAATGCCCCATCGCTGTTTTGCCGTGCTTGGAGTACGTGGATTGCTCTGGCTAGATTTGCCTCTATCTTCTCTGGGCCGTAACCAAGAGCTGGGCGAGCACGTAGAACAATTGCTGGGAAGGCCTTACTGACAATCTGCTCAGTACAGCCGTAGGGGAATTTGTCAATAAACTTTAAGAGTCCGGAAGCAAGGCCAAGTGGAACAGTCGAGGCCGAGGCCTCAAGGGTTCTGTAATGCGGATACATCACACGCTCTACGGTTGCGTCCTTTGGGCCTTTCTTAAAGTACCCGCTATTTACCGTTGTCATAAATGGCACAGGAGGACGAACACTTAGGTCAATTGAATAAGTTGCTTTTTTCTTACCTGCTTGGGCCGTAAACTTCAGGTTCCCTGAGCCTAGTTTTTTTGTAGCCCGAACCTTAAATGAAAGTGCCTTTTCGCGACCCTCACCAATATTAATTACCTTTGTACTCTCCCCCAAAATCTCTAAATGTTTTGAGGTCTTTAGGACAACACTTACAGACGGACTCGTTCCAGAACCCTCAACATTATTTGCAACCCCAAGGCTAACTGTAAAGACGTCACCCGGGGCAACAAAGGTTGGGACATTTGGGCTTAAGACAAAATGCCCCTTAACAATTGTCTTCTCTGAGGTTGCCCCTAGAGCCTTTGCACCGACAGCCACTGCCATGACACGAAGTGTGCCATTAAAATAACCTGGTACTTTATAGAGAAGCTCTCGCTCTTTCGTACCAACCTCGATTATTCCAGACCAAAATGCAACAGGCTTTAGCCTCTTTCGTTTAAATGGATTTAGGTTTTTTCCAACAGCCTCTTTTGCTCTGTCCATCATTCCACCACCAACACCAGAGAGTTCCTTTAAGAGCTTAAACTCTGGGAGGAGCAAATCTAGAATCTGCGAGGTCTCTACCTCTAGGGCTCTTTTTTGAAAGAAGTGTGATAGCGGGTCTGGGGTCTTGTGTCTTCCAACCTGAAGTATTCCCTCGTCTACAATAAAGATTGCAACCTTACCCTTAGCACTACTCTTGTATTTTACACTTAGCTCTTCCCCAGGGCGAACGAGTTTATCTACCTCAAGGCTGACCTTTATATCGTGCTTGTCTTTGCTAACTGTAAATGGGGCTACGCCGTAACTAAGTGGGCTCATAAATATTTCTTTAGAATCTAAAGCACGAACAAAACTAACATTTACGTAGCCATTACCCTCTAAATCCTTTGGAACACGAATCTTCTTTACAGTACTTGTCTTACCAGTCTTAAACCACACAAACTCGTAGACCTTATCTCTCTCTATTGTAATGAGGCCGCTCCCAACGTAGGGGGCTGTAATAGAGACCTCTATCTCTTCACCCGGAGAGAAATCACTCTTATTTAACTTTACCTGCAACTCGGCATTCTTCTCAAGGTCTCTTGTTAGGTTTGCCTCCCCAACAACAGAGAATGAAACCTTACTGAGTTCAGTGCCTTTTGCGTCCTCTATTACGACAGAAAAATCGCCAGGTTCTTTTGTAGGAAGCCTATAGGTCTTTCCTTTTTTATCGATTGAAAAGTCCTCAGTTGAGATAACTCTCTCCTTTAAGACTGACTGGTATTTATAAAGACCACTTGGTTGACGAGTTAGAGCAGAGACGTAACGCTTTGATATTATCTTTAACTTTACCCCCTTAACTTGCGTTTTCTTTAGAGTAGAGTTAATCGCAATAAACTCTATATTACGCTCACTCTTCTTCTTTATGTACCTTAGGTTTCCGTCAGTCTTATAGCCAATTAAGTACTTAAGCGGGGAGATAAGGACTGAGCTCTCGGTTACGACCCCTCTCCCGCCTTTGGCCTCAAAACCCTCGGCAGTAAAACTTAGTCTGTAGGTTGCTTTTTCAAAACGCTTAAGACCGAGATCAAACTCAGCCTTGCCTTCGTCGTCTGTCTTCTCCTCTTTTAGGATTTCCGTAAAACTGCGTTTGGCCTTGGCTGGGTCAAAGAAGTTATAATCCTTAAAGGCACTAAACCTTGGGTAGGCTGGCGCAAGCGTAATACTTGCCCTTACCCTTCGATCAGTTGCAGGTGTGCCAAAGAGGTTCTTTAGGGTTATCATTCCCTTTAACCCCTCTGGCTCTACCCACCCAGAGAGTCTGTGCGTTGAGAAACTACTCGTAATCCTCATTCGGTCTGGAAGAAATTCCTCAACCTTAACTGTTGTAGAGCCAAGGAGTGCACGCCTGTATTTGTGCTTAATAATATAGACGCTTATCTGGTAATTCCCCGTTGGTGAGTTCTCATCTGTCTTATACTTTATCTCATCAAAGCCAAACTCAGAGAGTGAGAATTTTTTACTCATCACAGTTAGGCCGCGCGAATCCTTTACAACTGCCTCAAGTGGAATGCCTTTTGTGTTTTTACCCCACTTAGCTTCGCGGACAATTAACCCGATATTAAACTCATCACCAGGGCGGTAGATGCCACGCTCAGAGAAAAGGTAGGCATTTAATTTATCGGTATTGCCTCTGGTGCGCACCCCGCCAACATCAAAGCGTGATAGGTTTAACTGTCGTTCCCTACGTTTAAAGGGTATGAAGGACATATCCTTACCCTTCCTTACGAGGTAGGCAACTGGTTCTTTCTCTTTTTTAAAATCCTTAAAATTTGGAAATGAGAGGTGACCGTCCGTGCTACTTTTTCTTTTGGCAACTGAAACTCCGTTCTTGCCAAGCACCTCAACGGTAGCTCCGCCGACAGGACGACCACTGCTTAGGGACTGAATAAAGACCTCATGGCTCTTATCTGCATTGTCTTTTATAAGGATGCCGAGGTTTGTAATCATCACAAGGCGTTTGTCTACCTCGCCAGTGGTGTGTTTATACCTTGGGTTCCACCCCTCAACCTTAAAGAAAAAGATGCCCCTCTCTTTTCCAGCCTTTATGTATTTTGAGAAATCAAAGGAGGTGTACTGTGCCTTGGCAGGCCCTACATCACTTAAGGTGCGTACCTCATGGAAACGCTCGGTAATATTATCCTCATTAAATTTCCAGTTCCTAAAATGAGGACTCTTTATGTCTCCACTTGTCTGAGTAACAAGGTGATTAATATCGCCTGGGAGTACGCGTGAGACCTCAAAACGAACGGCCTTTATTCCCCTCGAGAGGATTGATAATTTTTTATCCCCGCTTAGGCTAAGGAGCGCACCCTCGTGCATTATCTCAAGCTCCTTTGGAAATGCAGGAACCTTGATAATTTTATCAAAGACCTTGGGTAGGATGTAGCCACCTCTTGACTCAACGCCTTTATTTAATTTTATGTAAAGATACTTACCAACCTCGGCGTTATACCTAAAGCTGTGGAGCTTTGAGAACTCTTGCTCCGTTGGAACTGCCTCAAGACTTACTGGTTTTGAGATACTCAGTATCTCCTCGCCAATGATTGCTTCTTGCCCTCTCCAATAAAAGTTCTTCTTTATCTTTTTATTTGTTCCCATCACAGCGGGGCGATCTTTTGGCAAGACGTAGACACTTAGGTTCTGTAAAATCTCACTCTCTAATACACCGTCAGTTGTCTCAATAATTAGTACCTGCTCTGGATCGTAACGCTCATTACGGATGAGCTTTAGTTTTAGGTCTCTAATTCTAAAAAAATTATAGATGCCTGGAATTGTGATACTTCTGTGGATTAGGTTTCCTGCCCTAGTACCACCTCTTGAGGATTTTACGTCATGTGAGACTGCAATTGTGAGGGATTTATCTTTCTCTGGAAGTGCCAAAGGCTCTGACTTAATATAGGCTTGACCCTTGAAATCGTCGTAACTAATTGTAAATGGAATTGAGTTTTCTTTTGAACCAAAGACTTTTTTCTTTAAGCCGCCCATCCTAAGATGCACGAGCTTTGCAAACTCGACAGTATCAACAGGGTGACTAAACCTAACGGTAAGAACGGCTCGTTTTATCCTTGGGTTTACAGGGTCTTGGTAGAGCTCACTTGAGACTACTCTTTGGGTAAACCTTGCGGAAGTAAATTCGTACTCATACTTATCTAATTTTACGTGATCAGGGAAGAGGGCCTTATCCATCGTAACTGTGTATTTTTGACCAACCCCCCAGTCCTCGCTTGGTGTAAATAATAGCTCAGAATCCGCTCTCCACTCCCAACGACCACTTAGCTCTGGGGTCATTTTAAGCCCATCCATAATAACCTTGCCAACCTCCTCAAGCCTTGCAGAAGAGCCACTGAAGTTAATATAAAGTCTATCTGGTTTTGCACCTTCCTTTAAGGCCGTGGCATTTGGAGAGGTTCCACTTACCTTAAAGGTAACTGGTTTTTCACCTCCTGCAGAGAGAAGAAAACCAACAAATATGGCAAGTGCCAAGACAGAGAGCCCAACAGCCAGGTAATATTGCTTTATCTTTTTACTTATTTTATTTGGATTGGAATCTGAAGCTTGGGAACCTTGAGTATCATCTTCTGGGGTTTTTTCATCTGCCACGGCTTGCTCCTTCTTGGGGTTAAGGTTAAAGGGTCTGGGGGCTATGAGTTAGGGGTTTATAATTTTGATTTAGAGAAATTCTAATAACAAAAAAATGACAATCTTTTTTGCTTTTTTGAAGGCAAGTAAAGAGCAGGGTGGAAAATTAAAGATTTTTAAAATAAAAAAAACTATCCCTCACGCTCTACTACTACTGGCTCAGCACAGACCTTTTTCCAACGTCTATTTAGTAGGAAAACAATAGCAATTATCTCTAGGGTTACAGCCATATGCACACCAAAGCCGTATTCCTGAACATTTGCCCAAAAAAGTGCGGTCATAAAGTCCAAATCAATTGCCTTAAATATCCAAGGTACCACTCCGTAGAGGAGGATTAAATAAAGGCCAGCCGTCATATCTGCTCTTTTTTTATTCTTTGAAAGATTTAGGAATAAGACAAGGCTAAGGTCACGTATGAAGAATAAAAAGAGTGCGATTAATGCCCCCCTTGGCATATCCCCTACCGTTACTTCACCAACGACAGCAATAAGGGCTACGACTATGGCAGATACTGCCCAGCACGGAAGAAGCAAGAAAAGCTCCCGAAGGTTTCTCTCTTTTATGAATTTTACAATTTGTCTAAAGAGTACAAGGTCTTTTTTCTCACTAAAGAGCATTAGGTAGGCAAGGCAAAGGGCAACTGTGTACCCAACCATAAAGACCGTTAAACGCTCGTTGGAGAAGCCATCAAAAAGTTCCCCAGACACTGTAGAGTCTGTAAAAAAACCAACTGTATAGGTAACAGCAAATACAACAAAGCCAAGCCACCCAAAAAAGGTAGTTCGAACCTGAAGCTCAGTTGCCATTAACCTGTGAACCCCAAAGACGCTCCACCCAAGAAAGATAAGAATAGAGAGGATAACGAAATCAATCTGGACAAAATACATTCCAAACCAAAGCAAACTCTCAGGGCGTAGTGAAGAGTTAAAGCCAATTGGTACGACAAAAGACGAAACAAAGATTGCAACCACTAGGTAGACAGCACGAGCACTCTGTCCCGCACCATCATCTCTACTCTTCTTAAGCATTACAATACTAGAGAGGAGACTTAGGGACTGCGAAAAGAGACCTGTGAGTAGGAGGAAGATTAAGGATCTAACCGGACTCTCTAGGGTACTACTTCCGTATGTTGCAAGAAAAATAACAACACAGAAAAGTGCCCCGTACCAGACGTAAGCCGTACTCCCAAGGAGCTTACCCCATGTCATTGACCAGGGGCCAAGTGAGCTCATGCGTTGACTATCCCAGGTGCGTCCGTTCACCTCGGCCACAAGAGATTCTGAGGCCATACGTGCACCCCAGAAAATAATCATAAAACCAAGTGCAAAGAGTGCGTAGGCATTTAGGTTAACAAGCCCCTCACCCTCGCCTGAGACCTTAAAGATAAGAAAGGCAACAGCAATTAGGATAAGCGGCATTACGAGCAACCTGTGAGGGGTCATCTCTAGCCACAGGTTTCTTCTAAACTCAGGATTAAGCTCCATATCCGCCCCTTGTCTTCTTTAATTTATTTAAGTACGAGGTATGCATATTGTCCCTAACCTCACCGTAACTCATAACAGGAAGCCCCTCAGTTACTAGGCGACTTAGCAAGACTCTTTGATCCTCACCACTACCAGAGAATTTAAAGAAAATCTCACTACCTTCATGGCGAAGCTCACTTACACCCTCAACTGCACCAAGCAGGTTCTCTGCCTCCTCAAAGACAGAGGCAAGAGCCACACGCATCGTAACAAGCTCTCCGTCCACCCCACTGCTTCTCTGTAGAGTAGGCTTTATACGCTCTGAGGAAACAATACGCCCCTTATTTATTATGACCATGGCTGTTGAGTATTCCTCAAGCTCAGTTAAAATATGCGAAGAGACAAGGAGAGTCATCCCAATATTTGAGAGAGAGACAAAGAGACTAGAAAGTGAGTGGCGTGCTTCTGGGTCAAGCCCAGAGGCTGGTTCATCTAGGATTAAGACCTTTGGTTCATGGATTATGGCCTGTGCAATGGCAAGCCTTTGACGAAGTCCGCGAGAGAGAGTCCCAACCTTAACACCAAGGTAACTCTTAAGGTTTAACCTACCAGCCGCTGTAGTTGCGGCCTCTTTTATAGTTGCAGATTTAATTCCCCTTGCCGAACCAGCATAGGAGAGGCACTGAAAGACCGATAACTCGTCATAAAGACCAAAGATATCACGCAAATAACCAACCTTAGCGTGACAAAGACGGGGATCCTCCAGGGTATCAACATTACCAATGCTTATTGAACCAGAGACAGGTCGCTCAAGAGCGGCCAAGCACCTAAGGAGGGTGGTCTTTCCTGCACCATTTGGCCCGACAAGAGCGGTAATGCTCCCCTCCTCAACACTAAGCGAAATATTATCAAGGGCTAAAACCCCTGGATACTCATAGCTAAGATTTGATACCTCAATCATCACCAAAACCCCCCCCACGAAAAAACTAAAGAATAATAATATATCTAAGCTTGATTTTTTCTATTTATTGATTAATCTATTTCATCAAAACGTAAGTATAATATCACACATATGACTTTTCGCAAATAAAAAATAAGCCCCACACCTTGCCAGTTACAAATTCAACTAACACTTGCACCCCGCTTTACAATTTTCCAAAAAAAATCCTCTGTCAACTTGACAACGATGTTCTCTTTAACTAGAATATAATTATACTCTATACTTAGTTTATTAATAAGACTTATCTACCAATGAATAAAATAAAAGATGAGGCGAGATGACTATGCAAGAGATTACCCTAAAGTACCCAGTCTGTAATATCGACGGACTCTCTCTTTTGCCAGAGGGAAGTGCAATCAATAAAAAAAACCTTAGAAATGTTGCAAACCTCAACTCGAAGACCCCATTAAAACTCACCCCGCTCCTTTCTCATAAAACAGTTAAAGACGATATCACCTCGATACTAAATAACAAAGACTATGCTGATGTGTATTCCAAGAAAGGGTGCAAGAAGATGATACTGGAACAAATGAGCCAGGTGCATTTACCAGCTGGCGTTTACGGCTCTCTTGATTACTTTAAGAAAAACGACACCTACTCCTACCACCATTTTCTATCTGTCTTTTCACTAACAACAATGATAGCGAGCGAGATACTAACAGACGAGGAGATGCAACTCAGGCTCCTCTCCGCAGGCCCAACCCATGATATTGGCAAGACGTGCGTGCCTTTGTATATACTCCAAAAAGCAACCTCCCTGCTACGTAAAGAAAAGCAAATTCTTGATGAACACTCAAGCAGTGGCTACCTATTAATGTCTCACTACTTTGCTGACCCTGACCACATCTCCGCAGTTGTTGCCAGAGACCATCACGA
>JAGLUZ010000039.1 GCA_023134165.1 Deltaproteobacteria bacterium | reverse complement strand
CGACGGAGGTACAACCGAGGTTTCCGGGGATATAATAATCCTCTCAACTGGTACAAGACCCTCAAGACCTTGTGCTGTGCCATTTGATAAGGATAATATCTATGATAGTGATACAATCCTTGACCTAAATAAAATACCAAGGACACTCACAATTATTGGTGCTGGGGTTATCGGGTGTGAATATGCTTGTATCTTTTCTGCCCTTGGGGTTAAGGTGACGCTAATTGAGTGTCGGAGCGACCTCTTGAGTTTTGCCGATAGAGAGGTTGTGGATAGTCTAAAGTACTGGATGCGTCAAACAGGAATTACACTTAGGCTCGGTGAGGAGGTAACAGTGATTAATGTCATAGACCAAGGCAAGATTACGCTCACCCTAAAGAGTAAGAAGGTAGTAAAGACAGAGAAGGTTCTATATACAATGGGGCGTGTTGGTAATACTGACGCCTTGGATGTTGCAAATATTGGGATTGAGACGACCCCAAGGGGGCTTATAAAGGTAAATGAAAATTACCAGACATCACTTGAACATATCTATGCAGTTGGAGACGTAATCGGGTTTCCATCCCTTGCTTCAACCTCACGAGAGCAGGGGAGGCGAGCAGTTTGTCACGCCGCAGGGGGCCAGGGTGAGTCCTGCTCAATACCTTATTTAATCCCCTACGGTATCTATACCATTCCTGAAATATCGATGATTGGCAAAACAGAAGAAGAGCTTACGAGTGATGGGGTTCCTTACGAATCAGGGACAGCTCTTTTTCAAGAAGTTGCCAGAGGTCAGATATCAGGCGATATCTACGGTATGCTAAAGCTCCTTTTTCATAGAGATACAAGGGCACTCCTTGGTGTTCACATAATTTGTGAGAGAGCCTCAGAGTTAATCCATATTGGTCAAAGTGTCATGAGCTTTGGTGGAACAATTGATTATTTCAGAGACGCAGTATTTAATTACCCGACCCTCTCGGATGCCTATAAACAAGCTGCACTAAACGGGATAAATAGGTTATAATACTTAACCTATGAAGAACCTCTCCAGACGATCACTTCTAAAGAACGGTATCAGAGCCTCAGCCCTTATCTTGCTGGCTAAAGGGGGGTATAATACAACAAGCAAAAGTCTTTCTCTTGAGAAGACAGAGGTAGTAATCCCAAACTTGCCTTTGCCTTTTAAGGGTTTAAAGGTTGCACTACTTAGTGACTTTCATGCCTCAGCCATAACAAGTGAAGCTCTTTTGCGTGAGTCTGCTAAGCTTACCATGGGTGAAAATCCAGATATCATCCTCCTTTGTGGTGACTTTATAACTGGTTCAACAGAGTTTTTAAATACCTCAGTCGGTACATTTAAGCAAAAACATTTAGATAAATTAACTAGAGCAATGAGCATATTAAAGGCTCCTATGGGTATCTACGGAGTCCTTGGTAATCACGATTTTTGGAGCGGAGAATACGCTCTTTCTGCGATTTTAAAGGATTTTAAAGATAAAGTTGGTCTTCGGTGGTTAAGGGACGAGGTGGTGAAGATAAAAAAAGGCGGCCGTACTTTAGATCTAATTGGGATTGATGATTACTGGTCTGGGGGGACACTCATAAAAGCCCTAAATGGGGTTGGACTTATGGGGGGTAAAAAAAATAAGAAAAAAAATACTCGCTTGTTACTTAGCCACAACCCAGATGTTAATGAAGAAATAGACGCTCTTGGTCATGATATAGATCTTGTCCTCTCTGGTCATACCCACGGAGGCCAGATTAGTTTGCCTCTAGTCGGTGTTCCTTATGTCCCATCAAATTCAGGGAGTAAGTATTTAAAAGGTCTCGTACGTGACGGAGCAAGGCAGACCTATATCACACGCGGCATTGGTAACCTCATCTTACCCATTCGTTTTAATGCCCTCCCAGAGGTAACAATCCTTACTCTTTCCTAGTTTTTTCAGGTTTATTTTCCTCTGTTTTTGGCTTTAAAAAAAACTCATCCGAATAAAGCTCTTGGATAAATTTATTTATATCATCCCAAAGCCCACCAGCGTGGATGATATTATTATGGTGTGTGTCCTTGTATTTTTTTATCCTAACCACACCTTGCCACGCATCTGCGAGTCTTAGGGAGTGCTTCGGCGGGACAATCTTGTCATCTTCTGCAATAAGTGTAAAGAGCGGGGTCTTAACCTTTGGGGCAAGTTCAAGAGAGTTAAAGTTGTGACGAAGAAGCGTACCAACAGGGACAAATGGCATATGCTTTGAGGCTACGGCCTTCATCGAATCAAGCGGGCTTAGGAGGACAGTCCCGAGTATTTTTCTATTTGCACTTAGGTGTACGGCAACGCAGGTGCCGATGCTTCTGCCCATGATAATAATCTTAGTAGCGTCAATCTCTGGTAGTTTTGAAAATGTGTCATAGATAAATTCAGAGTCTCTAAAGAATTCACTTTCTCCAGCCTTCCCAGTACTTTTTCCAAACCCACGGTAATTTAATGTTGCTACAGCAAATCCCTCAAAGTTCTTACTGATGGATGTAAACCAGGTAATCTCTTCAGAGTTTCCGCCAAAATAAATTATAAGTGGCACAGGTGTTGTCGCTGGTTTTTGTAGATTTGGTTTGACTAAATCTGGTCTGACAAACCAACCATGAAGCGTGGTCTTATCTGGGGTTATTAAGGTTACCTCCTCGGCAAGCGGGGTCTCTTTCTTTGCCTCTTCTATCGTCTCAGTTGTTAGGGGCTGTGGTCTGAAGATAAAAGATTCCTGTGCCACGAAGAGGTATGAGTAAAGTATAAGAGGGATGCCGATTATTAGGGCGGCTATTGTCTCCATTTTTTTTCTTAGTCCTTTTTTATTGGGGGTCGTCACAGAGAGGCTCTACCTTGAGGTATCTATTAAGACCTTAAGAGTCCCCTTAGAGGCCGCAAACTCAATTGCACTAAGACCGTCACTTAGGGCAAAGGTCTTTGTGATGAGCGGGTTCACATCTATTTTTTTTGAACTTAACATCTCTATTGCCTTATCAAAAGGCCCACACCTTGAACCAACCAGTGTTTGCTCATTTATAACAAGTGCATTTAAATCAATCTCATCTCGGTCATGTGCCGTTGTTTTTATAACAACAGTGCCTCTAGGTTTTGTGAGCCTAAGGGCAAGGCCGACCCCACTGGAAGACCCAGTGGCGTCAACTGTTATATCAAATTTATTTAACCGCTCTGGGTTTGTTTGTGTCTCGATATCATAATCTTTAAGGAGTGCAAGTTTCTCAGGGTGTCTGCCGATGGCACAAATACTAGCACCTGTAAAAGAAAGAGCCATTGCAGTTAAAAGGCCAAGTCGACCATCCCCAAGGACGCAGATTGTATCTGTTTTTTTTATCTGTATTTGTTTGGAAATCTCAAGAGCTGAGGCTAGAGGTTCTGTAAAGACAGCTTCTTCATCTGTTAGGTTCACTGGAATTAGGTGGAGGTTTGCCTCAGGGAGGGTTAAGAACTCTGCAAAGGCACCGTCACGGTTAAGTATTCCAAGGACTTTTCTCCTTGGGCAGTGGTTCTTTTCACCGTTTTTACATAAGGTGCAATTACCACAACCAATATTTATCTCACCAACTACACGTTTGCCGAGAAATTTTGACCTTGGTGGCCCTTCAACAACACCTGTGAATTCGTGACCAAGGACGCCTTTAAAATCCATATAACCTTTTATAATCTCTAGGTCTGTAGCACAAATCCCAGCAAGTGTAATGCGTACGAGTGCCTCGCCTTTTTGTGGGGTTGGCTGAGGCAGAGTCGTCTCAAGGGAAACTCCATTATTATATGTTAGTGCTTGCATGAGAACTTTACGGTAGCATAATGGAGGCTTAGAGAAAAGGGATAAAAATAATTGGATTAGATGTATATTTTTTTAAAGAAGGATTATTGAAAAAATTTACTCACACAAAGTATTTTTTGTATTATAATCATCTGTGTTAAATCTTTTAAAAAAAATAGAGTAAGTATTATGGATAGAACTAAAAATAATAAAAAAGCTACAGAGTCGAATACAGATAAGCCACTTATCTTGGTCTGTAATGACGACGGCATTCGTTCTGAGGGGTTAAGCGCTCTTGCACTTGCTCTAAGGCGTATTGGTGAGGTTTATGTCGTAGCCCCAGATAGGGAGCAAAGTGCTGTTGGGCATTCTCTGACCCTTCACCGCCCCCTTAGGTTTGAGGAAATAGCCCCTAAGTGGTACTCTGTTGATGGTACACCAACGGACTGCGTAACCTTGGCCGTACACGGAAAAGTTCTCCCCAGAAGGCCCACACTCGTTGTCTCGGGGATAAATAAAGGTGCAAACCTAGGGGAAGACGTCTCATACTCTGGTACAGTATCAGCCGCTATGGAGGGTACACTCCTTGGGATACCGTCCATAGCCATCTCCCTAGAGGGAAAACGAGGCTTTGATTTTGCTCCCTCTGCCAAATTTGCCGCAAAGGTTGCTAGCACTGTATTAAAGAAAAACCTTCCCAAGGACACGCTCTTAAATATAAATATACCCCACCAGAAAAAGATAAAAGGCGTGCGCCTGACCTCGCAGGGTAAACGCATTTACGGGGACGTGGTAATAGAGAAGGAAGACCCAAGGGGGAAGAAGTACTACTGGATTGGCGGGGATATGCTAAGGTGGGAGGGTGGCGAGGATACTGACTTTGCCGCAATTACAAAGGGTTATATCTCAATTACCCCAATTCACCTTGATATGACGAATTACTCGGCGATAAGTGAGTTGCAGTACTGGAATTTTAAGGTTTAACCGGAGGGTACAATTAAGAAACAAAAAGACATTTTTGCAAGAGCCAGAAAGACAATGGTAGAAGAACAACTTTTGCCAAGAGGGATAACAGATAAGCGTGTAATCGAGGCTATGCTCTCGGTGCCGCGTCATTTTTTTGCTGATAAATCCATGGAAGCTCAGGCTTATAGTGATTTTCCGCTCCCAATAGGTGAGGGGCAAACCATCTCTCAGCCCTTTATTGTGGCCTTCATGAGCCAGGCTCTTGCCCTAACTGGAAGCGAAAAGGTGCTTGAAATAGGCACAGGCTCAGGGTACCAAAGTGCAGTATTATCGCACCTAGTTGACCGAGTCTTCTCTGTTGAGAGAATATCAACAATAGCTCAAAAAACAAGGCGTTTGCTTGATTCCCTTGGGTATTCAAAGGTCTTAATCAGGGTCGGTGACGGCACTCTTGGGTGGGCTGATGAGGCTCCCTTTGATGCAATAATCGTAACGGCTGGAGCTCCGAAGATACCTTCTAAGTATGTTGAGCAATTAGGCGAGGGAGGAAGGCTTGTTATTCCCGTAGGCCCAGCAGACACTCAGGAACTAATACGTATAACCAAGAAAGATGGCAGGACAAGGGAGGAGAACCTTGGGAGTTGTAGGTTCGTAAAGTTAATTGGAAAAAACGGCTGGGAAGAGGGCGGTCGCATCGGTGAGTTACTCTAAAAAAAAACATGAGGATTTTTTAGAATATGAAATTAATACGACGCCTTTATGACTGGGTCTTGAGTTTGGCTTATACTCCTCACGGGAGCGCGGCTCTTTTTGTTATTGCCTTTATTGAGTCATCGTTTTTTCCTATCCCCCCGGACGTACTTTTGCTCGCTCTTGCGATAAGTCTTCCTGCAAAGGCATTTAGGTTTGCCTTACTTGCAAGTCTTGGCTCAGTCCTCGGGGGTATTTTTGGGTACGGAATTGGTTACTTTTTTATGGATGCCGTAGGGCTTAGGATCGTCGAACTTTACGGCCTAAAAGGTAATTTTGAGTATATTCAAAATCTTTACAAAGAGTACGACGCAGTAGCGGTTGTAATCGCTGGATTTACACCAATTCCGTACAAGGTCTTTACCATAGCAGCCGGTGCATTTAAAATTGATTTTGGTGTTTTTGTAGTGGCCTCAGCAATTAGCCGCTCCCTTAGATTCTTCATCTTGGCTGGACTTATTTACTACTACGGAAAACCAATCAAGGCCTTTATAGATAAATACTTTAGCCTCCTGACAATTGTATTTGGTCTTCTTTTATTCCTTGGTTTTCTAGCCCTTAAGTTACTGCATTAATTTCTTTTTAACACTTATCAAGGTTTTGAAGACTTAATTTTAAAAATTAGCTAATTCCTCTAAACTATGATTTTATCTAATAAAAAACTTATCATTCTTATTCTTTTGGCACTAGTTGTCAACTTAACCTCTTGCACTATCAAGGACAGGACTCGGTCAACCAAAGCACATTATAAAACCCCAACCAAGACTGAGACCAAGACACAAAAAGGCACTTATCATACAGTAAAAAAAGGAGAGAATCTTTGGCGCATCTCCTACACCTACGGCGTTAAACTTCAAGACGTTGCAGAGATAAATAATATAACTGACCCAACTAAGATTAGAATTGGACAAAGGGTTTTTATACCCAAAAAAGGAACTTCAAAAAAGGCTACTTACTCAAATAAAAAAACCTCAAAAAAGAAGTACGTAAAGAAGGTCAGGTTTGAGAAAGGCATTCGTTTTAAGTGGCCTGTCACTGGTAAGGTTCTCTCAAAGTTTGGTATGCGTAGTGGTACGATGAATAACGGCATTGATATTGGTGCAAAAAAAGGCACAAAGATTAGGGCCGCGGCAAAGGGCAGGGTCGTCTATGTTGGCACTCAAATGCGAGGGTACGGTAATATTATAATACTAGAGCACAAGGGGGATTTTTTTACTGTCTATGCCTGTAATAAAAAAAATCTTGTAAGCCTTGGAAGTACTGTTGAACAAGGCAAGGTCATAGCTCAGGTTGGTAAAAGTGCTGGGGGAAGTTTCCCCAAACTCCACTTTGAGATTAGAGAGGGTGAGAAGAACAGAAACCCACTTTTTTTCTTGCCGTAAAGGTAAGTTAAATATTTTTCTAAAAAACTCCAATTTGAGATTAGAGAGGGTGAAAAGAACAGAAACCCTCTTTTTTTCTTGCCATAAAAGTAAGTCTTATTGTATAATTTAACTCTGATATTTACTCACCTTGTATAGCTCCTCTGGAAACCTTTTAACCTTTTAGTAGGAGGCTCAGATGGCAAAGAAAGTTGCAATGCAAGAGTTACCAACCGAAGACCTGAAGAGGCCTGGAAAACTGAGTAAAAAAGAGAGCCTTACACCGAGGACGCACGTTACGCGGCCTTGCGTGAGCAGTGAGGTCTCCCCGCCCAAGGACGCACTTAATGCTTATTTTTTAGGGATACGAAGATTTAATCTTCTAGATGCTAAGGAAGAGATAGTCCTCTCAAAGAGGGTACGTGCTGGGGATAAGGATGCAAAGCGGCGGATGACAGAGGCAAACCTTCGCTTGGTTGTAAATATATCCAAGAGGTATATGCACAAAGGCCTACCCTTTCTAGACCTTATTGATGAAGGTAATATTGGTCTCATTCATGCTGTTGAGCGTTTTAATGGCACAAGGGGGTGTCGCTTCTCAACATACGCAACCTACTGGATTAGACAGGCCGTAGCAAGGGCACTCCTAAATCAGCGTTCAGTTGTTAGGCTCCCTGTTCATGTTAGCCAGGACATTGACCGCATCAGGACAGTAGTAAAGGAGTTAAAGAACTCTCTTGGTCGGATGCCTGAACTCTCTGAGGTTTCAGAGAAGACAGGGTTTAAGGTCAAGTATTTAAAAAAACTCTCTCTAGTTGAGAAGAGTGGTGCTACCTCAATTGATGCAAAGCTAAATAAAGAGACAGGTGAGACCTTACTGGATAGATTAATTGATGAGACCCCTACTGAGGCACTTGAAGTAATAGCCGCAAAGAACCGAGAGAAGATTTTAAATGATTGTTTAGCACGCTTAAGTAGTACTCAGAGGGAGATATTAAAGTTTAGATTTGGCCTTGATTGCAACTCTGAGACCTTAGAGGTAATTGGCAAAAAACTTGGCCTTACAAGAGAGAGAATTCGTCAAATCGAGTGTAAGGCCTTAATGCAACTAAAAAAACTACTTGAACTTAAAAAAGTATATTCATTGGAGGTCATCTAGATATGGTTGAGAGACTTAAAAAAAGCATTAGAGATATCCCAGATTTTCCTAAAAAAGGCATCCTCTTTAAAGATATCACTACACTTTGTCAAGACCCAGTGTCGTTCCAGCGTACCGTAGATCTTCTTGGTCACAGATATATAAATCAAAAAATTGATCTCGTAGTTGGTATCGAGGCTCGTGGTTTTGTCATCGGAGCTGCCCTTGCTTACAAACTCGGCACTGGTGTTGTCCTTGTTCGTAAGCCTGGAAAATTACCTCACAAAACCCACAAAGCAACCTATACGCTTGAGTACGGCGAAGATTCCCTAGAGATTCACCAAGACGCCATCAAAAAAGGTCAGCGTGTGCTTGTCGCTGATGACCTTCTTGCAACAGGTGGGACTGCAAATGCCGTTGTTGAGTTACTTGAAAAACTCGGAGCCGATATTGTTGAGTTCTCTTTTATAGTTGAGCTAGAGGAGTTGAAGGGGAGAGAGAAGCTTGCCCCTCATAAGGTTTTCTCGCTTTTGCAGTACTAAAAATAAGGCTTTATTTTATTTATATTTTATATATCCTTAAGGCTTTTTCTTCCCTTGACATTAATTGTCTTTGTGTTAAACTAGCAAACTCTTAAGGGCGATAAATGCGGGAGTAGCTCAGTGGTAGAGCACAACCTTGCCAAGGTTGGGGTCGCGGGTTCGAGTCCCGTCTCCCGCTCCAATTTATAAAGTTATAAAGTATTACCCTCTTCTCTGAGCAAAAATCCGTACAATCACAATAAAAGGTAGCTCAAGACAGTTATGACCAAGTCCAAAAGTTCTCTAAAAATGGAAGAATTAAATCAGTGTCTTGCCTCAAGAGGACTTAAATCAACTCAACAACGCTACTACATCGCAGATACATTCTTTAAGACCAGCACCCACCTAAGCCTTGACGAACTCCTAAAAAAAGTAAAGAGAAAGACCCCGCGTATTGGCTACGCAACTGTTTACCGCACAATGAAGCTCTTAACTGAGTGCGGACTTGCCTTAGAGCGGCAATTTGGTGACGGTCAAACACGCTTTGAAAATGTCCTAGAAGAAGGCCATCACGATCATATAATATGTTTGAAGTGCTCAAAGATTGTTGAGTTTCAAAACCAAAAGATAGAGAAACTTCAGGAAGAGACTGCATTAAAGCTTGGCTTTAAGGTTGTTCGTCACAAACTCGAGCTCTATGGTTACTGCTCTGATTGCTCCTAGATTTTTCCCGTAAAAAAAGACAGGACTTTTCAACAAAGAAAAAAAGCCTTGACAAGTCCAGTGAAAATGAATATCATTATCAAAGCTTGGGGCCATTTTCTGTCTTAAATTTATTCTAATTTTTTTTTGGGTTGATAGATGAAAATGAAAAGCATTATCAAAATTTACAAAGTACTAGAACTTACTTTATTTAGGGGTTAAAGATATGGATTGTAAAAAAACAGATGATTCTAGCTCGCTTGATTTAAATGCCAAGCAAAAGGTTGTACTTGTAGGAAACCCAAATGTAGGGAAGAGTGTCCTCTTTGGCCTCCTGACAGGCACTTACGCAACGGTCTCAAATTACCCAGGCACGACTGTCGAGGTCTCTAGAGGGCCTGCAAAGGTTCGTGGAAAGAGTATCCATATAATCGATAGTCCAGGTGTAAACGGCCTTCTCCCAACCTCTGAGGACGAGCAGGTCACTCGTGATATTCTCCTAGCTGAAGACGGCGCAGTGGTCTTAAATGTCTTGGATTCAAAGAATCTAAGGCGTGCACTTTTGGTTACGACCCAGCTTGCAGAGGCAAAAAAACCAGTTCTGTTGTCTCTGAATATGTATGATGAGGCCGGCGAGAAGGGGATAAAGATTGACCATCAAAGGCTTTCCAAGGAGCTTGGTTGCACTGTTGTTCCAACGATTGCGACCCAGAGGTGGGGTTTTGATAAGTTAAAGGATTCTTTCTTTACTGCTTCAGTGCCAAATATTGAACTTAAGTATCCGCCTGAGATAGAGGGTGGTCTTCTTGCAATCACTGCTCTAATTCCAGAGAGTGGGTTATCAAAACGTTCGATGGCTTTGATGCTTCTATCTGGGGACTCTACCCTTGATTTATGGCAAAAAGAAAACCTCGAACCAGAGGCTATAAAGCAGATTAAGGCCATTAGACTAAAGGCAGAAGGCGTATACTCTGAACCCATTGGTTATATTATAAATAAAGAAAGACACAGATTTGTTGATAATCTAGTAAGAAAAATCATTACCGTAGAGCCAAAGGCAAGAGGCCCAGTATCTGAGTTTATTGGTAAATGGGCAATGCACCCAGTTGGTGGGCTATTTATCTTGGCGGCCGTGCTTTTTGTGATGTATGAGTTTGTGGGGGTACTCGGTGCAGGTATTGCCGTTGATTTACTAGAAACACACGTTTTTGGGGAGTACCTAAATCCCTGGGCAACGAGGATGGCAAATGCAACCTTACCTGGTGGGTGGGCAGGTGAACTTGCAAGGGATTTACTCGTTGGTGAGTACGGCCTAATCACCATGGCACTTACCTATGCAGTTGCGATTATCCTCCCAATAGTTGGTTTTTTCTTTATCTTCTTTGGCCTGCTTGAAGATTCTGGGTACCTGCCACGCCTAGCCGTCATGGTTGACCGAGTCTTTAAACTCATGGGGCTAAACGGAAAGGCAGTACTACCGATGATACTTGGCCTTGGGTGTGCCACCATGGCAACGATGACAACAAGGATGTTAGAGACAAAAAAGGAGAGAATTATCGTCACACTTCTCCTAGCCCTAGGTATCCCTTGCTCTGCCCAGCTTGGTGTAATTCTCGGCATGCTCGGATCAATATCCCTTGTTGCAACGCTTTGGTGGGTAGGTACTGTTCTCCTAACCCTCTTTATTGTTGCGTGGCTCTCATCAAAGATAGTC
>JAGLUZ010000038.1 GCA_023134165.1 Deltaproteobacteria bacterium | reverse complement strand
TTAGAGAGTTACTTAGATACAAAGATAATCTCTACAGCTCGCCTCCCAGAGGCTATTTATCGTATTGGTAATGCAGAGCTTCTAAGTGGCAAATCCTCGGCCGCGGCCGTAACCCTTGGCAAACTCTTCAGTGGCGAGTTTGCAACAGATTCAATAAATAAAACGCTTCTAGCAAAGGCTCGCTTTGATATGGCTACAATCAAGCAAGATGAATTTGAGGCGATAAATATTGTCCAACCCTTTGAGGAGTCACTTAAAAAGAAACAAGAACTCATGGGAACACTCCTAAATGACTATTCTTATGTTATAAAGACAAGAGTCGGTGAGCTGATTCCAAAGTCATTTTTCCAGATTGGACTAATCTTTGAGAACTTTCGGGAAAAACTACTAAAATCAGAGAGACCAAATGACCTAAATACTGAGGAGCTTGATGAGTATAACTTCCTCTTAGAGGAACAAGCCTTCCCAATTGAGGACGAATCAATAAAATACTTTGAGAATGCCTTTAAGGCCTCTCTTGCTAGAGTTGACGTTGAGCTCTTTCAAAAGTCAGTTGACAAGCTCTCTACCCTAAGGCCTGCCCTATATAAAAGGAGCTTTGCCGGAGGCGGCAAGAGTGACCTAATATTTATTACCCCAAAACCTGTGGAGTTAAATATTTTCTTTAAATAAAAATTTTATGCCTAATAAACTTAAAAATATAATTCTTTTTGGTGCCTTTGTTCTCCTCAGCAGTGGGTGCGCCTCCACTTCAGAGAAAATGCCTGAGAAGCTAGATACCACCACCAAGGGGTTATCCTTAATGGACGTATCCCCGCCTGCTGAGTCAAAGGAAGTCATGCGCGAGGCTGTTATGCTATTTAATGACGCCATGAGTAAGATGCGTTTTGTTCCCGAGAAAGCACTCTTTGATTTTGAGGCGGCTACAAAAAAAGTCCCTGGCTTTAATGCTGCTCACTTTAATCTTGCCCTTGCCTATCTTCAGATAAACGAGACAAAGAAGGCTCGCAAATCACTCTACACAACCATTAGAGCAGGTGTTAAGTCCTCAGAGGTCTACACGGCTCTTGGGCAAACCTACATGCTAGAGAAAAAAAAGAAAAAAGCAATGCGTGCCTTTAACTATGCTAATACTATAAAAAAACAGGCCTCTACGATTATAAACCTTGCAAACCTGCACCAACTTGATGGTAAATTTAAACAGGCAAAAGAACTATATGAAAAAGCAGAAAAAATTGAACCTGATAATGCTATGATAGATTATAATTTTGGTCTTCTTCTGCTAAATCATGGAGAGGTTGAAGAGGCAACAAAAAAACTTAAAAAAGCACTCAAATTAAAAGACGAGTACCCACAGGTAATCAGTGCCTATGCAAAGGCACTGCTCTTTAGCGGTAAAGCTGATATTGCTTTAAAATTTTATGAAGAGATAATAGAAAATAACCCAGCCCTTGCCGCACCATACAAAGACATGGGTATTATCTACGAGATGTATAAACGGGACTACGCAAAGGCCATGACGCACTATAAGATATACCTTGCCCTTAGAAGAGCAGGGGCAAGTCCAACATGGGACTCTGAAGATGACGAGACCTCTTATAAAGAAGACGAAGTAAATGTATGGTACGAGGTCGTAAAACAAAGGGTTGCAAAAAGAAAAAGAAGATGATAAATGTACTCTCTAAAGTATTACTTGCCTCACTGGTACTAGCCATGTGGGTAGTTTTTTCCTCTACTACCTCATTTGCTCAGAGCTCAAGTGAGCCTTTAAATATCAAGGAAGATATAAAGGTAATTCAGCGTGTTATAAAGATTGAAGGCTCAATTGAAAAACCGCGTACTATCTTTATCCTACCAAGGGCAAAACTATGGGGTGGCTCAGTCTTGGAGAAAAGCTTTAGGCAAGAATTTCTTACCCCTATTTTTCCGGCAGAATTAACTGCCAGTACTATGAATAATTAGTAGAATTAGAATTAATACAATAAAATAATACAAAGAATAATTAAGGATAATCAAGAAGGAGGTTAAAGAATGGAATTGCTAGCAGGATTTTTCAGAGACGGCGGAATGTTTATATACTTAATCCTAGGCGTCTCTATCATAGGTATGGCCATTGTTGTAGAGAGGGTCATGCATCTAGTATTTAGGTACTCAATTGACACAAAGGGTTTATGGGAAAAGGTCAGTAAATGCATACGTGAGAGGGATTTTCAAAAAGCCCATTCTTTCTGTGTTGGCTCAAAGGCTCCAGTACCAAGAGTATTTGAAGCCGCCCTTTCTAGCTATAAAGAAGGCGAGCGTGGGGTTCAGCACGCAGTGGATGAGGTCTCGATGGAAATTATGCCTGAGATTGAAAAACGCGTGCCTTACTTATCACTTGCCGCTAATATCGCAACACTTCTTGGTCTCCTTGGAACAATCCACGGTCTTATCCAAGCCTTTAGTGCTGTTGGAAACGCAGATCCATCGCAAAAAGCCGCACTCCTTGCAAGTGGTATCTCTATAGCTCTATACACCACGGCATTTGGTCTTTTTGTCGCTATCCCGCTTCTTGTCTCATACACAATCCTCTTATCAAAGGCTCACAGATTAATTGACGAAATTGACGAGTACTCAGTAAAGCTCATGAACCTACTTATTCATAACCCACCAACGGAGTATAAAAGTGGCTCACAGACCGACGAGTAGAAGAAAGCGTAATGTAGACGCTGATGCCGGGGATCTTAACCTTACCCCTGTTATGAACCTATTTATGGTCATAATTCCGTTTCTGCTCATGACGGCTGTCTTCGTTAATACTACTATTATAGAGATCCACCTGCCGCAGGAATCCAAGGCACCGCAGGCACCCTCTGATAAGAAAGTAACTGAGGACGATATCCTAACAATCGGGCTCACTGCCAAGGGCTTTACCTTTAGCGGGCTTGGAAAAAGAATTGCCACTATAAAGAAAAAAGACGGCAAATTTGACTTTATTTCACTACAGAAAAAACTTGTAGAACTTAAGAAAAAACACCCTACAAAAGAGGAGGTTGTACTGCTCTTTAAGGCAGATGCTCCTTATGACCTTGTAATTGACACAATGGACGCCACTCGTATTGCACTTGTGAAAAACGGCGAGACTACAACAAAACAAAACCTCTTCCCCATGGTATCGGTTGGAGAAATCTCCGAGTAACACGTAAAGGTAGATATGTCATACTCACCAGAGAAAAGAAGGCACAACAAAAGAGGAGCTACGGTTGCATCACTAAACCTAAACTCTTTGATGGATATGTTTACCATTATCCTTATATTTCTCCTCGTCAGTTTTAGCACTGAGCGAGAAAACCCAAGTGCGACCACTACCTTTAAACTCCCAAGCTCTACCTCTGAGGAGGCCATGCGCCCTCGCCTTACAATCCAGATTACACAGGACGTAATCATTGTTGAGGGTAAACAGGTCGTAAATATTAAAGACATTGACCCAAATGAGACTATCATAAGCCCACTCTACGCCGAACTCCAAGAGCTTGCCAAGACAAGTATATTTATCGCAGAGGTAAATGCCGAGCTTGAACTTGATAGAGAGGTTGTATTTCAGGGAGACCGTACAATACCCTTTGCACTACTCCAACGCCTCATGTTCACATGCGGACAAGTTGGGTACAGTAATATTTCGCTTGCAGTAACACGAAAAGCGTTAAAGGCAAATTAACATTGACTGAAGAGCTAAAAACAAAGAAACCTAAGGCCGAGGGATCTAAAACAATTACAGAACTTTTCCTAACCATTGAACGCCCAGAGCGCGCAAGCTCTGAGTTTGTGGTTAAGAAAGGTTTCTCCCTTGGTACTAATATAGAGTGTGACCTTTACCTAAAGGACGATAGTGGCCCTAAGGCTCACACCCTCATACCTAGTTTTACCTCAAAGACAGGAGCAGTATCAGCTGAGGTACTCCTAACCGCTGATATGCGCGGAACTATTAAAAAAGGCTTTACCACCGCCCGCATAGAAGATTTAATCGAGCTCGGTCTGCTTCCCAAAAAAGGCAGTTCTTACGTACTAACCTATTCAAGCGATACTGAGCTTACTATTAACACTGGCAAGGCTACCATTACCTTTGGCACAAGAGAGGTAACCCTGCCTCCACCGCCACCAAAGATAAAACACAATATTCCATTTTTATCTGGTGGTGAAAGAAGCTTCCTATTTGTTCTGATTGGCTCCTTTGCCGTGCATTTCATCTTTGTGCTTATCCTAAATTCCGTTGAGATTGTAAAACCAGAGAACTCAATTGAGGCTCTGAAGAAACTAGACAAAAGATTTGCGAGGCTAATTCTAAAGCCAAAGAAAAAAGCACCACCAAAGGCTGTAGAAAAACCAAAAGAAGAGGAAGTTAAGGAAGAGGAAGAAGTTGAGGATACTCCGCTTAAGGAGAAGCGTCCTGAGCGGAAGATGACTGATAAGCGGCAGAAGATTGTCAACAAAGTGCAAAAGAAAGGCATCCTCGGCGTAATCGGTGCTAAAGGCGGCCTTCTCTCTAGTTTTGGTAGTGATAGTGCGTGGCGTGATATTGACCAACTTATGGCTGTAGCCGACGTAGGTTCCTACACAAGTGAGGACTCAATTGACGGACTAAGCGGGGCTGAAAAAGTCTACAGCGTCGAAGAACTCTACGACTCTGAGACCGCAGAGACTCGGACAGAGGAAGAGATGCTCGCTGAGAAAGCAAAGATGGCCGCATTTAAAAAGACAAAGAAGAAGCGGAAGAAAAGCGGCTCTGGGGCTCGTGACATTGCAGAAGTTGATATGGTCATCAAGAGATACTCCGGGGGAATTAAATACCTCTACAATAATGCCCTTAGAAAAGACCCAATGCTCAGAGGTTCAATCTCTGTTGATATAACAATATCAGAGGCAGGTAAGGTCACAAATGTCCGTATCATTAGTTCTTCACTAAAATCTCCAGACCTTGAGAATGCAATCAAGCGTCGGATACGTATGTGGAAGTTCCGAGCCATAAAGAATGCTGGCGACTTTACAATTGACTACACCTTTGACTTCTCTCCAGTTGGATAGAACACTCAACAAGTGAGCATTTTATCAAAGAGATAAAACAACCATCACCTAAGACAAACACACCTACCTTGACTTATCACCTAAAAAGAATTATTATTTTTGTAAGTTAAACTTTTAAGAACAACCCTTCAAGTAAGTTTCACAAGGGGGACTTATCGCAAAAAATACCACAAAGATAAAAAAAGCCATCTTCCCTGCCGCAGGGCTTGGAACCAGGTTTTTACCTGCCACAAAGGCCGTCCCAAAAGAGATGCTCACGCTAGTGGATAAGCCCCTTATCCAGTACACCATTGAAGAGGCAAAGGCCTCAAACCTAGAAGAGATAATCATCATTACTGGAGCTGGTAAATCAGCGATAAAAAATCACTTTAAAGAGGCCTATGAGCTTGAGCTTTTACTAAAAGAAAAGGGCAAGAAGGATATGCTCCGTCTTGTCCAAGAGATATCAGAATTTGTCAACTACACATTTGCAAAACAAGCCAAACCTCTTGGACTAGGTCACGCCGTACTCTGTGCAAAGAAGCTTGTTGGTGACGAGCCATTTGCAGTTTTCTTAGGAGATGATATAATTGACTCTAAGGTACCTGCGATGAAGCAACTACTCGGAGCCTTTAAGGAAACACACTCCAGCATTCTTGCCATTCAGCGAGTACCAAAGAAGACTGCCCATCTATACGGAATTATAAAAGGTGAGAAGGTTGGAGATAAACTCTATAAGGTCTCAGACCTTGTAGAGAAGCCAAAGAAGAATCCTCCCTCAAACCTTGCTATAATAGGAAGATATATTCTAACACCTGGAATATTTACAGCTTTAGAGAGGACAAAACCTGGCAAAGGCGGAGAGATTCAATTAACCGATGCCATAAAAAGGCTTTTAAAGACTGAAGACGTTTATGCATACGAATTCGAGGGTGAACGTTTTGATGCAGGCGATAAGACTGGATTTATAAAGGCAAAGATAACGCTTGCACTAAAACGGCCTGAGATTAAACGAGAGCTTAAAAGGTTTCTTCGCGGATTAAAGCTCTAAAACCATTGTAAAAAAAGCTCTAAAGAGCGGAGTAAAAGTGGCTAAATCAAAGAGGTCTGGGGCAAGCACGATTGACGATAGTTTTAGTGAAAGCTCAAATGTTGTCCAGTTTTTTATGGAAGGAATGGAGACCATGCGATGCGGCGAAGGCACAGAACCCATCAACCACATTCCCTACGTTGATATTTACTCAAATAAAGACGAGTTAATTATAGAGGTCGAGATTCCAGGCGTTAGAATGGAGGACATTGACCTCTCAGTATTTCAAGGGGCACTAAATATTAAGGCAATAAAGTACGACTGCTTTGAAGAAGAAAATGTCAATTACATCTGTATGGAACGAAGTTTTGGCCGTCTATTTAGAGCAATAGAGATTCCAGTCACAGTCAATACCTCAAAGATAAGTGCTAAGTACAACGACGGAATTCTGCGTATTGTTATCCCAAGGGTAAGTGATAAGCGCGGGCAACCAATTAAAATCAAAGTGGAGGGGAGATGAGCAAAGACGACTATATAGACTCGGATTTAGAGCCTGCCAAGGAAGGTGAGGAACTTATTATTCCTGATGTTCTCCCACTTTTGCCAATTAGGGATATTGTCATCTTCCCCTTTATGATTGTCCCGCTTTTTGTCGGAAGAGAGCGCTCAATAAGTGCAGTCGATGCCGCACTCTCAAAAGACAGGCTTATCTTTATGACGACCCAAAAGGATATAAATAACGAAGAGCCTGAGCCACAAGACCTCTTCCCATTTGGTACGGTCGGTATGATAATGAGGATGCTCAAACTCCCAGACGGGCGCGTAAAGATACTTGTCCAGGGGCTTGCAAGGGCCAAGGTAAATACATTTCTTCAACAAAAACCAACCTTTACAGTTGACATATCAAAGATAAAAGAGTTTCAAGTAAAGACCCCTCCCCTTGAGACTGAAGCTCTTATTAGAAATGTTAAAGAAACCCTAGAGAAACTCACCGCTATTGGAAAAGTTGTATTTCCAGAGGTAACAATGGTTCTAGAGAACCTAGATGACCCAGGTAGAATAGCTGATCTTGTTGCGGCCAACCTCGGACTAAGGGTTGATACTGCTCAAAATATCTTAGAGACCATAGATCCAGTAAAAAGACTTCAAGAGATAAATGAATTACTAATAAAAGAGTTGCAAGTTGCTCAGATGCAGGCAAAGATTCAGACCTCGGCCAAGGAAGAGATGGACAGGACTCAGCGCGAGTACTATTTGCGTGAGCAACTTAAGGCCATCAAGACCGAACTTGGTGACGTAGAAGAGAATGCCGAAGAGGCTCTTGAACTTAAGGATCAGATTAAGAAAGCAAAGATGCCCAAGGACGTAGAGAAAGAGGCTAAAAAACAAGCGGACAGACTTGAGGCCATGCACCCTGATGCCGCAGAAGCAACCTTAATTAGAACCTACCTTGAGTGGCTGGTAGAACTACCTTGGTCTGTTACCACAAAAGACAACCTCGATATAAAAAAGGCAAAAAAAGTCCTAGATGACGATCACTATGATCTAGAAAAAGTAAAAGAAAGAATACTTGAGTACCTAGCCGTTCGGAAACTCAAAAAAGATACAAAAGGCCCTATACTTTGTTTTGTTGGCCCTCCTGGGGTTGGCAAAACCTCTCTTGGTCGTTCAATTGCAAGGGCAATGGGGAGAAAGTTTGTTAGAATCTCCCTTGGCGGGGTTAAGGATGAAGCCGAGATAAGGGGTCATCGACGCACTTACGTCGGCGCACTTCCTGGTAGAATCATCCAAGGCATTAAACAAACTGGGACGAGCAACCCTGTATTTATGATGGATGAGATAGATAAAATCGGTGCAGACTTTAGAGGGGATCCCTCTTCTGCACTTTTAGAGGTGCTAGATCCTGAGCAAAATTATGCATTTAGCGACCACTACCTAAATGTTCCATTTGATTTGTCAAAGGTAATGTTCATCACAACAGCCAACCAACCAGACCCAATCCCAGGACCCCTTAGGGACAGGATGGAGATGATTGAGATTCCAGGCTACACTGATGAAGAAAAACTTGAGATTGCAAAAAAATACATAATCAACAGGCAAATTACTGAACATGGACTTACCCAAAAGCTAATTACCATTCCTGATCCAACCATAAAGAAGGTAATTAGTGAGTACACTATGGAAGCAGGTCTTAGAAAATTAGAACAAAATGTTGCAACAATCTGCAGAAAAGTAGCAAAAACTGTCGCAGAAGGGAAGAAAGCTGCGACTAAAGTTACATCAAAGCTTTTACAAGATTACCTTGGCGCCCCGATTTATCTCTCCCACGCAGAGAGAGAAAAAGACGAGGTTGGCGTTGTAACGGGACTTGCTTGGACTCCTGTCGGAGGTGTCATCCTAAATATCGAGGTTCTAATAATGAAGGGTCGAGGTCAGCTAACCTTAACTGGACACTTAGGTGATGTCATGAAGGAGAGCGCACATGCGGCTCTTAGCTATGCAAGGACACGCTCCGCACTCTTTAACTTACCCGAAGATTTCTACAAAACCCTTGATATCCACGTCCATGTTCCGGCTGGAGCCATACCAAAGGACGGGCCATCAGCTGGTATAACTATGGCCACGGCACTCATCTCTGCCCTGACCAAATTACCAGTACCAAATAACGTTGCTATGACTGGCGAGATTACACTTAGAGGAAAGATACTGCCAATTGGTGGGGTAAAAGAAAAATGCCTCGCCGCCACAAGAGCAAAGATGAAGACCGTACTCTTACCCGATGGTAATGGCAAGGACTTAGAAGAGATACGTAAAGACATAAAAGACAAACTCAAGATTGTCCTAGTAAAACATATGGATGACGTAATCAAATATATCTTTAAGGGAAATCTATCTAAGGCCAATAAACCAAGTGGCAAAAAAGGCCCTAGCACAAAGAAAAAACCTACTACCAAGAAAAAGACCACGACTCGCTCGCGAGTTAGAGCCTAAAAGTGAGTCGTAAGCCTTATGCGCCTTAAAGATATCGGCGAAGATAAACTCATAGAACTAATCAAAGAGCAGTGCCACACAGAGGACAAAAGTGTCCTCTGTGGTGTTGGCGATGATACAGCTGTAACACGTACTGATGGCAATACCTGCCTCCTCTCCACGACAGATACCCTAAATGAAGGAATCCACTTTAATCTAAGCAAGCACCCCCCGCTTGAACTCGGAAAAAAAGCAATCAGTGTATCTCTCTCTGATATTGCCTCAATGGGAGGAGTGCCACGCTTTTGTCTTGTCTCAATTACTGCCAAGAAAACTACGACTACAAAATTTATTGAAGAACTCTACCATGGCCTAAATATGCGCGCAAAAGAGTTCGGGGTCTCTATAATTGGCGGAAATACAAGTACGGGGGAGTACTTTTCAGTAACAACCACTCTCCTTGGAGAAGCCAAAGAAGAGGTAGTACTCTACAGAAGTGGTGCTCGCATTGGAGATATTCTATACGTTTCAGGAACTTTAGGTGACAGTGCACTTGGATTAAAATTACTTACCAGTAAAGAAAACAGTGACAATCAACTTAGTAGTGCAATAAAAAAACACTTAGACCCTGAGCCAAGGGTAGGTCTCGGAAGAATACTCGGAGAGAGAAAAATCCCAAGTTCCATGACTGACGTAAGTGACGGACTTATAAAAGACGCAGGTCACATTGCAATTGCAAGTAATGTTTGGGTAAATATAAACTCTGATAATTTGCCTTTTTCAAAAGAGGCAAAAAAACACCCAAAAGACAAAGAACTCTTAATCTTAGGTGGTGAGGATTACGAACTCCTCTTTACTGCCCCACCTGAAAAAGATTTTGAAATCACAAAGATATCAAAGGAATTAAACCTTCAGATTACTGCAATTGGAGATATTATAGAAAATAGTACCGTAAAAACAAATAACCCAGAACCTGTAACGATAACCAACAAAAATGGCATAAACTTGAAGATTGAACTTGAAGGTTACGAACATTTCATAACCAAATAACTTTTTTACCTTAAATTCTTTTTTTCAACTTATAATTGACAATATTGCGTAAAAATTCTATAATCTATCTTCTATAAAATAAGGTCTTTAACTCAACGAATTATTATAAAGGGAAAAAAATAATGAGAGTACCTTTAGGTTATAAATTTATTCTAGGTTTTCTTGCTGTTGTCGCTGTGGCGGCATTTGTTCCAGGCCTTGTAAATGACATGGATGTCCCAGAGTGGCTAAAAGAACCGCTTAGTTTTCTTATCGCCCTACTCGTTGGCCTAATCCTTGGTTATCTCTTCTCAAAAGGACTAACCCGTCACTTTGCATTCCTTACTAATACGGCAAAGAAGATAAGCCTTGGTGATTTAAGGGACGAACAAAACGAACCTCTTCCTAAAAAAATCTTCCCAGACGAGACCTCTGACCTAAGCGAGGCACTAACCCTTGTCTTTACAAACCTTAAAGAGCTTGTCGGACACGTAAAGGTCACTGCCTCTAACCTCTCAGAATCACAGCAATCCTTGGATTACATCATCAGCAAGGGTCACGAAACCTCACAGGAGGTTATCGCTGGTTCCTCAAAGATATTTGATGGTGCACTGGAGCAAGCAAACCACATTGATAGCACCTCAAAAACCGTAGAAGAGGTTTCAGATATCGCAGATGAGGTTGCAGTAAAAGTAACGGACGCCTCAAATGCTTCACAGAAAGTAAGCTCAATGGTTCAACGCGGAGCCAATACCGCAACCTCAGCTATTGAAAAACTAGAGACTATCTTTAGTGGAATTGAGAAGACCGAATCAGCGGCTATTCGCTTGCAAGAAAAAATCAGTGACATTCCAAGAATCCTAGACGTTATAACTCACATATCTCGCCAGACCGACCTCCTAGCCCTAAACGCAACAATTGAGGCCAGCAAGGCTGGAGAACACGGCAAAGGCTTTGCCCTAGTTGCTGAAGAAGTCAGGCGTTTTGCAGATAATACAGGAAAAAGTGTTGATGATGTTTCTATGATAGTAAAGGAGCTTAAGGTTGAGGTTGAGCGTGTTGTGAACTCGGCAACCGAAGGCTCAAGTGATATAAAAGAAGGTAGAAATGATATTAGAAAAATTCGTGATATTCTTGGTGATATTACCACCTACACATCAGAGGTTGCAGAAAAAGCTACCTTTATTCTTGGGCTTACCCAGAAACAAAAATCAAAGGTCGAGAAAACAGCTGATGTCATTAAAGTTGTAGCGGGTATTGCTCAGGAAAATCTCTCAATCACCGAGAAGGTTGATGACGCTGTAGAGAGACACGGTACAGCAATTGATGAGACCGTTTCGGCCTCAAAAAAATTATCAATACTTTCAGAAGAGTTAAGTACTGTTGTTGCGAGCTTTAAATTAGGTGAGATAAAACCAAAGGGTGATGTTGATTTTAAATTTGGAGCAAAGGGAACAACCCCTCAAGAGGTAAAGATAAAGATACCTAAATTAAAGGTTAGAAAAAATACTCCAGCCAAACCTGAAAATATTGAGGCTAAATCCGAAGAAACCACAAACGAAGTGCCAACCTCTGAGCCAGAAACACCTACACCAACTGAGGCTCCTGCGGCAGAGGAAACTGTCCTTGAAAAACCATCTGGTTTTGAGTTTGGCGTGGCAGAGGAAACAAACGAAGTGCCAACCACAGAGCCAGAAGCACCTACACCAACAGAAGCACCTGTAGCAGAAGAAACCGTCCTTGAAAAACCTTCTAGCTTTGAGTTTGGTGAGGCAGAGACCACAAGCGAAGTACCAAGCCCTGAGCCTGAATTACCAAAGACATTTGAGTTCGGCGAGGCAGAGACAACGAGTACTGAGCAAAAGGAAAATTAATCATGTCGACGGAAGACTCCGCTGGTGATATAGTAATCTTTGAACTTAACAAGAATAAACTTGCTCTTGAACTCTCAGATGTAGATAAGATAATAGAGGTCGATAAAATATTTCTCATGCCTGGAGCGGCAAAAGCTAGTGATAAAATTCGTGGAGTAATAAGCAATAAAGGTGAAGCAGTTGTCATAGTAAACCTTGCAACAATCTTTAACCCAGAAGCTGTAAATGTTTCTCCAGAGAAAATAATAATATTAAAAGAAAGAGTCAAAGGTGTTACTAAGGTTCTTGGCTTAAGTATCGGAGAAGCCGTTATCTCGTTTTTCTGGAAAAATGAGATAACGGGTGGTCACAACGGGACGGCTCAAGACGCTTCCTTTAAAATGCTCAACTGGAAATCACTATACGACCGTACGGTACAAGCTCTAGCATCATAAAAAAATTTAGGAGTACAAAGAGAGTTATGGAAACCAAGAATATACTTATAGTAGATGACGATGCACTAATAAGAGCAATACTAAAAGATATGGTCTCAGGAATTAATGGTTTTGCTGTTATCGGTGAGGCAGGAGACGGGCTAGAAGGCCTTGAGGTTTCAAAACAACTTGTACCCGATATCGTCATCCTTGATCTAATAATGCCAAAGATGAACGGCATACAGATGGCCAGAGAGATTGTAAAAGCAGGAATTTCGTCACACCTTATTCTTTGTAGCACAATAAAGGACGAAGCGATGATAGAGGACGCAAAGGCCTCTGGCATAACTGCTTTTCTTAAAAAACCACCTGTAGAAGAGGACATAGTCTCTACACTTAGCTCGCTTCTCTAATATTTAAAGCAAAGTTCCTCATATGGATACCACAAAGTACAAATCCCTCTTTTTAAAAGAGACCAATGGACATCTAACCTCTATTGAGTCAACCCTGCTTGCGCTAGAGGCTAACCCTCTTGATAAGGCGTCTATAGATGCTCTATTTCGACATTACCACTCTATAAAAGGCATGAGTGCCTCCATGGGATATCCGTCCTTAAAGGACTTTTCCCACGTTCAAGAAGACCTGCTACAAAAACTTCGCAGTAGTGGGGAGCAAGTGAGCGAGGACGTCATCTCCGCCCTGCTCTCGGCTCTTGACATCATGCAGGAGATTGTTCGTCTTATAGAGATTGATGAACCTTATGACATTGATACAACAGCACTAAAAAATAGGATTACGGAACTTGCGGATGCGCCTGCCCAAAAGGAAGACGCGCCAAAAGAAACAACTAACGCAGACCAGTCTACCCCCTTAACACCTACTGCTGATAAAATCACATTTAATCCTGATACACCTTCTGGGGAAGATACTAAAAAAAATCAGCCCTCGCAGGTACAACAACACCTCAAGCTCTCAAATATAATGAAGGTCGAGAGCCACGTCTTTGATGATCTTTTAAGGATTACTGGGGATCTCCTCATGTCCCTCTCTTCAATAAAAAACATAGCCACCTCAACAAGATCCATAGAGCTTAAAGAAGGTATACACAACCTTGGCAAATCAGTTGAAGAGCTTAATGAGAACATCCTATCTGCTAGAATGCTCCCCTTTAAAAACCTAACAGTTAGCCTCCCAAGAATTGTTCGAGACATATCAAAGAGCAATGGAAAGGAGGTTGGCTTTAGAGTTGATGGTGAAGATATTAGCCTTGACCGGTCAATACTTGAGGGCATGAGCGACCCTCTAGTCCACATGATTCGAAACTCTGTTGACCACGGCATTGAAGCCCCGAATACGCGCGTCACAGTTGGTAAGCCCGCCAAGGGTACTATCACTGTTCGTGCTTTTGAAAATAAAGACCGAGCAATTATTGAGGTCTTTGATGACGGCAAGGGCATAGACGTAAAAAAACTAAAAGAAAAAGCAATCGCTAATGGTATGGATAGCGATGAAGTTCGAGGTATGAGCAACCAGGAAGCACTTCAGCTCATCTGTAAGGCTGGCCTTAGCACAAAGATCACTGTCACAGAGGTCTCTGGTAGAGGCGTTGGAATGGATATAGTAAAAAGTAGTGTTGAAGAAATCGGTGGCAAACTGGAGATAGAATCAGTCCAAGGTAAGTATACAAAGATGATAATGGAGCTTCCAAAGACTGCTTCTATTATAAAGGTCTTGCTCCTAGGAATAGAAGATGAAGTTGTTTGTATGCCAATTTCAAAGATTACTAGGATACTTAAAATTAATAATGAAACACTTAAGGAAACTGGCGTATTTTTTAATCAAAACGACGTCCCCTTCCTTACCCTCAAAGATGCCTTTGGATTAGAGTCAACCACAGACGAAGACGAGTCCACGGTAATACTCTTTGAAGAAAAACCAGGAAACTCTGTACTTAGTAATGAAGCACTCCTCTCTGCGATGGTTGTTGACAGACTAATTGATGAAGTCAATGCGTACATACGCCCCCTCACAGCACCTTTTTCAAAACTTGACTATGCCACTGGCTTTACAATTCTAGGTGATGGAAGACCTGTCTTTCTCCTTGACCTCGTCAAAGTTGCCAAAGACGCCAGATAATTTTTCCCTTTTAAATAAAGTTAAATGTGAATCCATGAACCGTGACAACCTAAAAAAACTACTTGAAGACGTAAAAAAAAATCGCCTTAGCGTACCTGACGCAATGAGTGAATTAAAGGGACTTCCTTTTGAAGAGCTCCCTTTTGCTACTATCGACACACACCGTTCTCTTCGCCAAGGCTTCCCTGAGGTCATTTACGGTGAGGGGAAAACTACAGCACAGATAAAAGCCATCGCAAAAATTTTAATTAGCAAAGGCGAGAACACCCTTATAACCAGAGTGGATTCTAAAAAGGCAAATACACTTAAAAAAACCTTTAAAAAAACAGAACACAATGCAGAGGCTAAGACACTTTTCATAAAAACTCATCCCATAAAGATGATTGGAAGAGGGGAGATTTTAATTGTTAGCGGTGGCACCTCAGACGTACCTGTAGCCGAAGAGGCTAAAGTAACAGCTAAGTGCATGGGCAACAAAGTCTCGACCCTTTATGATGTCGGAGTTGCTGGCATACACAGACTTCTTAGTAAAAAAAAGAAACTCTTTGATGCAAATGTTTTGGTAGTTGTTGCAGGAATGGAAGGCGCACTTCCAAGCGTTGTAGCGGGTCTCGTTGATCGTCCTGTTATAGCAGTTCCAACCTCAATTGGGTACGGTGCAAATCTTGGTGGAATTACCACACTCCTGTCAATTGTAAACTCTTGTTCATCTGGAATATCTGTAGTAAATATTGATAACGGCTTTGGTGCTGGATACGTTGCGAGCCTTATAAATAGAGACTGAAAAATATGAAAAAAATATTATATATCGATTGTATAGCTGGAATTAGTGGGGACATGTTTATGGCCGCACTAATAGACCTTGGTGCTGATTTAAAAAAAATAAAACTAGAATTAAAAAAAATCCCCTTAACAAATTACACCATATCGACCTCCAAAGAAAGACGACACGCCATAGAGGGCACACGTTTTAAGGTGAAGACAACAGAGGAAAAACATCACAGAACATTCAGTAATATCTCGACTCTAATAAATAATTCCAAATTAACAAAGTCAGTAAAAAAACTAAGTACAAAAATCTTTAAAAACCTTGCAATCGCCGAAGGTAAAGTCCACGGCATACCTGCCGAAGAGGTACACTTCCATGAGGTCGGTGCTGTAGACTCTATCGTTGATATTGTAGGCTCGGCAATTGCATTAGAAAGCCTTAACTTTGATGAGATATTTTCATCACCTGTCCAAACAGGCTCCGGGCTTGTAAAGACAATGCACGGCATCATGCCAATCCCTGCCCCTGCAACTCTTGAAATTTTAAAAGGAATAAAGATAGAAGCTACAGAGGTAAAGAAAGAACTCACTACCCCAACTGGTGCTGTAATACTAAAGACTATCGCAAAAAGTTACGGGTCTATTCCAAATATGATCGTTGAAAATATCGGCTACGGTATCGGAGGCTGGAAGTTAAAAGAACTTCCAAATGTTTTACGTCTTATTCAAGGCAAAGAAGAGAAAAAAAATTCAAATAAAATTTTATCTATAGAAACTAATATAGATGATATGACCCCAGAGCTTGCAGGGAATCTCATGGAGAGACTCTTTGAGGAAGGTGCCCTTGATGTATTTTTCACCTCTATACAGATGAAAAAATCTCGCCCTGGCCTACTCCTTACCGTTCTCCTAAAAGTGGAAGACAAGGAACACATAAGTGAAATAATTTTCAAAGAGTCAACATCCATTGGACTTAGGTTTTCCTCTCATGAGAGAGAATGCCTCGAGAGAGAGAGTAAAAAAATAAAGACCTCCTTCGGAATTGTCCGCATAAAGGTTTCCAAACTAAATGGCAAGACTGTAAATATTACACCTGAATATGACGATATTAAAAAAATTTCCAAGGCTAAAAAAATTCCCATGAAAGAGATATTCAATACTGTAATGTCTTTAGTCAGAAAAGAAAGCTTTAATTTTTAAAAAAAATAGCAACAAAAATCAACTTTAAAAAGTCTAATTGACTAATAAAGCTTTGATGTTATACAATTATCGCAAGACGCAGTAAATAAGGTAAGTACCACGGAGATAGAAATGTTTATCCGTACATGGGGCTCAAGGGGTTCTATTCCCGTCTCTGGAAAACAATATAATAAGTACGGCGGTGACACGACGTGCATTGAACTTATCAGTAATGACGGCGAGCTCGTTATCATCGACGCTGGCAGTGGCATAAGAACGCTTGGAAACAGACTAAAAAAAGAAGGCCCAAGAAGACTAAACCTCCTACTAACCCACATGCACCTTGACCACGTCTCTGGTTTTCCATTCTTCAAACCTAATTACGGAGATGGTTTTATCATTGACATCATGGGGCCAAGTAACGGTGAGGTTCTAAAAAAAGGTATCTCTACATTAATGAGCTCACCTTTTTTTCCAATAACGCACGACGCTCTAGAAGCTAAGATTGAATACCACAGCATAGCGAGTGAGGTTTTTTCAATTGGCTCACTTAAAATTAAAACCATCCCTCTAAATCATACTGATTCTGGTTTTGGCTACCGCTTTGAGGAAGACGGAAAGTCTTTTGTGTTTTTAACTGACAACGAGCTTAATTTAGGTTACCCGAATGGTAGAAAATTTGAAGATTATGTAAAATTCGCAGAAGGTGCTGATATTTTATTTCACGATGCAGAGTACACCCCTGCAGAATATAAACATACACGCGGATGGGGTCACTCAATTTATCAAGACGCAGTCGAGCTTGGAATTAAAGCAAATGTAAAAACACTTGGACTTTTTCACCACAATCAGGATAGAGACGATAAGAGCCTTGATGGGATACTTCTGGATTCAAAAAAAATAATCTCTGAAGCAAACTCAAAAATGAAATGCATTGCCGTTGCAACAGGTACCGAGATAAAGATTTAACCCAACCACACACCAATCATATCAAAATTAAAAACTATACCTTGCACCTAAAAAAAGATTATTATTCCCCTGCAATTGACCAAAGTTTGTATGGTCATTTGCACCGTCAAATATATTTGCTCCTAATGAGAGTTTAAAGTTATCAGTAAAATTATAACTAACCCTTGGTCTAAAATATAGGTCGTCTTCATTTAAGCCGTAAAACAAAATAAAACCTGCGTGTAGTGTCTGTGCTAAAAAAAACTTTGAGAGCCTAAGTGTAAGTAGGCTTCTAAACTCATCACGCTTTTCAGCTCCAAGAGGTACGCCGTTTTCATACTTACCATAAGAGAGCATCTGCTCGACGTAAAATTGTAATCCGAGTTTTGTATCACCTCCAAGATCCTCTTCAATTCCAATTAAATACCGAACCTCGGAATTGGTAATCAAAGGGTTCTCACCATTAATGTCATCCCTTGATTCAAGAAAACCAGCCTCAAAATTTGCTATACCACCAAGAAAAGGACCACGTAGACTAAAGCCGTAAGAATTCATGCGGGGGTAGAACAAACTCATTGAGATTGGATTTAGAACTCCCACGGGATCCTTATAGAAACCAGAAAAAAAATAAAGAGCACCTTCCACACTTCCAAAAGTCCTACTCAGTCTAAGTGAACTCTCGATATTTTTCGGGTTAGAGCTTGGGCGCTCGTAATTCAAACTCATAGAGCTTCCCTCAATCTCTCCTGTAAAAGGGTTATAAAAAGAGAGTCGCTCACCGTTTAGACTTTTGTTTGGTTCAAAAAGAGTACCAACAAGATCTATTGCAAAATACTTAGACCAGTAAGAAATTTTCAATGCGTCACTTGGAACTTTAAGATATTCTGTTCCTCTGCCAATAAAAAAAGAGATATAATCTTTTGGGAATTGATCATTAATAAAGAGAAGATCACCAGTGCCCCAAGTTAGTATTTGTCGCCCCATCTTCAAGTCAATCAAATCATAAATAACCATTGATATATTTGACTCGCGAATATATGCGTACACCCGCTCATCGTAACCGTCCCCTAAAACTTCTCCTTTGAAAAACAACTCGCCTTCATTATCCTCAAGAAACTCTGGAAAATAATTAGCCTTCAGCTGAAACCTGGTCTCTAAAAAATTGTAATTATTTTTTACCGCCTTCTCATTACCGAACTTAAAAGCACCTGCACCCTCAAAGAAACCACCGAGTTCATTTGCTACTAGGTTCTTAGGAGTTAAAGGTAAAGTAAAGAAAATACAGATTAGAATGGATAAAAAAAGTTTCTTGCTTTTTTTAGTCATATTATTTTAACCATTTTCTCGGTGGTTTACGAAGTGAACGCTCAGTGAAAATTTTATCCTTAAATCCAAGATTGTAACGAATATTTTTAAACTCAACTACAGTACTTCCTCGTCCTACTTCAGCAACTTTACCCTTTAGTACAGATGCTATTCCATCTATAACTTCAACCTCGTCAACTGTAACGGTCTTTTGTAAGTTCCCCTTCTTGTCAAAATATTCCCCTTTAAGTGGTAGGAAGTTTTCCTTGTCTATCCAAACTTTAAAAAAAGAAAACTCAACTAAGTCAGGATTTTTTGGGGTATTTTTTATTAGGTAGACGTCTCGCACACCAAGTTTTTCTAAGCCCAATAATTCATGTGTATCAGCACTAGTGTCCCTACCGGAAACGTCTTCATAGGTAAAATGAGAACCAGCAAAACTTGATCGTTTGTCCTTAGAAGCCACCCTCTTTACAAGATCCACTGCTGGGATATAGAGCCATCTGTCATCAGTGCCACCAGGGCGTTTCAAAACCATAAAGACCATGCCATTAACATCAGGGGGATTTTTAAAAAATACGTAGAACTTTTGCTCTCCACCATCAGTAAGGTCCTTTCGTAACATGACCATCTCTCTAATACGCTCTCGCCCCCTGCTATCTGTTATCGTCATTTTCATCTCGGCTCTGCCATCAGAGCCACCGTAGTAGTAAGCAAGGTTTGCTTTATCTACAATCTCGCCTGCAGTCAATCCGGCTGCCTCAGCGCTCTTTGTAGTGAAAATGAAAAAAGTAAAAATAAAGACAACGAAGATTAATTTAAATATTTTTTTCATTATTTTTCCCCTCTCTTTAGAGTTTAAGCGGTCCTCTAAGTAAATTCATAACCGCTGTTAAAAGTAAGAGCGTTGCCGCCCCGCTTATTGCCATAATGAGTGCAAAGAAAACACCGACTGTTCGGTAAGGAAGAAGTGTCGAGAAAAGAAGAGGCAAAAAAGAAACAGTTATGACAACCATGTTTTTAAATATTGCCCTAACAGGTTCACCGAAAACCTCTTTAATTGATTCGTTCCATTCCCCTCCCTTTGCCCTAATCTGTCTCATACGTTGTCCAAAATGGATTGCAAAATCTACGCTTATTCCAAGCGTTAAAGCTGAGAGAACTGCAATTGGCATATCGTAATCCTTGCCAACAAAGCCCACAAGGCCATAGATAAATGTAATTGTAAAGGTAAGCGGAAGCATAGAAATAAAGCCCCAAGCGAAAGAGCGAAACAGCAAAGTCATGATAATAAATATCACAAAAGCACCGCCCATAAGGGAGCTTAACATTCCGTAGACCATCTTATCTTGCCACACCACATTTATATATGTGAGTCCGGCCCAGTGCAAACTTGCTCCAAGTGGCGGTGGATTTTTTTCAATATATTCCTCCATAGCAACCTCAACTTGACGCATATCTGCGTTATCCCCGCTCTTTAGTTGAACCCAAATATTTGCTTTTTTAAAATCTGGAGTTACTAGGTGATAGAGGTCTTCTGGATCACCAGAAAATTCATACAAAAATAAATACTGTGCAATTGTTTTCTTATTGTCAGGAATTTTGAAAAAAGCCTTATCCTCATTACGTAGCTCAAACCCAATTTTTTTAATTACATCAGCAATTGAGGTTGTCTTTCCAACAACATCAATGGAATTTAGTTTTCTCTGAAGCTCTTCAATATAACCAACCATCAGTGGATCCTTGATTGCACCAGATTCAGTACTCTCAACTATTAGGTAGGACATATAGGTTCCACCAAAATGCTTATTTAAAACCTTATCAGCAACTCGTACGGGATGGTTTTTTTCGAACCATTTAACAGGATTATCATTTACCTTAGTAAGTGTTATGCCGTAGATGGAGATTCCAAGAGAGATAAAGGCGACGACTATAATCGCTCTACTCCACCTTGATGCAAAAAGTCCGATTCGTTCCTGGAGAGGATTTATTGCTAAACTTACGCCTCTGCCAAAACCTGAGAATGATTTTTTTGGAAGTAAGATTATTATAGCTGGCAAAAGTGTTATCGTTAAGAACCAAGCAATGATAATTCCAAAAGCAACAAAAGCACCAAAGACCTTTACAGGTGGAATTGGCGTTAACATTAAAGATAGAAATCCAACTGCCGAGGTAACTGAGGTATAGAACATCGGAGTTAAGAGTTCACCCATGACAGAATTAATTATTGTATTCTTACTTTCCTCTGGGTCATAGCGGTCGTGAAATTCGCTTAAGAAATGAATCGAGTCTACAACAGCAATTGGCATTAGGAAAATCGGTATCATAGAGCTCATTATATGCACAGTAAATCCGCTCCAGATAAGTAGCCCCATTGACCAAGCTACTGTCATCATCGCAACAGCCATGGCCGCACCAACGAGACGAAGGTTTCTGAAAAAATAAAGCATTAGGAGAAAAATTATAAAACCAGCAACTGGTGCACTTATCCCCATCTGCTTAAACATCTCAACGCCAAAGGTGTCTTCAGCGACTGGAAGCCCAGCTATATGGTACTCCTCACTACCTCCAACATTTACGACCTCTTCTTCAATTATTTTCTCAATCTCTTTTGAGATTTTGTAACTTATTTTTTTTTCTTTTATTGGAACGGCTATGGTTATGGCCTTGCCATCCTCAGATACAAGGAGGTCTTTCAAGACTGGATTCTCTAAGGCCGCGTCCCTTACCTGTAATGCCTCGGCATCTGTCAAAACACCAGCCTTCTTCATGAGCGGTTCAATATTTAGCATACCGCCTTCGGAATCAATATCATCTGTCGTTGTTAGGCTCATCACATCTTCAGCAATGACACCTTCAATCTGAAGAATCCTCTCTGTCACGGCCGCATGTCTCTGTAAAGTTTCAGCACTAAAAACACCATCTGGAGCAGACTCGTCAACAACCCCAACTATTATTGAGTCAAAGAGTGAGAAGTCGTGCTTAGCTTCTTCGTGTGCAAGACGAACAGGCTCGTTCTCAGAGAGCATATTCTCTGGATCCGTATCAACCCGTACATGCGGAAAAGCCAAAAGAAAAATCACAGAGATTAGGACGTAAAACGCAATCACAGTCTTTGGTTTTTGCATTGAAAATCTTACTGCTCTTAATAGGATTTTCTTCATAATAATTCCTCTACCTCAAAGGTTCTTAAGTTTTCTAGTTTTTCTCTGAGCAACTCTTTACCCCGCCCCACTTCAAGAAGGTCATCATCGGACACCAATTAGAGAACCCAGATTGAAGTAAATTAAGGCCGACAAAACCCGTAAAGATAAGCCAGTACTCTGAGTGAAACCTTGAGAGTACGAGTGTGACTATTATAAAAAATCCTGCAATTATCCTTAAAAGTTTTTCTATATTCATTTTATTCTCTCCTTTTTTGTTAGTTGAAAACTATTTGAGTCTCTTTAAAAGTTTCTCTTTTTCCTTCATCTCATCTAAGAGTACTTGCCTCATCAGAGCACAAGCCTTTATTATCTTGGGATTAGCAATCTTATAAAAAATACTTGTCCCTAAGCGACGCATCTTTACGACCCCTGAGGAGCGAAGCACTGCGAGGTGCTGACTTACATTTGCTGGTGCTAGCGTTGTAGCACTAACAATTTCACTAACGCTACGCTCTCCGTCCTTAAGAGTATAGATGATTTCCAACCTCTTTGGGTTGGCCATGGTCTTACATACATCAGACTGTAATTTGAATAATTCCTTTTCCATACTTTCATTCTTTCATATATTTGAATATTTGTCAACCAACTAAAAGTTCCTCTTTACAGAAAGGGAGAAAAGCTGTAAGATTTACACTATGAAATACGGAGAGCGCGACATAGAAGAAGCAAGCCTTGAACCGTGGGAGAACCCCTCACCAGAGCGTGATTACGTCGTAGAGATGAGTTACCCTGAGTTCACCTGCATCTGTCCTCGTTCAGGGTACCCAGACTTTGCTACAATTCGAATTAAGTACGTGCCTGCAAAATTTATAATAGAACTTCGTTCACTCAAACTCTATTTAAATTCTTTTAGAGACAAAGGTGTCTCACACGAAGGTGTTACTAATTTAATCTTTGCAGAACTTAAAAGAGTTTTAGACCCAAAGGAACTTGAGGTTGAAGGGGATTTTAATGTTCGTGGAAACCTTAAAACTGTCGTAAAAGTTACTCTCTAAAATATTAAAAATACATTTTCTTTTCTCACCTATCACCTAAACTTATTTTTCTAATCTTATTATTCCCTGAGTCTGCGATGTAGATATCTCCCTTAGCTCCGATAGCTATCCCAGTTGGAAAACTAAAGCTTGAACGCAAGGCGTCTCCGTCCCTTGCACCTTTTGTAAGGCTTCCAGCAATGGTACTCACTACCCCGGTGGAGGAGATTCGCCGAATCATATTATTACTAGAATCACAAACAAATAAATCACCGTCCTTACCTGCGGCAATTCCCGTTGGCCATGAAAAGAGTGCATCCTCTCCCTTCCCGTCTCTGTAGCCTTTCTTTTTTCCGCCTGCAACAGTCGTAACAACACCATCTGGTGTGACCTTTCTAATTGCATTATTTCCTGAATCAGCAACAAAGAGCGTACCGTCAACAAGTGCAACAAGTGCTATAGGATTATTAAAACGAGCTTTAACCCCCTTGCCATTTACAAACCCAGAAGAGCCGTGGCCTCCAAGGATAACAACTTTCCCCTCAGCAGTAATCTTCCTAATCATATGAAGACGCCTATCTGCAATATAAATTATCCCTTCTCCATCAACAGCCACTCCTGTTGGATAACCAAATTCTGCCTGAAGCAAGGCACCATTTCTAAAACCCATCCGACCGTTTCCTGCTATTGTTGTTAGTTGTCCATCCTGTGTGAGTCTTCGTATTCTAAAATTATCAGCGTCCCCAATAATTATATCTCCATTCAAATCAAGAGCAATATTATCAGGACCCCAGAGCATTGCACCAGAACCCTTACCATCAGCAAACCCGGCCTCTCCTGAACCTGAGAGTGTTGAGACCTTTCCTTTTAAATCAATCTTTCTAATCTGATTATTCGAGTAATCTGCTACAAAGACAGTGCCGTCATCCCCAATAGCGACCCCTGTTGGCCAGTTAAAACGAGCTGTCTTGGCCACGCCATCAACTGATCCGCTAAGTCCGCTTCCAGCAATGGTGTTGACAAATAAGAGTGGAGCTTTAAGAGAGAAAGGAAGTCCAAAGGACACCATAAAAAAGAGAACTACTAGGAGGCAGGCAAGGGAGATTCTTAGAAAACTATTCTTAAAGAAATTAGAGATTTTATTTTTCATAAAGGTTTCAAGTTTGTACAAAAAATCTAAGATGTTTTATTTAAATTACCTTTAGAAACTGAAGAGGCCAACTCTGGGACTAACTTAGGCTTGGCCTCTTCAATATCGGTCTCACCGAGTGGGATAAAAAACTCGAAGGTTGAACCCTTGCCAAGCGTGCTATCAACGTGTATTAATCCGCCGTGAAATTCTACAAATCTTTTTGTCAAAGCAAGGCCAGCTCCCATGCCACCGTAATCCCTTTTAAGTGTTTTCTCTCCAACCTCAAACGGATCAAAAATTGTATCTATCCGCTCTGGGTCAATCCCAATACCAGTGTCCCTTACAATGACCTTTAAGACACGCACATTCTTATTAAAGCCAAAAGATATTAAGAGCTCTGCCTTGCCACCTCTTGGAGTAAATTTGAGTGCATTATCAAGGAGATTTGATATCATCTCTTTAAAGAGTTCACCGTCCAAACGGACGTGAGTTATCTCCTCCTCAAGATCCACCTCCAGGGTTACCCCCTTATCTGTTGCTATAACATTAAACGCTCCAACTATCTCTGCGATAAGTCTTGGTATGTTCACCTCATCAATATCAGGGGCAAGGCCACCAGGTGTGCCTCTCGTTACCTCTAAAAGATCATTTATGAGTTTTAGTAAATCATTTCCACTACTGCAGATACTATCAATATAAGTCTGCCCAGATTTAGGGAGCTTCCCTGCAACCTCAAGTTTTAAGAGCTCAGAAAACCCCAAAATGTGAGTTAGCGGTGTCTTTAGCTCGTGGCTGATATTTGATAAAAAAGCTGACTTGTGTTGGCTCGCAGAAAGAAGCTCACGATTAATTTTATCTGCGACCTTTATTAGGGAGGTTAACTTCGCCTCTCTGGTCTTTAGAACGTCGGCCATATTATTAAAACCACTCGCAAGGTCAGAGAGCTCATCATTTGTATTGACACTGACGTGGTGCGAGAACTCACCCTTACTTAAAATCTCAGCACCCTCGGATAACTTCATTATAGGTCTCGTAATAAAACGACCAATTGAGATATAGAGGAAGATTAGAAGAATAAAACCAACAACAGGGAAGGTATATAGCACGGTTCTTGTTCGGCCACCGCTTTTTGAGGCAAAACCAGCCATGAGTAGTCTTTCCTCAGAGGTAACTCTTGTAAACTCTTCGAGCCCAGCACTCATTAATTGAGCAAATCTACTTATCTCCTCGGTCTTGCCAGTAGCCTCAGAATTGCCAACTGGGTTATCAATATAGACAACGTCTGTTGCCATAACGCTTAGGGTTGTGACCTGCGTCCTGACCTTTGCCCAGGCCTCCTCCCATTTTTTACCTCCTTCCTCGTTCTCCAAAATATTTAGAAGGTCTGCCATCTCAGTTACGAGCAAATCAAGATCATCTCTTTTTCCTATATCCCCTGAGACAAGGTAATCGCTCGTGGTCTTTAACATTCCCTGGATTTGAAAATTAAGTGAGGCCGTCTTCTCAACCCGAAGTGTGAGGGAATCCATTTTATTCATAGTCGTGAGCATGCCTTCGATGGTGACGAGTGCCCAAATAATAAAGACCGTTGCAAAGAACGTCCCCACTAGGAATGAAAAAACAAGCTTCTTATGTATCCCTATTCTCATCTCTGAAGAATCACCACCTGACCATCCTTCTTTATCTTTGATACCTCAGACATTGGAATATAGGCAAGTGCACCTTTTTCACTCCTTACGTGAGCAAGAACCTCATCCACGCTTCGAAGAAACCTTGGAAGCGTTAAACCTTCTTGAAAAACTTTCTTAATCCAGTGAAGTTTATACTCCTTGGCACTAACCCCAACGACTGTTAGAAGGAAGTCATTTTTAACTTCCCCCTCTGTTAGGTTAATAGGCTTAAGCTTTACGTTATTTACAAAACGTATCTCGCCTAGATAAATATCCTTTACCATCCCAACCTCGGCAGTCTTTAGAGGGCCTTCGCGATTTGCAACGATCACAAAGTCCTCGGCAAAAGCCGGAAACGTAAGGATAAATAGAAAAATAAATGTAAGTAGTAGCCTCATCACTACCTCCTAGTTTGCGGCTTCGTCACCAGCAATTTTAAAAGTGGAATGCCCACTGAAGTTCTAAGACCTTTTTATAATCTGGTTCACCATTAATATCCATTTTATCAAAGCGGTACTGAACCTTTAATCCTGAACGCAAGTAATCAAGGTCATACTTAAAGCCGCCGATGTACTGTAGTCTATTTGCACCGCCGCTTAGGAGTGTGAGATACATATCCTTGTCTTGCGTTACGGTGTGAGAACGAAGCCTCTCGTACCTAAGAAAAGGGGTAAGCTTGCCAGCTAAATAAGCAAGCTGAGTGTAGTAGGCCTCTCCGTCCTCGTCTTTATTATCAAAGCGAAAGTACTCTGATATTACCTCCAGTTTTTTCTCCTTAAAATACAGATCAGCCCCGTAGATAAATTGTTGGTGGTCGACTACAATCGGAGGCGAGAAAGGCGAAGCAGCGGGAAGTGTGTCATCAAAAAAATCTACGTAAAATTTTGTACCAAAGATACCAAGCTTAACGCCTTTAAAATCAAGACAAAGCCTTCCAGCCACTTGTTTTGAATCATTGGTATCGAACATATTTGTAGGGGTAAGTTTATGAAAAACACTTCCAGAGTGGCGATCTGCCTTTATCCCTGGCCCGTTACCAACCTCTAACCAGTACTTTAATTTAGCGGCTCCAACCTTGGCAGAGCCAGTTAGCTCAAGACCAACAATGTGGACTGGGATAACGCCCTTTGTTTCCTCAAACTTCAAGAAAAAGGGTCTCTCAATTGTATAGTAAAGGAGTTTTCCGTGGTGGTAGGTCTTATTCCAGTGACCAAGGGCAATGTGAAAACGCCCAGCTCTAACAATCAGTGCGTCATTAAATGTGTACCCAGTCCAAACCCGCTCTAGGCTAACGCTAGTCTTGCTGTTATGAGCAACAATTACCATCTCAAAGATAAAGTTAAGGCGGTCTTTGTAGCTTCCTGAGGTGTAGAGCCCAATTGCGCCAATGGTAAAGGTACTCTCGCCGTATTCTCTGGAATCTGTCCTGAAATTTATATCAGCAAAAGCACCGAGGTTATCACCAAACTGGTTCTTAAGCTCAGCCATGTGGTCAGCACCAACTGGCATTGAATGCTCTTTACCCTCAAGCTCTTTAATGCGTTCTTCTAGGGCAATTAGCTTTTCGCTTAAGTCTCCAAGACTCTCTGAAAAGGCCGGTATTGATGAAGAAAGATAAAAACCAAAGACGAGTAAAATAATTAAAACAATACGGATTTTTTTCATGGAACTCCCCCCGTTGCCTGTTTTAGTAATCGTCCTTTATTAGCAATTAGTCAAGCTTAAAGGCAACCTTAATAACTACCTGATACTCGGCAATTTGATCGTCCACTACTTTGCCGTGTTGCTCAATTACATCAAACCACGAGATACCCTTCAAGGTCTTAGCAGCCTTGGATATGGCATTTTGAATTGCGTCCTCATAGTTTTTATTTGAAATTCCAACCAGCTCAATCTTTTTGTATGTTCTCTCCATGGTAACCTCCAAGCTCTCTTTTTTTTAAATTTCTACAATTTAAGTGCTGTAAAATGTACCAAAACGAGACCAAGAAAAAAAAGACTCATATTAAGTATAGCACTCACGGCGTGTATTTTTTTAAAGGTACCCCTTAGTGCTTCTTTTTTCTTTGCATTATCTTCTGCCCTGATTAAAGCCTTAATCTTAACGGCCTTCTTACCTATTACTAAACCAGAGTAATAGGCAATGAAAACCATGAGTAGAATAATTATAAAACGCGTAAGTGGGAAGGGATAATCAATATCAAGGTGTCCTTGCAAATAAGAAGGAAGGCTACTCGCAAATGAAGAGCTACGTTCAATTAGGAAGGTTCCAATAAGACTAAAGAGTGCAAGCAGGCTTAAGAGGTAACCAAGTATCCAGTATTTGGGGAATATTTGACCGATTAGATCACCGGCCTTCTCTCGAGGAAGTGCTTTAAAGATAATGGGTGCAGCAATGAAACTAAAAAAGAAGATACTTCCGACCCAGAGTAGTAGAGATAGCAAGTGAGTAAACTTCAAAAAAGATAAAAATACGAGCATCCTTTAGCCTCCTTACATAAAAACAAAGTCTCTTTTACCTCTATATTTATACACCAATTATGCTGATTTTTCTATCATTTTTTATTTATTTTTACCCTTACTAAGCAATACTACTTTTTCCTTAAGAGCTTGACCACGGCCTTTGCCCTATGCTATTTTAGAACCTCAATTTCGATTCTTATTTACTTTTATAGTTTTCTTAAAATTTATAAATCGAGGCTTAAGCCTTAATGAACAATAACCTTCTCATAAAACGTATACTTTTTTTCACCTCTCTGTGTCTCCTTCTTCTCTCTTCTACCATTGGGGGGTGCGTCCCAAACAACCCCTACAGAAGCTCTGAGAGTAATAAAAATATCTTCTATAAAACCTTTAGCGAGGCTCCAAAACACCTTGATCCAGCCAGGTCTTACTACTCTGACGAGTTTGACATCCTAGCTCAAATATATGAACCTCTTATTCAGTACCACTACCTAAAACGTCCCTACGAGCTTGTCCCTCTTACAGCTAAAAGTGTGCCAACCCTTACGTACTTTGATAAGGATAAAAAAACTCTCCCAGATGACGTAAGTCCAGAGAAGGTTGACCGAGCTGTCTATGAAATTTCCATAAAAGAAGGCATTATGTATCAAAATCACCCAGCATTTGCAAAGGATGCTGACGGCAGGGCTCTCTTTACAAATATTACAGAGAAAGATCTTAAGGGTATTAGTGAGATAACTGATTTTCCTAAATTTGGGACAAGGGAACTCATTGCAGAGGATTACATTTACCAGATAATGCGTCTTGCTGACCCCCAGTTGCATTGTCCAATTCTTCCCATGCTTGAGAACTACATACTTGGCTTAGACGAGTACGCCGAGTCCTTAAAAAATAAACTTGCTCAAATTAGAGCCACACGTAAAGCAGATGCTGGCCTTACTTATAATCAGTCACTTGATGAGAAGAAAAACCCAATTATAATTGACTATAAAAAGTTCCCCCTACCTGGGGTGGTAAAGATTGATAAATATAAGTTCAAGATAATTCTTAAGAAAAAATACCCGCAGTTTATCTACTGGCTCGCAATGCCCTTTTTCTCCCCAATGCCAGAGGAAGCAAATCTTTTTTACAAACAAGGCCCACTTCAGGCAAAGAACATAACCCTCAACAGATTCCCTGTTGGCACTGGCCCCTACAGGTTTGAAAAATTTAACCCAAATATGGAGATACGTCTAAAAAAGAATGAGAATTTTCACGGAGAAAAATACCCAAGCGAGGGTGAACCAAGTGACAAAAAAAACGGTCTACTCGATGACGCCTTTAAAACACTTCCCCTAATTGATGAGATAGTCTTTAAACTCGAGAAAGAAGCAATCCCACGCTGGAATAAATTCCTCCAAGGCTACTTTGATACCTCTGGCATTGCCTCTGATAGTTTTGATCAAGCCGTTACTATCTCAGCAAGCGGAGGTGCTCGGATAACAAAAATAATGGAGGAGAAGGGCATAAGTCTCTCAACCTCAATTATGCCAAGCACCTATTACATGGGCTTTAATATGCAAGACAGCGAGGTCGGAGGATACTCCGAGAAAAAACAAAAACTAAGGCAAGCCATATCCATTGCCCTAGATTATGAAGAGTTTATTGAGATATTTACAAACGGACGTGCAATCTCAGCTATGGGACCTTTGCCTCCTGGAATTTTTGGTCACAAAACCGGCAAAGAAGGCATAAACCCGCTGATATATGACTGGGACGTAGAACGAAAAAAGCCTGTTAGAAAATCCATAGAGTTTGCAAAAGAACTTTTAAGTGAAGCAGGCTTCCCCGGTGGCAGAAAACCAGACGGCACTCCTCTCATCATAACATTTGATAATGCATGGACAGGGGCAAGCTCAAAACAAACCATCAACTGGTTTATAAAACGCTTTGCCCTCCTTGGCATCCAACTTGAGAACAGAACCACAGACGGAAACAGGTATCAGGAAAAACTCCAAAAAGGCAATTTTCAATTCTTTTTTCTTGGCTGGTTTGCCGACTACCCAGATCCAGAAAATTTTTTATTCCTCCTACACGGCCCAAACGGCAAGGTAGACTTTAAGGGGGAGAATGCTTCCAACTACAGTAACCCTGAGTTTGACCGTTTATTTAAAAAAATGGAGAATATAAATAACAGCCCTGAGCGGTTAAAGATTGTAGAGGATATAACCAAGATACTACGAAAGGACTCACCCTGGGTATGGGGATATCACCCCGTATCCTTTGCACTCATCCATAACTGGGTCGGTAATATCAAGCCAAATACCATGGCTAATAACACCATGAAGTACCTAAAGATTGACCGCGAACTAAGGGAGAACTCTCGGAAAGAATGGAACAAGCCAAACCTTATACCCGTTCTACTTTTCTTTGTGCTTCTAATTGCTATATCTCTTCCAGCCCTATTTAGAATTTGGAAGAAACTAGGGTACTCAAAAAAAGGTTAAGACAATTATGCTAAATTATATTATCCGTCGTATACTCTATGCTATCCCAATCCTGATTGGAGTAAACCTCATAACAGCACTTTTGTTTTTCTACGTCAATACGCCAGATGACATGGCTCGTATGATGCTCGGTGAAAAAAGGCTAACACCTGCGGCCATGGAAAATTGGAAAAGTGAACACGGCTATAATCTTCCGCTTTTCATAAATACAAAAGAAGGCGGGGCAGGGATTCTCACACAAACTATTTTTGTCCAAAAATCGCTCCCCCTCCTTTGGCTAGACTTTGGTAAATCCGATAGGAATAACCTTGATATAGGTGAAGAGATTAAAAAACGTATGTGGCCAAGCCTTGCAATCGCAATCCCTACTTTTCTAATAGCAGTAACAGTAAATATCTTTCTCTCTATGATTATTGCCTACTTTAGGGGAACCTATATTGACTCATGGGGCATTCTCATCTGCGTTGTGATGATGTCTGTCTCCACCCTATTCTACATCATCGGGAGTCAGTACTTTTTTGGCAAGACACTTAGGCTCTTTCCAATCTCAGGTTTTGACACGGGCTTGAGTGCCCTGAAATTCCTAATCCTCCCAGTGATTATCGGTGTACTAAGCTCAATTGGTGGGAGTGTCCGTTTTTACAGAACCGTATTTTTAGAGGAGATTAATAAGGACTACATCCGAACGGCTCGCGCAAAGGGACTCTCAGAGGGAAAAGTATTATTTAAACACGGACTAAGAAATGCACTAATCCCAATACTCACAAATATTGTTGCCGTACTTCCGCTCCTATTTATGGGTAGCCTCCTAATTGAAAATTTCTTTGCAATCCCAGGGCTTGGCAGTTTCACCATAGACGCTATAAACTCTCAAGACTTTGCCATAGTCAGGAGCATGGTCTACTTAGGCGCACTCCTCTATGTCCTAGGACTTATACTAACTGACATTAGCTACACTTTGGTTGACCCAAGGATTAGACTTGAATAGAAAATTGTACTTACGTAAAAGGAGTTAGATTAGAAAAAATGCCGGTCATCCTTGCAACAGATTTGGTGGTCTTCTTTATTGTGGCGTGCGTCCTCTACATTGCGTTCAAGGCGTATGGGGATAACTACGTCTCTACTATTTGGAAGGAGCTAAAGAGACGCCCCCTAACACTTGTCTCAATTTTTCTCCTTGCCCTTTACCTCTCCGTTGCTACAGCCGATAGTATTCGCTGGCGTGATTCCATTAAAGACCCAGATGGTAACGACACCATTAGTGAGGCTGGAAAAAAACTCTATAGTCCAAAGGCACTAAGCCTCCTTGATAGAACGCTCAGTGGGCTTCGCAGTAATACAGAGAAAAGTTTCTCTGCTCCGCTTGCAACTTTGCAGTTCACAAAAGAAACAATTGAGCTTGAGGGCGGCACTAGGGTTCGTGATTATCCCCCGCTTAAGTACCCAAGCACGCACCTCTTTGGAACAGACAAGGTTGGTGGTGACGTCTTCTTTGCCGCCGTAAAGGGCATCCGCACAGGAATTGTTATCGGCACGGGTGCGACCATAATAATGATTCCCTTTGCAATATTCTTTGGTGTTATGGCTGGTTTTTTTGGCGGACGAGTCGATGATCTCATCCAGTATATTTACACCACACTTTCTTCGATTCCAGGCGTACTCCTAATCGTTGCATTTATGCTCATCTTTGGTACTGAGGGTTATCAAGGCGGACTCATCACCGACAAAGACCTCATTTACGGATTCTTTGTCCCAAATGACAGGCTCTTTTGGCTCTGTCTAATCCTTGGCATAACCTCATGGACTGGGCTATGTAGGCTCATCCGCGGTGAGACCCTAAAACTCCGTGAGCTTGAGTACGTACAAGCGGCTAGGGCCTTTGGCGTACCAAAACTTATAATTGCTTATCGTCATATCGTTCCAAACATACTACATCTTGCACTCATTACCTTTGTCCTCCTCTTTAGTGACCTTGTCCTTGCTGAGGCTGTTCTTAGCTACCTTGGTATAGGTGTTGGCCCTGAGACCGGTAGCTGGGGCAATATGATTAACACAGCCAGACTTGAACTCTCAAGAGAACCCGTTGTTTGGTGGAATCTAGTAGCGGCTTTTGTATTTATGTTTGCACTCGTCTTGCCAGCAAATATCTTTGCTGATGCTATAAGAGACGCTCTTGATCCAAGGCTTCGCAAGGGGGGCAAATAATATGGCAAGTACAAAGACAGAGAGTCTAATCTTAGAGGTCAAGGACTTACGTACTTACTTTGATACCCCGGAAGGTACGGCCAAAGCGGTAAATGGTATTTCCTTTAAAATAATGAAGGGCGAGACCTTTGCACTTGTTGGCGAGAGTGGATGCGGAAAGTCAGTCACAGCACTCTCTATTATCCAACTCATCCCAGAGCCTCAGGGGCGTAACGCTGGCGGAGAAATACTGCTTCAAGGTCAAGACATTATCCCTTTAACTGAGCGAGAAAAGAGAGGACTTAGGGGTAATAAGATCTCAATGATATTTCAAGAACCAATGACAGCACTTAACCCTGTCCTAACAATTGGGGATCAAATAACAGAGGCAATTATACTGCATCAATCCAAGAACTACGCAAATGCAAAGACCATTGCAATAGAGATGCTTAACCGAGTGCGTCTTCCACTGCCAGAGAAAATATTTGATGACTACCCGCACAGCCTCTCTGGCGGGCAAAGGCAAAGGGTAATGATAGCCAT
>JAGLUZ010000037.1 GCA_023134165.1 Deltaproteobacteria bacterium | reverse complement strand
CTGAAAATTGCAAGGGATAATGATATCAAGGTTATAGAGGAGCGTTTTACCCGTGATGAGCTTTATACAGCTGATGAGGTATTTTTTACAGGCACAGCCGCCGAGATAACCCCGGTGCGTGAGGTTGATGACCGCACAGTTGGTACAGGCAAACCCGGCTCCGTGACAAAATTAATCCAGCAAACATACTTTGATGCTATCAGAGGGAAGATAAAAAAATATGAGGACTGGTTGGCGTACGTTTAGTAGCTAAAAGAATTGTAAGAAGTAAAGGGCTGATACCAAAAGGTGTTCGCCCTTTTTTTGTTTAATCCAAAAATTGTAAGGTTTATGTAGGGCTATAGCAATTAGAAAAGAAGAGTGAGTAAAGATCAATTATAAAGATTTAAAGTATTATCTTTTTGACAATAAGATATAGTTTTGGTAGAATATTTATACTTAAAAGAAAGGCAATTATATCTTTGTTTAACATAATTAAATATAATTTATAATAATTTAGAGTGGGCGTGAAGTATGGGTTTACCAAAAAAAAAGACAAAACTTAAGGCTGTTGGTAGTAATAAATTAGGAGAAAAGAATGTAGGTATTCGCGAGCAAATAAAGAATCGGTGTACACAAGAAATTATAATCGCATTTTGTGGCCCTATGGGTAGCGGGGTCTCCACGGTAGCAAAAGAATTTATAAAAAAACTAAAAAACTATGATTATACTTCAGAGTATATAAAAATTACTGATCTGATAGAAGAAAATAGTTCTATTTTACCAAGCAGAATAAAAATTCCTGGAAAAGCTAATCCAGGTGAACGAATAAAAGTATTGCAAGATACAGGGAATAAACTGAGAGAAAAGATGGGTAACGATATCTTAGCCCAGTTTGCCGCAAGAAAAATCTTTATTTCAAGAGAAAAACAAAAAGAAAAAGAAGAGACAAGAGGCAAATCAACTAAAAAATCTTCTCGCACAGCCTACATCATAGAATCATTGAAGCATCCAGAAGAGGTGGATTGTTTAAGAGCCATATATGGAGATATGTTTTATTTGGTAGGTGTATTATGTGCAGAAACGATGAGAAATAGAAGAATGGCCAAAGGAAAGCGTATTCCAGCGGTAGCTTTAACGTTAATAATGAAAAGAGATAAATCTGAAAAGGAGCCTTACGGACAAAAGATAATTAAGACAGTTCAGCTTTCAGATTTTTTTATTAGAAATAATCATGATAAAAAGAAGCAGCTAGAAAGTGCCGTAATGCGATATTTAGATTTAATTCTTGGCATACCAGGAATTACACCTTATAAGAATGAATTTGCGATGTATACCGCACAGTCTGTTGCACTACTTTCAGGATGTCTTTCTCGACAAATAGGTGCGGCAATTACAACAAAAGAGGGAGAAATTATTTCGACAGGCTGTAATGATGTACCAAAATTTGGCGGAGGATTATATTCTGAAGAAGATGGGGATGATGGTAATCGTTGTATAAATAAACATGGTGAAAAGTGTATTAATGATGAACAAAAAGATTTTATTAAAGAAGGTATAGAAAAAATACTTAAAGAGTCACTTAAAAACATAGATAAATTATTAGAAAAAAAACTCACTAAACAAGAGAAATCATTAGTAAAGAAATTTAATGACGCAAATGTTGTAGGCAAGCTTGCATTGAAAATTTTCAATGAAACAAGAATAAAAAATATAATTGAATTTTCAAGAGCAGTTCATGCGGAGCTTGATGCTATTATTGGGGCTGTAAATAAGGGAATAACCTTAAAAGGTAGTATTCTTTATACTACCACATATCCATGCCATATTTGTGCAAGACACATTGTAGTGGCAGGAATAGAAAAGGTTTTTTATATTGAACCATATGAGAAAAGTTTGGCTGAAGAGTTACATAATGACTCTATTTGTCTTGATTCTTCAGAGCCTAATTTGTCAAGTAATAAAGTTGATTTTTTACACTACGAAGGTGTTGCACCGAGACAGTATCTTAATTTATTTAAAGCTAGAGAAAAAATGAAGCATAACGGTAAGTTAATTGAAGTTACACGTCAAGAAGCAATTCCAGTAGTGCCTAAGAACATGGATACGTACTTTGAATATGAAAAGAAAGTTGTGGAGGATTTAGACAGAAGACTTGATAAGTTTTAATCTAAATTCCGAAGGAGGGAATCATGGAGAAAAAAAAAGAAGAAAACCACAGTGATATTACAGTACGAGAAAAAGAAGGTCAGAAAAATTTAGCAGACGTACTTTGTTTAAATACTGCGCGTGAGAAAAATGAACTAGAAGCGAATAAAAAATTGGAAGAAAAAATAATAGAAAGAGCTGTAAGAGAAGCTAAAGAATTTGATTGGTAGTAGATGTTCATTCTCTTATAAAACCAAAAAGACAAGGGACTCATCTCCCTTGTCTTTTTTTTATTTCACAGCATCACCTGCACAGCCCATGAGATTGCCATGCTCACTTTGTTCGCTCGTAAAAACAGGTTTTTGGTTGTTATGAACTTTCCCCCCCTTCAAAATAAAAAACACAAAAAATGCTTTTCATACCTCTACTATTTAGGTATTATGTAGTATGTTGCAATTAGAATTTACTACTATGGATAGGGGTTAAAAAAACGCATGACAAATGCAGGCAAGAGCGGAGTCTTTAGTTTTCAGGAACTACAGACCGCGATAAAAGATAATGTAATCACCTCAGAGGTTCCAATCGAGGGCGAACAAGTTCAGCCCGCAAGTCTGGATCTTAGGCTTGGGGGTAAGGCCTATGCCTTGGTCTCCAGTTTTTTACCAAACCAAAATCAAACCATAGAAGACATAATTCACGTAGAAGATTCCTACGGAGCTGACCTTGTAAAATACGTGGTTGATATCAGCCAAGGCGGCGTTCTTGATAAGGGGATAATTTATTTAATCCCGCTGATGGAGGGGTTAAACCTCCCTGATGGGGTTGACGGAAAGACAAACCCAAAGAGTACGACCGGGAGGCTTGATATTTTCTCCCGTGTTTTGAGTGATAAAAACCCACGCTTTGATCACATTAAAGAGGGCTATAAGGGGCAACTTTATTTAGAGGTAATGCCGCGTACTTTTGCAGTAAAATTAAAACAAGGACAAAGCCTAGCTCAGCTCAGGCTACGCCGAGGCGATAGCTACATTGGGGACGAGGAGTTGAAAAATATATATTTAGATAAAAAACTTCTTTATACTGATACCGCTGTGCTTCCAATTGATGAGGCAGTCATCTCGCACGGACTTTTTATGAGCGTTGATTTAAAAGGCGTAAACGGCATTGTAGGTTATAAGGCAAAGAAAAATAGTCAGGTTGTGGATTTAACAAAGCGAGATTTTTATAAGATTACTGATTTTTGGGAACCAATTGAAGCAAACAAAAAAGGGACGCTAACGCTTGAGGAGGAGGAGTTTTATATCCTCGGCTCTAAGGAAAAGATTAGAATACCCAATGGTTACGCCGCTGATATGGCACCCTTTGAGGCTGGAAGCGGTGAGCTTCGCACCCATTATGCTGGTTTTTTTGACCCTGGCTTTGGGTACGGAAATAACGGTGAGTTAAGCGGCACAAAGGCTGTGCTTGAGGTTAGAGCCCATGACGTGCCTTTTATGATTACTGACGGGCAAAGGTTTTGTAAACTTTATTTCGAAAAAATGAGCGAGGAGCCAGAACGACTTTATGGTACGGAGATTGGATCATCATATCAATTTCAAGGCATAACGCTAAGTAAGCAATTCCAGAAAGTAGTTGAGAAAAAATAGCAAGGTGGGCTTGAAAAGATGCAAGTAAAAAATGTTAGATGGTTCAGTGTAAAGGGTTTTCAAAGTGGGCAAGAAAAAATATCAATTTCAAGGCATAACGCTCAGTAAACAATTTCAAAAAGTTGCGGAGAAAAAATAGTAAGGTGGGCTTGAAAAAATACAAGTAAAAAATTTCAGCTGGTTCAGTGTAAAGGGTTTTCAAAGTGGGCAAGAAAAAATATCAATTTCAATGTATAACACTCAGTAAACAATTCCAGAAAGTAGTTGAGAAAAAATAGCAAGGCGAGTTTGAAAAATATCAGAAAAATTAATGTTGGAGAGTTTTAAGGTGGGTGCAGGAATACATGGGTAAAGCAAAAGCAAAGAACGGAAAAAAACGTGAATTAAAGGCCGAGATAATCGGAATAATCTTCGCGGCCATGGCCGCTTTATTTGGGATAAGTCTTGTGCTCAAGCACTCTGGCTCAACCGGGATGGTCGGTCTTATCGGCAATAACACAGCTGAGATTCTCTTTGTCATTGTTGGTTTCTCTGCCTACGTCTTCCCTATAATCTTTGCCTACATTGCATTTGAGTGTATCTTTAGAGAGGGCATGCGCGCACGCGTATCTATCCCCGTTAGTATGTTTCTTTTTATTGTTACCTTCTCAGGGCTTTTTTCACTCCTGATAGAGGAGCCAATGGCAGGCGGTATAGTTGGACACTTTCTAACCTTTAACCTAAGTCCGTACCTAGGCACGGCTGGTACATTTATAGTATTTGCGGCTATATTTTTAATCTCGCTTAGGATAGGTATTGGCATCTCTTTAATTCAAATCGGGGAGCATGTTTTTGGTTACGTGGCTGACGGCTCAGTTGGGACAGCAAAGGGGGTTGGTGGTTTTTATGAGTGGCTTGGTGGTATGCGGGCGGGTTTTGGTGAGTTTTTGGTTAGGAGAGGTAAGGCAAAAGAGAAGCGAGCAGAGGAGCAAGAGAAGAAGCGTAAGGAGCAAAAACTTTTAAAGGAAGAGAAAGCAAGAGAGGCCACTAAAAAAACAGACAGATTTAAACTTCCTCAAAAAAAGAAACCAACAATTGTTACCCTTGAGCAAAAGAAGGAGAGTTCAAAGGCAGAGAAGAGTACGCCCGAGCAACTGCTTCTTGCAGACCCGGAGGGTAAGTTTCAGCTACCAAACTCAAATTTATTAGACCCAATACCGGATAGAAAGAAGGTACTGGATAATGAAAAGCTCTTAACTAACTCAAAGATACTGGAGAAAAAACTCCAAGACTTTGGTGTGCTAGGGCAGGTAAAAGAGGTTCGCCCGGGACCCGTGGTAACGATGTATGAGTTTGAACCAGCCCCCGGGATAAAGGTCGGGAAGATTACAAACCTTGCCGATGATTTGGCTCTTGCAATGCGTGCAGAGTCGCTTCGGATACTTGCTCCGGTGCCTGGAAAGGCAGTTGTTGGGATTGAGGTACCAAATGAAACACGAGAAGATATTTACTTTCGTGAGGTAATAGAGAGTGAGCAGTTTAGGAAGAGCAAGGGGGGGCTTCCTCTCGTGATAGGCAAGGATTTGGCTGGGATGCCCTTTGTAGCCGATCTTGCAACAATGCCACATCTCCTTATTGCTGGAGCAACAGGTTCAGGAAAGAGTGTCTTTGTTAACTCTATAATTTTAAGTATACTCTTTAAATGCACGCCAGAGGATGTGCGTTTTCTTATGATAGATCCAAAGATGCTCGAGCTATCTGCCTATGAGGGCATCCCGCACCTAATAACACCTGTTGTAACAGAGAGTAAACGCGGGGCCGGAATGCTCCGAGGTATTGTGGTTGAGATGGAGAAACGCTATAAACTTATGAGCGAACTTGGGGCAAGGAATATTATAGGGTATAATGAGCTTGTTGTTGCAAACCCAACGCATAGTGATACGGAACACAAGAAGCTACCTTACATAGTTGTTATAATTGATGAGCTTGCAGACCTGATGATGACCGCTGGAAAAGATGTTGAGGACGCTCTTGTTAGGCTCTCCCAGATGGCCAGAGCCGCAGGAATTCACCTGCTTGTTGCAACGCAGAGGCCTTCTGTTGATGTTATTACTGGGCTAATAAAGACAAACTTTCCTGCTCGCATATCTTTTCAGGTGCCGTCCAGGATTGACTCAAGGACAATACTTGACTCGATGGGGGCAGAATCCCTCCTAGGTAGGGGGGATATGCTCTTTATGCCGCCCGGTACAACAAAGCTAAAGCGTGCGCACGGAGCTTACGTAAGTGAGGCTGAGACAAAGCGTCTCACTGATTTTTTAAGAAAACAAGGCAAACCCCTCTTTGATGAGGTAATTGCAGAGGCCAAGATAACAGAGAAAAAAACAAGGGAAGAGGAATATGACGCCGAGTTTTTAAAGCGTTACAACGAGGCCGTGGAACTTGCTGGAGGGCTTGAGATGATATCAACCTCCTATATTCAACGACGTTTTAGGATAGGTTATAATACGGCTGCACGTCTTATTGAAAAGATGGAGGAGGACGGTGTAGTTGGGCCTGCTAAGGGGAGTAAACCAAGAGAGGTCTTGAGGAGGTCTGCGACGCAGTGATGGAAAAAAAAATAACTTTAAAAAAAATAAAGAACTTTAGCCGAATATCTTTTCTTGTGATTTTTCTTTTGATTTGTTTTAGCACAAAGGTTCTTGCAGAGAATAATGCCGCAGGTAAAAGTGCAAAAAATATTACAAAGGCACTTAATAAGGCTTACAAAAAAGTCGAGACAATATCTGCACTCTTTACACAGGAGACATATAACAAGGCACTTAATCAGCGGGATTTATCGAGTGGAAAGATATTTTTAAAACGCGGGGGTAAATTAAGATGGGAGTTTATCACCCCTGTAGAGGACGTGCTTATAAGTAATGGCAAAAAATTCTGGGTTTATCAGGACGATCTAGCTCAGGTTATCTTAACAAGTGTTGAAGCAGGCCCCCAAGGTGCGGCAATTCGTTTCTTAACCGGAGAGGTGGATTTTCAAAGAGACTTTACCTCTGAGCTTTTACAGGTAGACGGGGATTCCTACACACTTAGCCTTTTACCAAAGACCCCGCTTGGAAGTATCAAGACACTTATAATAGAGGTTGGAAAGAAGGATTATTTAATTAAGCAGTCTATCATTGAGGATACTATGGGTATTACCACAACCGTTGGCCTAAGTGATATAAAGACAAATCTAAAGATTAAGGACTCATTCTTTGAGTTTATCCCCCCAAAGGGTGTGAAGGTTGTAAGGCCGTAAGGGTGTGGTTTGATTTGAAGTGGAGGGGGTCGCTAAAAATAGATTAACATTAGGGCTTAAAGTGATTTTAAAGATTTTAAATCAGTTAGCAGAAAGAAAAAAAGGAGAGGTTTTATTATGCCGTCATTTGATATAGTTTCAAAGGTAGATACGCAGGAAGTGGATAATGCCGTAAATCAGGCAAAGAAAGAGATGAGTCAGCGTTATGATTTTAAAGGTACAAAGAGTGAGATAGAGTGGGACGGTGAGGAGGCCATTACACTTATCGGTGATGATGATTACAAGTTAAAGGCTGTTACTGATATGCTTCAAGATAAACTTGTAAAACGCAAAATATCACTTAAGGCCCTTGATTATGGTAAGATAGAGGACGCAGCTGGGGATACAAAAAAGCAAAAGATAACAATAGTTCAAGGCATTGCCGCAGATAAGGCAAAGGCTATTGTAAAGCATATAAAAGATAAAAAGCTCAAGGTTCAGGCTCAGATTCAAGGAGATCAGCTCCGAGTAACAGGGAAAAAAATTGATGACCTCCAGACAGTAATAGCCGCGTTAAAAGAAAAGAGCTTTGATCTGGATCTGCAATTTGAAAATATGAGGGATTAGTTTTTTTTTGATAGGAGGTTGGTTTTGAATAACGAAAGTAAAAAAGATTTTTACAGAAAAAAAATTCTTGGAGGGTTACTTTTCTCTTTAGTCCTTGTTTTATGCTTAACCTTTATAGGCCTAAAAGACGCAGTTGCAGGTGAGGCAAAAGCACAAGGCGGCGTAATTGGCTGGGTCACAAAGATTCAAGGCGAGGCCGCTATATTTAAAAAAAGCGAGAAGAGTGGTAGAGAGTTACGCCTTGAGGATGAGGTTCACTTAGGTGATGAGATAAAGACCTTTAAGGACGCGACCCTTACCATACAGTTTGAGGATGATTCTGTCTTAAGTATTGGTTCTGGTAGCAAGATAGCGGTAACAAAGTGGGTCTATAATAAGAAAAAAAAGAGAAACAAATCTGTTTTTCGATTAGCAACTGGAAGGGTAAGAGGGCTTCTTAATTCAATCTTTGGCAGTGGTTCAGGGATGGAATTTAGAACTGCCACCTCGGTTGCTGGTGTAAAGGGAAGTGATATCTCAATCTGGATAGAGGACGGCATCACAAATGCCGCTGTTACCGAAGGCCACGGTTTTATTCGCCATAAGGATAAACTCTTTGCTGAGTTAATGGAGCTAGAGGCCGGAGCCATGGCAAGTTCAAAGGCAGGGGAGCGGATAAAAGAGCCAGTGGAGATACCAGAGGATGTATTTAAAAAGATAAATACCCTCCATGTGGAGCGTAACGCAGAGCTGATGAAAAAATTAAAGGCTCTTAGAGATAATAAAAAAGAAGAACTTTTTAATAAGCGTGACGCAGTGCGTGATATAATGAAGAGAAAATTAGAGCAGAATAAATATAGAGATTAACCAAGGTCTGGGAGTTGAGCCTCAGTATTAAAAAAAAGCCCCAGATACCGCTTCGAAGAAAAATCCTTTTTGGTACTCTGGGGGTTTTTCATTAAAATAAAGTAAGGCATTACAGATGGACTGGATAAAGATAGAGGCTACAGGGCCTGAAAAAAACAGAGATATCATAGCGGCTCTACTAATAAGTAGCGGTAGTGCAGGTGTGGTGGAGGGTGATAGTTGTAGGGAAACCTCTCCTAGCAACGGTGATTCTCTAACCGCTTACCTGCCAGTCACAACAACGCAAAAAGAGATACAGGGGCTTCAAAAAAAACTTAAGACCTTTAGTTGGAAGCTTAGTTCTTCAAATTATAAAGACATAGACTGGTCTCAGAAGTGGCGTAGAGGTGTAAAGCCTGTAAGGGTTGGGCGTTTTTTTGTGAGGCCAAGCTTTAGTAAGGCCCAGTCTAGGGCAGAAGATATTTTAATAGAGATAGACCCAGGCATGGCCTTTGGCACAGGCGGCCACGAGACAACAAGGCTTTGTTTAAAGGCACTGCAGGTTATAAAAAAGCTGAAGACACCAAAACCATTCTCACTCTTAGATGTTGGCACAGGGAGTGGCGTACTTGCTCTAGGTGCTTTTAAGCTCTGGGAAGAGAGGAGAAAGAACTCACTAGGCAGGGTTATCGGGATTGATAATGACCCCGTTGCTTTAAAGGTAGGAAGAAAAAATATAGCACTAAACAAGGCCAAAGTTGTACTTAGTGAGAAACCACTTAATGAAATAACTGGAAAATTCTCTGTTGTAGTTGCAAATATTTTATCCTCAACTTTAATGGAGCTTTGTGAAGATTTAGAGAAAAAAATTAGCCCAGATGGTTTTTTAATTCTTTCTGGTATTCTTGAGGTAGAGGCTGTTGAGGTAACGAATGCTTTTAAAGAAATCGGTTTAAAACCCTTTAAGCAGATGAAGAGCGGAGAGTGGGTGGCTCTTCTTTTTAAAAAGTCATAAATCTTTTTTATTAATCCAGACAAATTTTTTAACTGAGGAGCACTAAGGTATGAGAAGATTCTTTGCAGCTGATATTGATAGTGGTTCAAGGATGGCTGTTTTGAGAGGCGATGAGCTTAAGCACCTCAAAAATTCGCTACGTCTCGGAACAGGAGCTGAGGTTATTGTTATCAATGGTCGTGGTTTCGAGTTTGCTGGAATTGTAGAGAATGTCACTGATACTTCAGCTATAATTAGAATATTTGATGTAACAGAGTGCATAAGAAGCTCCCCTCTGAAGGTAAAGCTTGTTCAAGCCATGCCAAAGGGTAGTAAACCAGAGTTTATTATTCAAAAGGCAACAGAGCTTGGGGTTCGGAAACTTGTTTTTTATTTTAGCGAGAGAACTGTACCTGTTCTTGATAAAGAGGCCCGTGAAAAAAAGAGAAAACGCTATGAGAGGATTGCAATTGAGGCTGTTAAGCAGTGTGGGCGGGGGTGGCTTCCAGTCATCTCTTTTAAGGAATTTAATGAGGCCATTGGGGCGTCATCAAGTAAGTTAAAGCTCGCACTATATGAGAGGGAGAGTGAGGTGGACCGGAAGAGAGTTCCGATAAAAGCCGCACTAAAAGGATATGATAAGAGTGATGGCATAGCACTCTTGCTTGGCCCAGAAGGGGGTTTTACTGAAGAAGAGATTAGCTTAGCAGAACGCGCTGGGTATATGCCTGTTGGCATTGGGCCTCGGATTCTCAGGTCAGAGACCGCGGCCATTGCCGCCTTATCAATTGTACAGTACGAGCTTGGGGATATGGGATAGTTTTTAAATTTAGTTAATATTGGGCAAAATAAAGGCAAAAAAGACCCTAACTATTGACAAAAAGAGGAATTTAAAATATTATTAAATACATAATTTTTCGGTGAGCTGGGTCGTAACTTTTCTTTAATTTTTTGGAGTTTGACTTAGGAGTCTTTTTTCTTTTATGGTGAAGGTTCTAGACACTTAACTAGTTGGAGGGAAAAAATCATGGCACTTGTACGGTGGATACCCTTTAAGGATTTACTTTTTTTTCAAGACAGGATGAGTCGCATCTTTGATGAGGCCCTAGAGCATTACTTTGGTGAGGGTAGTGAGGCAAAGTGTTCTTGGATGCCTCCGGCTGATACCTATGAAACAAAGTCACATATTACGATAAAGGTAGAGATTCCAGGTGTAAAGATAGAGGACGTTGGTGTTGAGGTAGACGGAAGTATCCTAACTCTAAAAGGGATGCGCGAGCTGAGAGGGATAGAGGGGGAGCATTATCATAGGATTGAATCCTCATACGGCGTCTTTAAGCGTTCCTTTAATATGGCAAGCGAGATAGATAAAGAAGGGATAAAAGCAAATCTCTCAAACGGGGTCTTAGAGGTAGTTGTGCCAAAGAAAGAGTCAAGTGGAGAGCAAATAAAGGTAAAGGTGAAGCATTAGTTTTTTATAATGACTAAGTGAAAAAAAACATTATGACGCAAGATAATCAAGAAAAAAAAAATACAGACCAGCAAGTGAAAGAGTCCCCAATAGAGATAACCTTCTCTACATTTCTCCTCTCCCTCTCCTCTTCAGCAATGATGAGCCTTGGGATTATCCCAAACCCAATAACAAATGAGACGACAAAGGACACGACCTCAGCGCGTCAAACAATAGATCTTATAAAGATATTTGAGGAAAAGACAAAGGGTAACCTCTCAGAAGATGAGGAAAAACTCATTGAGGCAATCCTCCATGAACTCCACACTGCCTACCTAAAGGTAGTTGAATAACCCCTAGTTTTAAGATTAAAGAAAAGAGAGGATTATATATGGCAAAGCCAAAGAACGAACAGAGGGTCTTTACGTTAAGGACAATTATCCTTGTAGCTATTATCTCCACCCTTGTTGGTATCGGCGTAACCATTAGGCTCGATATCACTACAGAGGGTCTAGCTCAAAACTTTTGGGCAGAAACAAAAGAAAAATCCAACACAAAATCAAAGGAAGCACCTCAAAAATTAGCACTAAGTGGTGGTCACCTCTCTTTTGTTGAACTAGCAAAGAGGTTATCCCCAGCTGTTGTAAATATATCAATGACTCAGGTCGTAAAGAGAAGAAGACATGGTCGCTCGCCTGGGTTTAATAATCCGTTAGAAGATTTCTTTGGCGATGAGTTTAAAGATTTCTTTGGTGGTGGTCCTGGTTCCCCCTTTGGTCAAGATAAAGAGTTTAAGAGCCAGAGCCTTGGCTCTGGTTTTGTCATTAACAAAGACGGCCATATTGTCACAAATAATCACGTAATAGAGAATGCAACAGAGATATTTGTAAAGTTTGATGATGATAAAAAAGAATACAAGGCCAAGGTAATTGGAAGAGACCCAATCTTGGATCTTGCCCTTATAAAAATTGAATCAAAGGAAGACCTACCAGTCGTGCCTCTTGGCGACTCTGACGCCCTAGAGATTGGTCAGTGGGTTCTTGCCATAGGTAATCCCTTTGGTCTTGGCGGTACTGTTACGGCTGGGATAATTAGCCAGAAGGGGCGTGTTATCGGTGCTGGCCCTTATGATAATTTTATCCAAACAGACGCCTCAATTAATCCCGGAAACTCAGGCGGCCCACTCTTTAACCTCGACGGCGAAGTAATCGGTGTAAATACCGCAATCATTGCCGGAGGTCAAGGCATTGGTTTTGCAATCCCCGTAAATATGCTAAAAGACGTTGTCTTGCAGTTAAAGGAAGACGGGAAGACAACACGCGGTTGGATTGGAGTGATGATTCAGGAAGTAACCCCTGAGATAGCTGAGTCCTTTGGGCTAAAAAATGCCGAGGGTGCTCTCATAAGTGCAGTTACTCCGGGAGATCCAGCAGAAAGGGCTGGGATAAAGGCCGGTGATATTGTTATCGAGTTTGGTGGTAAAAAAGTAAAAGAGCTTAGAGACCTGCAACGTGCAGTAGCCGCTACCTCGCTAAAGAAAAAAACAAAGATAAAGGTCATTAGAGATGGCAAGCAAAAGACACTCTTCCTAAAGGTTGTAAAGAGAGATGACGGCACGGAAGAGCCAGAGGAAGAGGAAGAAAAAGAGCAAGAAGAAGAGGTCAAGCTTGATGATATTCTAGGGCTTGGCATAAAGACCCTAACACCAAGACTTGCAGAGCGTTACGGTTTTGAAAAAGGCACAAAAGGTGCTCTTGTAGTTGATATGGACTTTAAGGGACTTGCCTCCGCAGGTGGTATAAAAAAAGGTGACGTCATAATAGAGTTAAACGGTAAGGTAGTAAAGAGCTCTGATGATTTTAATCGAGTTATAGGCAAGCTCAAAAAAAATAGTCTAATTCGTCTTCGCCTCCAAAGAGGGAAAAACATTTTTTATCTTATCCTAAAGCAGAGTAAATAAATTTTTTGCTCAATTTGTTTTAGGTTGTATTTTCTATAAACAGGGTAACCGAAGTTTTTCGGTTACGAGAAGAAAAAAATTAGAAACAAAGAAAAAGGAGTAGAGAGTTTTGGCCTCAGTCACAGTTGCTATAAGCGGGGCAAGCGGGGCAATTTATGGCCTCACCCTAATAGCCGAGCTACTTAAGAGGGGCGATGATGTTATCCTAATCATCTCCCCTTCAGGTTTTTTGCTCCTAAAGGCTGAGGTTGGTCTAGACCTTGCAGACTCTACCCCCAAAGAGATAGTTTCAACTATTTTATCTTACGCAGAAAAGGCCTTGGAAGAGAGGCCAAAAGGTACTTTAAAGTATTTCCCAAGTGATGACCTAACGGCTCTTGTTGCAAGTGGCTCAGCACTAAAAAAACTCATGGTGGTTGTGCCGTGCTCCATGGGTACACTTGCTCGCATTGCAGTAGGTGCCTCAACAAACCTAATTGAGCGTGCCGCAGATTGTATTTTAAAAGAAGGCGGAGAACTTGTCCTTGTCCCACGCGAGACCCCGCTTAGCCCAATTCACCTGGAGAATATGTTAAAGCTTGCGCGGATTGGTGTAAAGATTCTCCCAGCGATGCCAGCATTTTATATGCAACCAAAGACCATCGGTGATATGGTCAACTTTGTAGTAGGAAAAACACTTGACGCACTGGGCATCGAGAATAGTCTCTACAAAAGATGGGACGGAGAAGTAGAATGAAGATAAAAAATATAATACTTGTACTTGTTTTGTTGGTTCTCTTTATTTTTCCAGAGCAAATAAGTGCAAAGACAAAAACCACTGAGAGCAAGATTACGGCCGTAACTGTTTTTGCTGATAGGGCTCTGATTACAAGAACCTTAACAACAAATCTTTTAGAAGGAACCCATGAGATTATCTTTGATAATCTTCCGCTCCACTTAATAGATGGCTCTGAGCGGGTAAGCCTTGTAGGTGAAGAGGGACTTAAGATACTTGGTACAGAGGTTACAAAGAATTTTCTAGAAAATACAGATAATAAGAGAGTTAAGTCTTTAGAGAAAAGATTAGAAAAACTAGAGGACGAAAAAAAACTTATCAAGAGCAGGGTAAGGAACCTTGAGGAACAGAGAACTTTTATTCGCTCTATAAAGGTAAAGGCCACCTCTGATATGACTGAAGAGATAGAGCGAGGGAAACCAAAGCTTGGTGAGTGGCAGGGTATTGTTGATTTTTACCTAAAAAATTTGAATAATGTTGATACCGCTACAATTGCTGAAGAGCAGAAGGCGCGCGAGTTAGATAAAAAAATTAAAGATGTAAGAAATGAATTCTATGAGATAAGAAACAAAAATCGCGAGAGAGGGACAAAGAAGGTAAGTGTAGAGCTTGAGCAAAAAAAAGCCGGAAAAGTAAGAGCAGAATTAACGTACGCAATTTTTGGGGCAAGTTGGCAATCGGCTTACGACCTCAGAGCAGGTGGGAGTATCAAGGGCTTAGAGCTTACCTATTATGGTGAGGTTACGCAAAATACAGGGGAAGACTGGAAAGACGTTAAGCTAACACTTTCTACGGCTAGGCCTTCTCACGGAGCAACAGCACCAAAGCTACCGCCTTGGTACGTAGAAAAACCAGTTGTCCTTGGCTATAGTCGAGGTCTTGCAAAGAAATCTTTCAGGTCAAAGTCTAAAGGGCTTTTAGATGAACCTGACTTTGCGATGGAAGAAAAATTAGAGGTTGCAAAGGAAGCGAGCCCCGCACCTTTAGCCACAGCGGTTGTAGGAGAGGGCTGGACATCAACTACATTTAATATAAAAAGAAGAGCAGACGTTTTAAGTGATGGTAGAAAAAAACGGCTTACTGTTGCAATAAAAACTTTTGATGCAGAGTTCTCCTACGAGACGACACCAAAGCTATCAGAGTTTGCTTTTTTAAAAGCAAAGATTATAAATACAGCTGAGTATCCTTTTCTTCCAGGAGAAGCCTCAGTTTATGTAGATGATAATTTTATAGGTTTGGCAAATTTAAAGAATATAGCCCCGAGCGAAGAAGCTCAGGTCTCGCTTGGCATAGATGCAGGGGTAAAGATAAAACGCATTATCGTAAAAAGAGATAAAGGCAAGAGTGGTTTTATCTCAAGCAAACTACGCTCAACCTACAGGTACAGGGTTGAGGTTGAAAACTTTAAGAAAGAAAAAATCTCAATCACTGTTATTGACCAGATACCTGTCACGCGCGATAGTGCTATAAAGGTAAAATTTGTTGAGGCAGTGCCTGAGTTTTTTGTCGAGACAAAAGAGGATACAGACAAGGGAATATTAAAGTGGAAATTGGAATTAGAACCAAAAGAAAAAAAGGAGATAACCTTTGAGTTTTATATAGACTACCCAAAGGATTTAGTACCACTTAACTTATAAAAAACTATGCTAGATATAAAGTACATAAGAGAGAATGAAGTAGAGGTTAGCGAGAGGCTTTCAACTCGTGGTGGTGAGTTTGATATCTCGCAAGTTTTAAATTTGGATAAAAAAAGACGCGACCTTTTAAAGGAAGTTGAGGCTTTAAAGGAAAGACGCAACAAGGTCTCAACTGAGGTCGGCGAGTTAAAGAAAGAAAAAAAAGACGCAAAGGATTTAATTGCTGAGATGGGCTTGGTCTCAGGAAAGATTAAGGAATTTGATAAAGAGATTAGCACTCTTGAAGAAGACCTGAAGGCACTCATGCTGAGCTTACCAAATTTGCCTCACGAGAGTGTCCCTGTTGGCTCTGACGAGAGTGCAAATAAAGTAGAGCGAGTGGTTGGCACAGAACCAGTCTTTGATTTTGAACCAAAGGATCACATCGAGCTTGGCGAAACTCTTGGGATTATAGATTTTGAGAGGGCAGGAAAATTATCTGGCGCAAGGTTCTCCCTCATGCTCGGCGCCGGTGCAATGCTAGAGCGTGCACTTATAAATTTTATGCTAGATATTCATACGCAAGAGCATGGTTATACAGAAGCTCTTCCGCCATTTTTAGTAAAGAGTGATTCTTTTTTTGGTACCGGTCAACTTCCAAAGTTTGAGGAAGATTTATTTAAGATAGAAGGCCTTGATCATTACCTTGTTCCAACGGCAGAGGTGCCGGTTACTAATATTCACCGCGAAGAGATAATTGACGAGGCCGAACTTACAAAAGCCTACGCCGCTTATACGCCTTGTTTTAGGAAAGAGGCCGGGTCTTATGGCAAGGATGTAAAAGGGTTAATTAGGCTTCATCAGTTTAGCAAGGTAGAGCTTGTTAAGCTTACAACCCCAGAGAATTCTTATGAAGAGCTAGAAAAACTAACTACCAATGCAGAGGAGATATTAAAACGTCTCGGACTCCATTACCAAGTCGTAACTCTATCAAGTGGTGATATGGGTTTTTCTGCGGCAAAGACATATGATATAGAGGTCTGGTTACCAGGACAAAAAACCTTTAGAGAGATATCTTCTTGCTCTAATTTTGAGGATTTTCAAGCTAGGCGTGCGAGTATTCGCTTTAGAAAAAAAGGCGAGAAAACAAGGTTTGTTCACACCATAAACGGAAGCGGACTTGCTGTTGGAAGGACGCTTGTTGCAATCCTAGAGAACTACCAAGAAGAGGACGGCTCTGTTATAATCCCAGAGGCACTTCGACCGTATACTGGTGGACTTGAAAAAATAGAGAAAAAATGATTATATAAAAGAAGTACGTCCTATAGTTAAATCTCAAAACAACTTCAAATTGGAGGGTTTGCCTAATTGGTAAGGCAGCAGTCTTGAAAACTGCCGGGTTAACGCCTATGAGGGTTCGAGTCCCTTGCCCTCCGCCATTAATTTCTTATCCATTGACTCTTATAGCCATACCAACAAAGGCTCGCAAATAGCGGGTCTTTGTGCGTCCTATTTACCCTTTGACTCTGGCAAGCCCGTAAATCCAGTTCAATTGTTTGTTGGCAACGACTACCATAGATTAGGATCATTAAGAGAATAGACACATGTTATTTTTCTACCTCACTTCATTTTTTGAAAATAATTAGGCATTTTATAAACTCCTTCCTGATCAAAAATAATAACGCGCCCTTAATTCCATCCTATACTTATTCTGTTTTTCTCCAAATTCGCTGCCACTTTCTCCTGAAGTAAAGGTTGACCTGAATCGAAGTTCCAGATTTGTTATGGCGTTATATAACAGTTCCGGCGATAAGGTAAAACTATTGTCATTTATATTAAAGACCGAGGTAAGAGCCGGGGTAAAGTATAGTATATCAAAAGGTTCTTTATGGCTTATGCGAAGGTAGAGATAGTCCCTCATAGGGCTGGTTCTGCCGTAGATACCCTCTGTAACGTTTGATGCCTTTTGTAGTAGGCTATCGTCACTTAAAGTAATAAAGGTATCGTAAGCCGAATCTATAAATGAGAAGTAGTCCCTCATTTCATAGTCCCTAAATCCTGTTCCATTATGATAATACTCAAATATATAGGTTGTATCTGACCTTGTAAGGTACCTTATACCTAAAAGATAGCTGGTTATGTCATTCTTGCGTTCTGATATCTGGCCGGTGCTATCGATAAGTTTTTTATTGAAGTTATTAATGAAGACAGCCTCACCATGCATCTCAAAACTTGAACTGATATTTTTTGAAAAGTCAAAGCCGTAGCGGGTGGTTTTGCTGCCGCCCGTAAGAAAGGTAAGGTCGATATCGGTGTCATAGTAGAGAAGGTACAGTTTTCCTGCAAAGTTAAGTTCGTCAATCTCTCCGAATTCCTCGTTTACATCTTCATAGACAGGTATCAAAACAGGTGTGAAGGAGATGGTTTTTAAAGGCCCTTTAAAACTTTTTATGTAGTCTATGGATGCTACTATAAAGCCCTCAAGGGCAAGGGTCGTGTCGTCAGGATTTTTCGGTCTGTCTATAAATGCGGCGGGGTTCCAGGCATACCCCTTGCCCCACTTTAAAGTCTTTTTTCCAATATCGAAAGTGATAGACGAAGAAGGTTTTAAAGATATATAACCTTCAAAGAGAGTTGTTTTCTCCGACCACCCAAGATAGGATCTTCTGATATCCGTATTTGACTTTAGATAAAGGCTGGTAATCCCTCTTTCATAACTGCCGTCTAATTGAAGGGTAAAATTGTATTCATCCAGGACGTCTCTTTCGTGATGGTTGTAGAACCTGAGTTTGTAAAGTGAGGCATCTTTATCAAGCCCGAAAAGCACGGCGCGCACCTCACCGTACCCGCCGATACTATAGGGTTTCTTTTCTATCTCTGAGATGTCAAAAGAATATTCATCATCATCCTGGCCAAGGGCGATTTGAGGAGTGAGGGTGAAAAAAGTGAAAAAGAAGATGAGTGCTACGAGAAGTCTCATCTACCTAAGTGAGTCAAGGTTCGGCATGAATGTCAGCGTAAAGACCTCGTCCTTGAATTTTTTTTCCTTAATTTTCGCAAATATCATAACCGATTTATAGCCCTTGTATAATGGACTGTCCGTCTCAACTACAGAGGGTCTCGTTATGCCCCCGCCATAGTCTTTGACATCCTTGAAGTAGAGGGTCTTTATAAGCATGGAGGCTTCTGTAAGTGACTCGATCTTGGTTGGCAACAACGTGTCTTTGTTAACCCACATTTTGAGCCGGTCATAGGCTACGGAATTTGTTTTTGCCTTAAGGTGGAGGAGATGTTCCTTGCCCGCCTCTTCCATCTTCTCGACATTATATTCTTCAACGTAATCGAGTCGCAGGATGTCGGAATTGTTAAAGACCCCTCCGACAACTGACTGAAGGCTTGTTATGCGAATAGGTTTTCCAACATTAGGAATATAGAGCCACATGTTTTCATCGAGCCTTAAGGTACTCCTGCCCTCTTCACTTGCAGGAGAGATAAAGAGAGCAGCTACTTTGTCCTTTCCTTTCTTTACGGTAAAGAGAACAAACTCCTTTTTTCTCCCATCAGGCTCGATATTGATAAGTTTTCTATATGATTCAAAAGACTCGGGGTTGAGGTTCCTGTCCACCTCTTTTAGAAGTGCATTTCCGTCTATTGCAAAAGCAGGAAGAGCCAATATAAGCATGATGAAAAGAGTGCTGATCGTATACATCGTAAGTCTCCTTAATTGAAATATTTTCAGCGTATATATTTACTTTAGTTTTAAAACCTCTTTAATGGCTTCGCCTGCTGTGCCTTTAAATTCAATAAACTTTATGCCTTTGGTCTTCATAGAATTAATCATTTTGTTCCCAAAGGTCTCAGCAACAACTATGGTGACGCCTTTATTGCTGAGGAAATTTGCCGCAGAAGGCCCGGCTTCTCCGCCGGCGTTTTTAACGGGGTTACCTATAACATCTAAGAGTTTCCCCTTATTGTCGAATATCATGTAATATGCAGACCGAGCTGCCTTACTGCTGACATTGGCTCCTTGAGTTTTCCCGTCCACTGATACGGCGATCAGCCCGGAAGCCACTTCAGCAGAACCGGCTGCTAAAGGCAGAAGAAGTGAAATTACAAGAAAACAATAAAATATCCATCTCATCTCACGCCCTCTATACATGTCTCAGTGCCTTGATCGGTTCCATCCTTGATGCCTTAAATGCAGGCTGAAGGCTGGCTATTACTGAAGCTATAATAACTATTATTGACATCATAAAAATCTCGCCGAAGTTAATAGTCGGAACAAGGAGAAGATCCGCTTGTCTTCCGAAGTTAAAGGTTAGTTCCAGAGAGTCAAGTATAAGGATTGCCGCTACTCCGATAATATCACCGATGAGTGCCCCTACTACACCGAGGGAGAAACCCTCTATGATAAACATGAATAATATCTTTTCGGGCATTGTGCCTATGGCTGCAATTGTACCGATCTCCCTTATCCTCTCAAAGACCGCCATTATCATTACATTCATGATGCTGATGAGCACTATGGCTATAAGCATGAGTTTAATAAAGAATGTCATGAGATCTATCATCCTTGCCACATTATAGAAGGGTGAGAGTTTTTCCCAGGTATGTATCTCAAACTTGAGCTTGCCCTTGGCATTCAAGTCTGTCGATAAAATTTCCTTTAGCTCGCTACCTACCATATGGAGATTACCGAAATCCTTAAGCCTAAGTACGATCTCGCTTATCTCCATTTGCTCCATCCTGAGAACCTCCATGGCGTCCTCTATGTGGATATAGCTGTCCCTTCCCCCAGGGCCAGTTGCGCTCTCAAGTATTCCTCCCACCCTGAATTGCCTGCCGTTTACGGAACCGTCCTTGTTGGTTGCGACGATGACAATCGTGTCGCCGAGGTTGATCTTCATGCCCTTTGCAAGCAGTTCGGGCAAAAGGATCTCGCCCTTACCTATCTCACTTGTTCCTTCTATAATCCTTGAGGGAAGAAGAGGGGAGGTTTTTATCTCTCTCTCAGGGAATACGCCGTTTATTCTTATATTGGTGGTCTCGACAAAATTGCTAAACATCCCCCCAAACTTTATTCTTGGAGAATAGGCCTCTACCTCTGGGGTATGGTTTATCATATCTTCTATTTTTAGAAGCTCCTCTGGATTAAGGTTAAGTGTGAGGGGGAGGTTATCGATAGATTCCACATAACCTTTTTTGTGAATCTGGATATGACCGAGGAAAGAGTCAGTTATCTGCCCGACCATCATATTCTTAAAGGAGCCTGATACTGAAACAAAGACGAGTACAAAGAGAACACCTGTAGAGATCAGTGAAGCTGTAAGGAGTGTCCTTCTCTTGTATCTAAAAAGGTTTCTTATGGCAATCTTAAATATGTTAGACATCTTTTACCCTTCCCGTATCCTCCCTGCTGGTCAGAGCTCCGTCTTCGAGGGTATAGATCGTCTCAACCTCGCCAACGATCTTCTGGTCATGAGTAGAGAATATAAAGGTTGTCCCTAAATCGTCCTTCATCTTTTTCATGAGGTTTATGACCATATATGCGCTCTCGTGATCGAGGTTGGCGGTAGGCTCATCGGCAAGCACGAGTTTTGTCTTTGTAACCAGGGCCCTTGCAATCGAGACTCTCTGTTTTTGCCCGCCAGAGATCTGGTCAGGATACTTGTCTTTCTGATCGGCCACTCCAACGGCATCAAGAAGGGTCATGACACGTTTGTTTCTGTCGGCGACAGGGACGTCTTGGACCATAAGAAGAGGGTACTCGACATTCTCATATACAGTAAGTACGGGGATAAGGTTGAAGTCCTGGAATATAAAACCGATATTTTTTCCTCTAAAAGATGCGGCCTTGCGTCTGTCAAGACCGAAGACATCTGTATCGGCAATCTTAAGGGCGCCCGAGGTAGGCTTGTCAAGGCATCCGATAAGGTTCAGGAGTGTTGTCTTTCCGCTGCCAGAGGGGCCAATAAAAGAGACAAGAGAGGCTACCTCTATCTTAAAGCTGATATCTTTTAGAGCCTTAACGCTTACCTCGCCGGACTGGTAAGACTTGTTGATATTCTCTGCTACTATTAATTCCATCTCTACTCCTATCTCCAGTTAGTCAGGATGAGGGTCAACGTCATCCTGAGATTTTACGTCTATGAAGGGAACGGTATTTAGAGAAATTAATTGGTCTGTTTCTTATATATATTATATAATATAAATGTAATATAGCAAATTATGTGTGCGACAAAATCGTGAGGAGAGGGAGCATATGAAGGCAGTTAGAATCCACGAGTACGGCGGTCTGGGTGTCATGAAGTATGAAGAAGTTCCTTTGCCAAAAATGGGCCACGACGAATTGCTTATCAGGGTGCACGCCGCCGGAGTAAACCCGGCCGATACAAAGATCCGCGAGGGCAAAGCCTTTGCCTCTATGTATGAGGATCCGTTTCCTTTTATCTTGGGTTGGGACGTCTCGGGGATTGTTTGTGAGGTAGGAAGTAGTGTCACGGATTTTAAGGCAGGGGACGCCGTTTACGGTATGGTGAACTTCCCATATGAAGGAGGTGCCTACGCGGAGTATGTAACCGCTCCAGCAAGCCATGTAGCCCTTAAGCCTGTAACGCTTGATCATATTCACGCTGCCGCTCTTCCACTTGCGGCCCTTACCGCGTGGCAGGCCCTCTTTG
>JAGLUZ010000036.1 GCA_023134165.1 Deltaproteobacteria bacterium | reverse complement strand
CACGCCTCAAGGCATAAAGAAGTAGAGCTTTAAGTTTAGCCTATTAGTGTGCAGTTGTTAGAGAAGAATTAGTTGTCTGTCTTTGCGAGGAATAGGTGGCTCGAAAGAGACGCTCCGAAACATAGATTATATAAGCTTCACGTATAATGCATCACGTAAAAAGGAACTTAAAAATTATGACAGAACCAAAAAAAATAACTCCGCCTCTTACAGACGCAGACGTAAAGAACCTTAAGATTGGTGATAAGGTTCTCATCACAGGAACTCTTTTTACGGCTCGTGATGCGGCACATAAAAGGCTAATAGACCTCCTTGACAAAGGCGAAGAACTTCCCTTTGAGTTAAAAGGGCAGTTAATCTATTATGTTGGGCCAACGCCACCAAAACCAGGTCAAGTAATAGGTTCGGCTGGGCCAACAACAAGTGGCAGGATGGACGCCTACACCCCAAGACTCCTTGATCTTGGTCTAAAAGGACTCATCGGAAAAGGCCAACGCTCTGCAGAGGTAAAAGATTCTATAAAGAAAAATAAAGCCGTTTATATGGCTGCCGTTGGTGGTGCGGCTGCACTGATTGCACAGAGTATAAAAAAAGCTGAGATTATCGCCTACGAAGACCTTGGCCCTGAGGCCATAAGAAAACTAACAGTTGAGGACTTCCCTGCAATCGTTGTAAATGATTGCCACGGCGGAGACCTCTTTGAAGAAGGCGTAAGGAAGTATAAGGCTTAGGTTGGCTTGCTAAATTGCGTAGAAAACTTAAGTAACATAGTGGATTGGAAAAATACCAAATGCAGGTTCAACTTTGTAAATTGAACCTAGGGTACGTTGAAGTGATAGTATCTTTGAGGTAACTTGAATTTTGGTTCAGGTTACAAACCTGAACCCGCAGTTGGCAGGGTTTTGTAGTGCAGTTTCTCTATAACAGGTAAGAGCAGAAGTAAAGTAAGCCAATAAAAATTAAAATAACTTTTAAGTATTTAACGGAACTTAACTTATGAAGATTACATTATCAAAGGACAAGATAGAGAGCGAGGGTATTGCCTTAATTGAACGCATTAGTGGTGAGGATCTAAAGCAGTGTTATCAGTGTGGTAATTGCTCGGGTGGCTGTCCTGTCTCCTTAGAGATGGAGATAACACCGAGCCAGATGATACGTCAACTCCAACTTGGCAATATAGAGGGCGTAGAAGAAGCTAATACAATGTGGCTCTGCCTTGGGTGTCAGCAATGCTACTCAAGATGCCCGAAGAGTGTTAGTGCGGCAAAGATACTTGAGGCTCTAAGGCAACTTCATCTACGCAAAGGCGAAGACCACGCAGAGATTGCAGAGATGGATATGCCCCTACTTAAACGAGGGCCACAGCAGGCCATGGTCTCTGCCTTTAGAAAATTCGTAAGCTAGTGTTCATGCTCCTAAACGCCCATCTGCGTTGTCAGGTACTAGCGTACGGCGGATAAGTAGTTTGCGGGGTTTGTTAATTCAGTCTGCTCTATGCAGTAGCTCATGCAGTAAGAGAAAAAAATCCCCTCTCCCTGTGGGGAGAGGGCTAGGGTGAGGGGGTACTAGCCACACGGCAGTTTACCCGCACACGGCAAAAAGTATTAAGTTGTATTTTGATTTTTAAAAAAAAACTTTTACGCATCACATAATAACGGAATTTAACTATGAAAATACCATATTACCCTGGGTGTACATTAAATACAGTTGCAAAACCATTTGACGAAAGCGCTAAGGCCTCGGCCATAACCCTTGGCTTTGAGCTTGAGGAACTTAGTGAGTGGAATTGTTGTGGTGCTGGGTTTCCGCTCACAAATGACAATATCATGGGGCTTGCCGCACCAACAAAGGTGCTAGCCAATGCCAGAGCCGCAGGGGAGACCGTAACAACCCTCTGTAGTGTTTGTTATAATGTGCTAAAGCGTACCAACAAGGCCTTGAATGATGATAAGGAACGTAAGGCTACGATTAACGAATTTATGGAGCTTGAGTATGATGGCTCTTTAAATATTGTTCATTATCTGGAGATACTTCGTGATACCGTTGGTTTTGATAAGGTCAAAGAGGCTGTAAAGAGACCACTTACGGGGATAAAGGTTGGGGCTTATTACGGATGTATGTTACTTCGCCCGGGCGGTGAGGTTGGTATTGATAATGCCGAGGCTCCAACCATAATTGAGGATTTGTTAAGTGCCCTTGGTTGTGAGCCAGTTGATTTCCCTGATAAGATTGAGTGCTGTGGCGCACACCTTGCCATGGGAAAAACCGACGTTGTTGAGAGATTATCGGGCAAGATTATGACCTCGGCTATAGAGAGTGGTGCTGAGGTGATAGTCACGAGTTGCCCGCTTTGTCAGTATAACCTTGATAAAAGTCAGGAAAAAATTAAATCTAGTGACGCGGGCTTTAAGACAGTTCCGGTTGTGTACTTCACGCAACTTCTGGGGCTAGCTCTTGGTCAAAGCGAGGACGAGACAAGCCTTAAGGATAACCAGTGGGATATAAGACCGCTTCTTGCGGAGCGTGGAGTTTAGTTATAATTAGCCTGTTTTTGCGAGCTTAGAGTCAAAGACACGTATTCTAGTATAAGGATTTTACCAATGCACCAGAAAATTTTTAAAACGTCCCAAGGAGTATATAGATGCCAAGAATAGGCGTATTTGTTTGCCAGTGCGGCAATAACATAGAGAGTACAGTAGATACTCAAAAAGTAGCTGACGAGCTTAAAGAGATGCCAGGTGTTGCATACACCTGTAGCTATAAGTTCATGTGTTCCTCACCTGGGCAAGAGATGTTTAAAAATGCCATTAAGGATAATGACCTTGACGGTGTAATTGTATCGGCCTGTTCTCCTCATATGCATGAGAAGACCTTTAGAAAGGCAAGTGAGGCCGCTGGGCTAAACCCATATAAGTGTGAGGTCGCAAATATTCGTGAGCAATGCTCATGGGTGCATCACGATGAGACAAAGAAGGTTGGAACGGTAAAGAGCCTTGACCTTACCAGAATGATGCTAGAGAGGCTTAAACGTAATAAACCACTTAAGGCAACAAGCATCCCTGTAACAAAGAAGGCACTCGTCATAGGCGGTGGTATCTCTGGAATTCAGGCCGCCCTTGATATTGCAGACGGCGGTGTTGAGGTTGTCCTTGTTGAGCGTGAACCCTCAATTGGCGGTAATATGGCTAGGCTCTCAGAGACCTTTCCTACGATGGATTGCTCCCAGTGCATCCTGACGCCAAAGATGGTGGAGGCAGATCTCCACGAAAATATAAAGATTCTAACCTATGCAGAGGTTGAGAAGGTTGATGGTTATATCGGTAACTTTACCATCACCATAAATAAGAAGGCAAAGTATGTTGATGAGTCAACCTGTACGGGTTGTGGTGAGTGCTGGGAAAAATGCCCGTTTAAGGCTGATAGCGAGTTTGAACTTGGCCTAAATAAGAGGAAGGTCATCTATACGCCTTTCCCTCAGTCAGTTCCGAATATCCCTGTAATAGATGCACCAAAGTGTCCAAAGATTCAAAAAGACAAGTGCGGGCTATGTGCCAAGGTATGCGGCCCAGGGTCTATTGATTTTACGCAAAAAGACGAGATTGTAACTGAACACGTTGGAGCGATAATCGTTGCTACGGGTTTTGAACTAATGCCAAATGAACATTTTGGCGAATATGGATACGGTAAGATTAAAGACGTTGTAAGTGGGCTTCAGTTTGAGCGTTTGGCCTCAAGCTCTGGGCCAACAGGTGGAAAAATTGAGCGTCCATCAGACGGAAAAACCCCAGAGAGTATTGTCTTTATTCAGTGTGCAGGCTCTCGTGATGAGGCAAAAGGTGTCTCTTACTGCTCAAAGATTTGTTGTATGTACACGGCAAAGCACACAATGCTCTACAAGCATAAGGTTCATGAAGGCAAATCTTACGTCTTCTACATGGATATCCGTGCCGGAGGAAAACGCTACGAAGAATTTGTCCGTAAGGCAATTGAAGATGACGGGGCAATGTACCTTAGAGGTCGCGTCTCGCGCGTCTACGAAAAGAACGGAAAGATAATGGTACAAGGTGTAGACACCCTAAGTAATGGTCAACAAGTTGAGATAGAGGCAGATATGGTTGTTCTTGCAACTGCTCTTATCTCACGCAAGGGGGCTGATTCCTTTGCTCAAAAACTTGGCATAGGCTATGACAAAGATAAATTCTATAGTGAATATCATCCAAAGCTAAAACCCGTGGAGACCGTAACAGCTGGAATATATCTCTCAGGCACTTGCGTTGGCCCAATGGATATCCCAGAGTCTGTTAGCATGGGGAGTGCCGCGGCAAGTAAAGCACTTGGTCTTTTCTCAAGTGATAAGATGGCACGAGAGCCAATCACGGCAGATGTTAATAAGACAACATGCAACGCTTGTTGGGACTGTGTCACAGCTTGCCCATACACTGCCATTGCCAAGACCGAGGTAAAAGACCGAGAAGGTAATATAGTTCAAATGCTAGCTGAGGTAAATGTTGGGCTTTGCCAAGGATGCGGAGTTTGCGTTGCGGCCTGCAGAAGCAAGAGCATTGATCTAGCAGGGTATACAGATGAACAAGTGTACGCCGCAATAAACGCTTTTTGAGGGTTCATGCCCCTAAGCATCCATCTGCGTTGTCAGGGGACTGCGGACTTAAATCCTCACATACAAAAAAGTATGTTGCGGTTTTAGTCCTTGCCCTTCCTAGCATCTGGATACTTATGAACATTAACTAGGTAGCTAGGGGGGTTAGCAAAGAACCAAAAAACCCTGTCTTTGCGAGGATTCCCGTCCTTTCTAAGGAAAGGTCGGGAGACGTGGCAATCTTACCGCAATAGAGAAAAGCCAGATTGTTAATAAACCTTTGGGTTTGTACGTAGAACCAAGAGAGTAAGAGACCGTGAACCATAGGAAGTAAAAAATATAATGGAAAATTATAATGAATAAAACTGAAGAAAAAACAAAAGAAGATATCGTAGAGGTTGACAAAGCCTTTGAGCCAAAGATAATGGCCTACGTCTGTAACTGGTGTACCTACGCAGGTGCAGATTTAGCCGGCACTGGCAGGATGGAGTATCGTCCAAATGTTAGGATAATAAAGCTCACCTGTACGGGCAGGATTGACCCTCTCTTTATTCTAAAGGCATTTGAAAATGGTGCTGACGGCGTTTTGGTCTCAGGGTGTCACCCCGGAGATTGCCACTACACAACTGGTAACTATCATGCAAGAAGACGCTGGATTGCCTTTAAAGAACTCATGGAGTTTACAGGTATTGATATGAGAAGGGTGCATTTTTCTTGGATATCAGCCTCAGAGGCTATAAAGTGGGTTGACTTAGTAAATAACGTAACTGAAGAGATTGAAAAACTCGGGCCGTTTATGGAATATAAGGAGTTAAAGAGGTAGATTTATGAAACGTATGGTAATTATGGATAAGAGGCCAGAGGCCACTCAAGTTGTTGAGGAATTTGTTGAAGATCTTAAGGCCGGAGGTTTTGAGGTTTTTATGCGGGAATCCTTCCTTAGGTGGCGCGATATGGATGTTCATCTTGTGCAAAAAGAAGGCGTCTCTGGGGTTCTCTTTATAAAGATGATAAAACCCAAAAACGAGGAAGATAAAAAAGAAGAACGCTGGGGCATTAATAGCGAACTCTTAGATAGCTTTAAACAACTTGCATCAGATGATGAAGACACAGGTCTTTATGTTATTTTTTTAGAGAATGCAAAACAGGGGTACTTCATAGAGGCTGACGCCTTTAGTGTGGTTAGAAAAAAACTCAAAGAAAATGACGAGGATGGAGAAGTAGATGTCCCCGCAGATTTAGTTCGGAAGGATTTTGCCTCAAATCATTTTGATAATGTCGAAGATGTTATTAAAAAACTAGAAAACTAACCTAGGCTGGTGAGGGTGGCTAATTGGGGATGGGATGTTGGACGGACATGGGGCTAACTGTGGATGTGGGGCGAAGTAAAAGGCAGTTTAACTGGGTATGGGAGGTTGGCGGACAGAGTGCTAACTGGGGATGTGTGATAAGTTATGCGGAAAAGATTACCTTGCGGGTTCAAGTTTGTAACTTGAACCAAAATAAGGCAAGTGTAATGAGTACCTTAATATTTTAGAGAATTTTTCGTAAGCAATAACTTTTGTAAGGTTACGAAGACCTTAAGAAAAGTATAAATTTTATAGGAAGAGCCAGTAGAGCTTTTAAAATAAAGAGGGTAATGGAAAACACACTTAGAGAAAAAGCAAAGGAACTTTTAAGTTCAGGTGAAGTTGGAGTTGTAATTGGTTACGGTTGGAACCGTAAAAAAACCAGAACAACGCCGGTCTTTATCACAACCCCGGAAGAGACTGATAAGCTTATCTTCAATGAGCTTTGTGTAAATAATCTATCAGTCTACCTAACACGCAAGTACCGAGATATCAAAAAACTCGGTCGCCCTGCAATAGTTGCCAAGGGTTGTGATATTAAAAACATCGCTGTCCTAATTAGCGAGGGGCAACTGAAACGTGAAGACCTACATATAATTGGGATGACCTGCGAGGGTGTGGTCTACAAACAAGAGCTCTGGCAGGGAAGCCTAAAGCCCGAGATAATGCCTGTAAAGTGTCATAACTGTGATGTTAGGAATCCTCACATAACTGATACTGTAATTGGCGAAAAATCTGATTTTGTGCCACCAGAAGAGCCAACTGGAATGGTCTTTGATAAGATAAAGGCAATTGATGCGATGGAGCCATCAGAGAAGTGGGCTTTTTGGATGGAGCAATTTAAGAGGTGTGTAAAGTGCTATGCGTGCAGACAATTTTGCTCGCTTTGTTACTGCGAAAAATGCATAGCAGAAAAAAATACACCACAGTGGATAGAGACGAGTGCCCACGAAAGGGGAAATCTCTCGTGGAATTTAATACGAGCGCAACATTTGGCCGGAAGATGTACTTTTTGTGGCGAGTGTGAGAGGGCGTGTCCTGTTAATATCCCGCTTAACCTGATTAATCAAAAACTAGTCCTAACGGTTAAGGATTCCTTTGGCTACCGCTCTGGCTATGACCCAGAAGAGCACCCACCGATGATTGTCTTTGACCCAGAGGATAAGGAAGATTTTATAAAATAAATGAGGACGCAGAGCATCTAACGGAAGTAAAAAAACTATGATCTTAAAGCGAAAAAATATAGATAAATTAATAAACGGCGTCAGAAAAAATAACGGCGTTTTTATTGCCCCAGCAATGAATGCTCGCCAAGTTGTTTACAGGCCTGTTGAGAACCTTGCAGATATGGAATTTGATTATATAATTCCAAGAAACTCATTTAAGGAAGTTGTTTTTCCTCAGACCGAGAAGGTTGCAACCTTTACCCTTGGCAGGGGCGGGGCTGATATGCAAGACATTGTAATTGACCCAAGCGAGGTTGTGGTCTTTGGCGCACGCCCCTGTGACGCACTCTCTGTCGGGGCTCTTCGCTCTGTCTTTACA
>JAGLUZ010000035.1 GCA_023134165.1 Deltaproteobacteria bacterium | reverse complement strand
GAGGTTAATGAAGAGATGAAGATGGTGCCTTACCATGTGGAGAAGGATTCCACCGGACGCGCCGTCATAAAGAGTGCAAATATGGGCAAGACCTACCTCCCACCAGAGGTGAGTGCTATGGTGCTTCAAAAATTAAAACGCTCAGCCGAGGCCTACCTAGGAGAGACCGTAACAGAGGCCGTCGTAACTGTGCCAGCTTACTTTAATGATGCCCAGAGGCAGGCCACAAAAGACGCAGGAAAGATCGCAGGCCTTGATGTAAAACGTATCATTAACGAGCCAACGGCATCTTCACTTGCCTACGGCCTAGATAAAAAGAGCGAAGAGTTAATCGTTGTTTATGACTTTGGTGGTGGTACATTTGACGTATCTATCTTAGAGGTCGGGGACGGAGTCTTTGAGGTTAAGGCCACAAACGGAGATACCCACCTTGGTGGTGATAACTTTGATCAGGCCATCATCGACTGGTTAATCTCGGAGTTTAAGAAAGATCAGGGCGTGGATTTGTCCTCTGATAAAATGGCACTCCAGAGGCTAAAAGAAGGTGCGGAAAAAGCAAAGATTGAACTCTCAAGTGTCTCAGAGACTGAGATTAATCTTCCCTTTGTAACGGCTGATTCAAACGGCCCAAAGCACCTTGTGATGAGGCTATCTCGTGCAAAGTTTGAGCAACTAACAGCTGATTTGGTTTCAAGGAGTAAGAAACCTTGCGAGCTTGCCCTAAAAGACGCTGGCCTTAAGCCATCGGATATTGATGAGGTTGTCTTGGTCGGCGGAATGACACGCATGCCAGCGATACAAAAGTTGACGACAGAATTTTTTGGCAAAGACCCACATAAGGGCGTAAACCCAGATGAGGTTGTTGCCATAGGGGCGGCAATTCAGGGTGGTGTTCTTGGCGGTGAGGTAAGTGATGTTGTACTTCTTGATGTTACCCCGCTCTCACTTGGCCTAGAGACCCTTGGTGGCGTCACGACTCATTTAATTGAGCGTAACACAACAATACCAACAAAAAAGAAGGAGACCTTTACAACTGCCGCTGATAATCAGACTCAGGTTGAGATACACGTCCTGCAGGGTGAGAGGCAGATGGCCGCTGATAATAGGACGCTTGGAAAGTTTAACCTCGTTGGTCTGCCACCTGCTCCAAGGGGCATTCCTCAGGTTGAGGTGGCCTTTGATATAGATGCAAACGGGATAATAAATGTTAGTGCAAAGGACACGGCAACTGGCAAGGAACAGCAGATTACCATTACCTCCTCAAGCGGGCTTAGCAAGGATGAAGTTGCTGATATGGTAAAGGACGCCGAAGGCCACGCCGAGGATGATAAGGTCAAACGCGAGCTAATTGACGAACGCAACAAACTTGATACCCTTGTCTATACCACAAAGAAAACATTTGAGGAAAATAAAGACAAACTCGAAGAGGCCGAAAGCAAGGAGCTTGAAGAGTCCTTGGAAGAAGGCAAAAAGGCAATCGAGGAAGATGACTTGGATGCCATCAAGAAGTCCGTTGAGAGAATAACAGCGGCCTCTCATAAACTTGCAGAAGAACTCTATAAGCAGGCAAGTGCGGCTGGCACTGAGGGCGAAGAAGGAGCCGAAGGTGAGGCAACAGGCGGAGAAGGCGGCGAGGCCGAAGGGGATGTTGTTGATGCCGAGGTTGTGGATAAAGAAGAGAAAAAAGAAGACAAAGAAGATAGTGAGAAAAAAGACTAGGTTCTTATTCTTTGTTATTTAATTAAATGAGGGGGAGCCTGCTTGTGCGGGTTCTCCCTTTTTTGTTGCATACTTGAACAGTACCGATTAAGTTGTTACACTTAGTGGATGTGAACTTTCTTGTTAGTATTCAAAATAAATTTGTTTTATATAAATTGTAAGGAAATATATGGAAAAACGATCGGAGCGGATGCACCTGTACTTTTCCCCGGCTACTGTACATTTTGATCAACTAGAAGAAATATACATAATTCTACAAAAGTATTTTGATAAAATCGAAATGAGTTTTAAAAAAGCTGACGGGGACAAAGGCGAATATAGTATAGATTCGCTTGCAGAAATAGAAAATGTGAAAATAAAGTCAGTAGAATTTCGAGCTTGGTTTGCAAGTAAAGGTAGACTTGGTGATGGTATTGATGTCAATTTAGGAGGTTTTTTCACTGGTATTTTCTACAAAGACTCTTGTGAAAAGGCAATGATTTGTGCTCCACAAGTAGAAAAAATTTTATCAAGACATCCTAGGTTGTTGTATAAGTTTGTCCACAGTTTTATTTCTTCTGGCTTTGTTATGTATCCTGTAGTGGGTATGTCTGTTATTCTTACAATGTCTGACTTGGTATATGGTTGGGTTTTTTTGCTAATAGGAATGTTTTATATTTTACTTGCGTTAAACAAATTAGATGAGAAAATTATTTTCTTATGCTCAAGAGATAAAAAATCTTTTTGGGAGAAAAATAAAGACCAGGTTATACTAAGTACTATATCGGCCCTCGTAGGAGGCTTGATAGCGTGGTTGGTGGCTTATTTCACTTAAAGGTTTGCTCTGGTTCAGGTTGCAAACCAGAACCAGCATAATATTCTTTTGTAGGTTGGGTTTGCATGTAACGAAACCCAACTCTAAATGACGGTGGGCACAGCCCACCCTACCTGTTGTCATCCTGAACTTGTTTCAGGATCTCGGTTTTATAAAAGGTAGATTGCCACGTCGCTTGCGCTCCTCGCAAAGACAAAAAAGATATTGTTTCGTAGGGTGGGCTGTGCCCACCATTCTATTTTCCCCGTTTCACTCAATAAAACCAATTAAAATACAAAAAAGGTATAAATATGGTATAATAACTATACTATGGACTTTGAGTTTGATTCTCAGAAGAGCACCTCAAATAAGAAAAAACATGGGATTGATTTTGAAGAGATTAAGTCTCTTTGGGATGACCCTGATTTGCTTATGATTCCAGTCAAGACGAGTGATGAGTCTAGGTTTGTAGTAATCGGGAAAATTGCTGGTAAACTTTGGTCCGTGATTATAACATTCAGGAGCGAGCGTATTCGCATTATTTCAGCACGTCGTTCCAGAAAAGAGGAGGTATTGTTATATGAAGGCACGTGAATTTGATAAAAAGTTTGACTCAGGTGAGGACATATCTTCTCATCTTGATACAACCAAGGCACGAAGACCCGAAGAGGAGCAAAAAAGAGTGAATGTGGATTTTCCAGTCTGGATGGTTCATCTTTTGGATAAAGAAGCAAGAAGGCTCGGAGTTCCTCGCCAGTCTATAATAAAGATATGGGTTGCAGAACGTCTTGAAAGTGGCGGGTGATTATTTTTTAAATTATTTTAGTTTTGTAGGGTGGCTGTGCCCACCGTTCTTGTCCCCCCTCAGTTCCTCGTCAGCCTCTGGCTGTTTCCAAAGGGGGAGGTTTTAAAGGGGAATCTTTTAAACATAAAAACCTTTAAGCAAACTCCAACTCATGTTATTATCAAAAAACTATGAAAAGAAAAGACTACTATCAAACGCTTGGCGTTTCTAAGGGCGTTGAAGACGACGAGCTAAAGAAGGCATTTAGAGCAAAGGCAAAGCAATATCACCCAGACCTGCATCCAGGGAATAAAAAAGCCGAGGCAAACTTCAAGGAAGTAAATGAAGCCTATGGTGTTTTGAGTGATAAGAAAAAACGCCAGCAATACGACCTCGGAGGTGCTGATTTTTTTGACCAATCCAGAGGTGGCGGACGAGCAGATCCTCGTAGTAGCGGTGGTGGTTACAGCGGCTCTGGTGGCTTCTCGGATATGGGCGGCATGGATGATATCTTTAGCGAGATATTTGGTAGCATGGGCGGGCGTACAAGAAGACAACCACAAAAAGGTAGTGACCTTGAGTACTCCCTAAAGGTTGATTTTTTGCATGCTATAAAAGGTACAGAGATAAATGTTACAGTCAAACGAGGCACAGGCACAGAGAAAATAACGGTTCGCATACCACCGGGGATTAGTGACGGCTCAAAGGTGCGTGTTGTGGGCAAGGGCGGGGTTGGGATAAACGGCGGCCCTTCTGGGGATCTCTATATCGTAACAAAAGTAATGGCTCATGAGTTTTTCTACCGTAAGAGGGATGATATTTATGTTGATGTGCCTGTAACTGTTGGCGAGGCCGCACTTGGTGGTAATATACGCGTCCCAACGATAGAAGGTTTTACTACAATCAAGGTTCCAGCTGGAACCAAGAGCGGGCAAAAACTTAGGATTAAGGGCAAGGGTGTACCCGGGGTTAAGCTTAAGAGAAAACCCGGAGACCTCTATGTTGTTTTAAATATCTCGCTCCCAAAGAAGTTAAGCTCTAAGGCAAAGAAACTAATAACTGAGTTGGAAGCGATTAATGGCTATGAACCCAGAAGTGGTTTATGGTAATATAAAAAAGGTACTAAGGTCTTTGTCATTTGAGTTAATTAGTTAAATTTTCGGAGGATTGTTTTGACTGAACTCGATAACTATAAAGACAAGCTAACCCCCAAGGCTCAGGCCTTGCTTGACCTTGCAGTCGAGGAGAGTAAGAAACGTCAACATTATTACTTGGGTGCTGAGCATCTTTTCATTGCCTTTGCTGTTATCGAGGATACTTTTTTCAAAGAGGTAATGGATGATGTTAACCTTGATATTTATCACGTCTTAAACTTCCTAGATGAACACCTAAATATCTCACGCCAGTACGTAGGGCTTGGTCTAAAAATCCCCCCAGCCACAAAAAATATATTTAACCTAGCAAGTGAAGAGGCAAAGCGTTGGGGTCGAACTGAGATTGAGACCACTGATATCTTTATGGCTATCTTCCAAGAAAACCAGAGTCTTCCAGCAAAAATATTTAAAAGCTTTGGCCTTGACCCAGATTTTATCATTCGCCGGATGACTGTGCGCGTGAGAACAAAGGAAGAGGTTACCGAAGAGATAAAGAAAAAGTACGAACTCCCGCCAAACCTAAAACACTTTGCTGTTAATCTAAATAAACTTGCCAGCGATGATAAGCTCCCAGTTGTTATTGGAAGGGAACGTGAGATTGATGAGGTAATAGAGGTGCTTTGCCATATGGAACGAAGCAATTCGGTTATGCTCCTAGGGGAGCCAGGGGTCGGAAAGACAGCTGTTGCAGAGGGGCTTGCCAGAAGAATTGAACTCTCGCCAAATAAAGTGCCAAAGAGGCTACGAGGGAAGCAAATCGTAAACCTCCAGATGAATTCAATTGTTGCTGGGACAATTTTTCGCGGGATGTTTGAGGACAGAATTGAGAAGATTATAAAGGAGATAAAGGAGAAGAAAAACATTATCTTTTTTATTGATGAAGCACACACCCTAATTGGGGCTGGCAGTGCGATGGGCGTACCTTCGGATGCGGCAAATATCTTTAAATCCACTCTTGCCAGAGGTGAGGTGCAGATTGTCGGGGCAACAACACTTGCTGAGTATAAGGAGTTTATAGCCGAGGACGAGGCACTAGCCAGAAGGTTTCGTATTGTAACGATAAAAGAGCCAACGATAGATGAGACAAAGAAGATACTTTACGGGATAAGGCCAAGATTAGAGAAAAATTATTCTGTAAAGATTGAGGACGAGGCAATAAGTACAACCCTAGAGATGAGTAAGCGTTACAAGCGGGGGTTAAAACTCCCTGATAAGGCAATTGGGTGGCTTGATACTGCATGCGTTAAGGTAGAGATAAATAGCACAGAGAAAATAGTAGGCTCTGATAATGTAATTGAGGTGATAAGTCAGGAAACAGCGATTCCCCCTGATATGCTACGGCGTGATATAGTGGATCGTTTCGCAGATATGGAGGCTTCTCTTGGAGAGCGAGTCGTTGGGCAAAGACAAGCAGTTACGGCTCTTGCCAGAAGGCTTCGACTTAATAAGGGGCCTTTAAAGGAAAATTTTTCTAGCCCAGACGGGGTTTTGCTCTTTCTTGGCCCAACAGGGGTTGGAAAAACTGAACTTGCACGGAGCCTCTCTAATTTTCTCTTTGGTGACGAGAGTAAGATGATTAGGATTGATATGAGTGAGTACAAGGACTCTGGCGTTTCAATTGATAAACTACTTGGGATGCCGCGCGGCATAGTTGGCTCAGAAAGAGGGGGAATACTCACAAACCAGGTTAGAGATAACCCCTACTCTGTCCTTCTTCTTGATGAGGTTGAGAAGGCGCACCCTTTTGTTCTAAATCTCTTTCTCCAGGTCTTTGACGAGGGGTGGCTAACGGACGGGCGAGGAAAGCGGGTTTACTTTAGTGACTGCGTAATTATTATGACAAGCAACCTTGGCTCTGATGAGTTTAAAAAGTTTATCAAGCCACTTGGTTTTTTAAAAGAAGGTAGCGACTTTAAATCACTAAAGAGCGAGATTACTCGTGAGGTGGAGCAGGTCTTTTCTCCTGAGTTTTTAAACCGAATTGATGATACTATTATCTTCTCTCCGCTTACTCAAAAAGAGGTTAGAGAGATAACTGTGAAATATCTTCAAAGTATATCAACGCAGATGGAGGAGCAGGGCAAAGAACTTCTAGTTAGCGAAGAGGCAGTTGACGCTCTAGCAAGGGAGGGGTACAGCCCGACTTACGGTGCGCGTTTTCTAAAGCGTGTAATTGATGAGCGAGTAAAGTTACCGGTAACACTAAAGTGGAAGGAAGGTGCGGTCTTTAGAGTTGACCTTACGGGCGAAGAAATTGTAGTTGAGGCTGGCCTTGGTGCTCTGCCGTGTTAGAATTAAAAAAAATAAAAAAAGGCAGGTATAAAATTTAATGATTAGAAAAGTACTCTTAGCTCTTGATGGTTCAAAGTACTCAGCGGCAGTAACAGACGTTGGGGTTTATTTTGTTGCAAAATTAAATGCAAGAATCCTTGGCATTCATGTGGTAGATTCCGTTGCCTTGGAGGGCCCTTTTATTCATGACATTGCAGGGGCTATGGGTTTTGAGCCGTTCATTAATTTCTCTACAAAGATGCGTGACGCCCTAGAGGAAACAGGTCGGTCAATACTAGATATCTTTAAGACAACGTGCATAAAAGAACAACGCGAGTGTGATACGCGTCTTCTCTCCGGGATTATCTCCAATGAACTTTGTGATACTGCAAAGCTCTCGGATTTAATTGTAATAGGCAGGCGCGGGGTTAATGCTTCCTTTGAGCACGGCCTCCTTGGCTCGGCTACAGAAGGGGTAATTAGAAAGTCGCCTCGTCCAGTCCTTGTTGTCCCTGAGGTCTTTACCCCACCAACAAAACCGCTTATTGCCTTTGACGGAAGCGAGCACTCGGTAAATGTCCTACGCAGTGCGGCTGACCTTGTAAATTCTCTTGGTCTTGAGCTAACGGTCTTAACGGTTGGCTCTGCAGACGAGGCCGATAAGATATTAAAAGAGGCTGAGGATTATTTAAAACCTCATGATGTTAAGGCTACCTTTAAACGCATAGAAGGAGATCACAAGACCTCAATCGTTAAATATCATAATGAAGAGGGTCATGACCTATTATTTATGGGTACAACCCACCACTCACGTGTCGTAGAAATGGTAATCGGTAGTACTGCCGAGTACGTGCTTCGCTCTGTCGAGAGCCCTGTCTTTTTGGAGCGGTAAGAGCGAGAGGGGGAGGAGTTCTTTAAGGAGGTTGCTGGTTCTATCATTTGCTTGCTCCTGTTAATTATCTCCCCCTAATGCGGGTTCAGGTTTGTAACCTGAACCTAACGTGAGTTTTTATGGTTAAAAGTTTTATCCTTCCCCGCCTAAGTTTATAAGCGTCGGAGTCCTCTGCGAGAGACTCTGGTGGGGAACTAAATTCTTTTGATAAAAGGATCATTGTAAATCCCCCTCTGTCCCCATCAGTCTATGGCTGTTTCCAGAGGGGAAAGTTTTTGACAAGTACAGTTTCCCTGTCTTTTCCTCCATCAACCCACATACCTATTGCTATGGTCTTTTTTGTGTGATAAAAATTCTTTATACGTAGCGACCTTATTTACTCCGTATTTTTTTACTCATAAACCGTATCCGAACGGTTTCAAAAAGACTCTAATCTTTAGGAAAATGCCATGGTTGTGGAATTTAAAAACATACCTATACACGATATTGCAATTGAGGCAAAGGAGTTGCTTCAGGCGGGTAACCTTGAGGCTGTAAAGAACTCCCTTGCCCCTCTGCATTCAACTGATATTGCCCTCCTCTTTGAGGCCGTGGGTGAGGGTGCGGTAATTGCACGCCTATTTCGTCTCCTCTCCCCAGAGGTTGCCTCTGAGACACTGCTTGAGCTTGAGGGGCGTGTAAAGGAAGAACTCCTAGAGGTTCTCTCCCATAAGGAGCTAACTGATATTGTCGGAGAGATGGCAACCGATGATATGACGGATATCGTCAGTGAACTCTCTGAGGATGAGGGGCGTAAGGTTCTTGACGGTATTGAGTGGAAGGAAGCAATTGTTGTTCAAAAGCTCCTGAAGTATCCAGAAGATACGGCCGGCGGAAAGATGCAGGCCGAGCTTGTTAGAGTAGAGCTTGGGGTAAGTGTAAATGATGCTATAGATGAGGTCAGGAAGAAGAGCGAAGAGGTTCAGAATATTGCATGCGTATTTGTCACTGACTCAGATGGCAGACTTGAGGGCACAGTTGCACTGGATAAATTAATACTCGCAAAACCAAAGACACTAATCGAAGAGATCGTTAATAAAGATACTGTACGAGTGATGACAGATCTTGACCAAGAAGAGGTGGCGAGGATATTTCAACGCTATGACCTCTTAAGCCTAGCTGTTGTTGACTCTGAGGAACGCCTTGTTGGACGCATTACTGTTGATGATGTGGTAGATGTTATAGAGGAAGAGATATTTGAGGACTTCTACCGTATGGCGAGTTTGAATACCGGTGAGAGAGCCTTAGATAATCCAAGACGTAGCTTTGGGATGCGCTCACCTTGGCTCCTTCTAAACCTTGGAACAGCCCTAATTGCCGCTGGTGTGGTCAAATTATTTGAGGGTACGATAGAGAGTTTTGTAATCCTAGCTGTCCTTATGCCAATTGTTGCGGGCATCGGAGGAAATGCGGCAACACAGACCATCACAGTTATCATAAGGGGGCTTGCACTCGGGGAGCTAAACCTTAGAAATGCCAGGAAGGTTATAATGAAGGAGGCAATAGTTGGCCTTGCAAACGGCCTACTTATAGGGATTGTAGCGGCCCTTGCTGCCTTTATCCTTGGTGCTAATTTTATGATAGGTCTGCTTCTTTTCCTTGCAATGACAGCAAGCCTTCTTATCGCAGGTCTTGCAGGCTCGACCATACCGCTAATTCTTAAGAGTTTAAAGGCTGACCCAGCCCTTAGCTCAAGTGTCTTTGTTACGGCCTGCACTGATGTTGCTGGGTTCTTTACCTTCCTTGGGCTTGCCGCATTATTTATAAAATTAGGGTTATTGTAGGATGAGAAAAGAATACAGAAAAGCTCAGGCCATAACGCTTGGGACAGTGGACTACGGTGAGTCAGATAGGATAATTGACCTCTACACCCTTGAGTACGGCAGGGTCAGTGTTATTGCAAAGGGGGCTCGTAGAAGCCTGAAGAGATTTGTTGGAAAACTAGATCCCCCAACGCTCTTAGAAGTTATTTACTTTAATGCCCCCTACGGCCTCTCAAGGCTTGATAGTGCCGAGCTACTTGACGGTTTCATTAACATAAAACAAGAGGTCGCTACCTATGCCCGTGCCTGCTACCTTTTGGAACTAACAAGAGAGATGACACGCGCTGGACAGGTCAATGAAAAATTCTTTGAGCTTGCAAAATACTTTTTAGAGACCCTGGGTAGTGGTAAGGAAAGAGGTGAGAACCTGCTTCGGTACTTTGATATAAAGGCACTTGATCTGCTTGGTTTTTTACCCCATGTTGAGGGGTGCGTGGTTTGTAGGGATTTATTTGGTGATGGTGGCGGTAGTGTTAGTAGTGATATTTATTTCTCTTCGCATAAGGGCGGGGCAATTTGTGCAGGGTGCGTTAAACCTACAGAAGAGTTAACAGCCCTTAGTGTGGGAACGGCACGTTTCCTGAGTACGGCCGCACGTATGCCAAATGAAAAATTAAAGAGACTAAGACCAAATCAAGTGTTTTTAAGAGAAGGTGCATCTGTCCTTGAGGGGTTTATCAAGCACCTTATTGGTAAAGAATTCAAGAGTGCTAGCTTTATAAATAAACTTGGGCAAAACCCAGCAAGTGCTATGAATATGAAGAGATATTAGAGTTAGAGAACTTAAACGGAGGTAAGTAGAGATGTTATTTCAAGATGTTGTGATGAGGCTCCAAAATTTTTGGGCAAAACGAGGGTGCATAATACACCAGCCATATGATATGGAAAAAGGGGCAGGAACCTTTCACCCAGCAACATTCCTTCGCTCCCTTGGGCCAGAACCCTGGAAGACGGCCTACGTTGAACCCTCCAGGAGGCCAACAGACGGCAGGTACGGTGAGAATCCAAACCGCCTCCAACATTATTACCAGTTTCAGGTCATGTTAAAGCCCTCACCAGAGGATATTCAAGACCTCTACTTGGAGAGCCTTAAAGATCTTGGTATTAATCCGCTCAAACATGACATTCGCTTTGTTGAGGATGACTGGGAAAGCCCAACCCTCGGGGCATGGGGGCTTGGCTGGGAGGTTTGGCTTGATGGGATGGAGATAACTCAGTTTACTTATTTTCAGCAAGTCGGTGGCATAGACCTAAAGCCAATAACTGGTGAGCTGACCTACGGCCTCGAGAGGATTACAATGTATCTGCAAGGCGTGGACTCGGTCTTTGATATTAAGTGGACAAAAAATGAGACCTACGGCGACGTTCACCACAGAGGTGAGGTCGAGTACTCAAAGTATAACTTTGAGCTTGCTGACGTAGGTATGTTAACAAAGCTCTTTGATATCTATGAAAAGGAAGG
>JAGLUZ010000034.1 GCA_023134165.1 Deltaproteobacteria bacterium | reverse complement strand
GCTTATCTCCTCAAAGCCGTAGGCCGCACCCGTACCCCTCATATTATGCCCTTTAATACTTAGAGCCAAAAAGTCCTCCTCCAAAAGCGCCTTATCAATAGCCAATATATCCTCACGTATAATCTCCAAATATCTTGGTATTAATCTCTCTAATTCTTTCTTGATCTTTATAACGACTTTTTTTGTCATCTTATTTTTTTATATCTTTTTACTCATACCTGAGCTCTAAGTTTGAGAGGTAACCTTCAAGCTCTTTTACCAGAAGAAACCCCTCCTCCCTGTCCTTTGCCTTTCCTGCGGCTTCAATGCCTGCGCCTAGTTCTGTTATTAGCTGAAAACCATAACCAGTACCAGTGCCCTTCATATCATGACCCAGATGTTGGACAACTTCAAAATCCCCAGCCTCTAAGGCACCTCTAAGTCGAAGAACATTTTCTGCTCGTTTTTCTAAATACCCTGGCACTATCTCTTTTAAGTACGACTCAACCTTTATCTCTACTTTCTCTTTAGGGTTATTTATACCTTCACTCTCCACTGTACCCTCCATTATACCCTCCCTTATTGACCTAATTTTTTATCCCTTGCCTGTAACGCTCAATAACACTGATGAGTGTGTCCTTAAGGACTGGTTTATTAACGTGACCGTCACAACCTGCACTTATACTCCTTTTGGCCTCCTCTTTGAGGGCGTATGCTGTAAGGGCAAGTATTATTGTGTGGGAAAGCCCCTCACTCTTCTCCCAAAGACGAATCTCCTTTGTTGCCTCGTAGCCGTCCATAACTGGCATTTCCATATCCATAAGAATTAAATCAAAGCTATTCTCCTTGAATTTTTCAAGTGCCTCTACGCCGTCACTTGCCATCTCTAGGGAGTACGGAGAATTCTTTAAGTAAGCCTCAATTAAAAAACGGTTATCTGAGGAATCATCAACAAGGAGTATTTTTAACGTATTTTTGGTTGCTTCTAGGTGCTTTGGTTTTTCTCCCCCTGCGAACCCGGCACGCCTAAGTGCCTTATCCACTATCCTTAAAAGTTTATTCTTCTTTAGGGGTTTTACAATATAGTCAGAGATACCCATACCTCTGGCACTCTTTATGTCAACAAGCCTAGAGTCAGAGAAGAGCATTACGATTACTCCATCCTTTAGGGCTGAGTCTTTTTTTATTCGCTTTATCACATCATAGTCATTATCTTCTGCAAGTTTGGAGTCTACGATAAAGAGTTTATAGGGAGTACCTTTTTTTGTCTCTGCCCTAATCTTCCACGCAGCCTCTGAGAAAGTAGTTGCCCATGTACACTCCATGCCGTAGCCATTTAAAAGTCCAATTAATATTGTGCTACTTGTCTTACTATCATCAACAACTAAGACCTTTACTCCAATAAGATTTAAAGGGAGCTCACTTAAACCCAGAGCATCTGAGGGTAAGACTTGAGTATCTTTTAGCTCAGAGGCCTTAAGGTTTGCTGTAAAGTAGAAGATACTTCCTTCCTTTAACCTACTCTTGACCCACATTCTACCATCCATGAGACTAACTATTTTCTTTGATATCGTAAGGCCAAGGCCTGTGCCTCCGTAACGCCTCGTAGTTGTAGTATCGGCCTGAGTGAATTCCTCAAAGATTGTCTCTAGCTTTTCCTCTGAGATTCCAATCCCATTATCCTCAACACTAAAGAGAAGTCTTGTCTTGCCTTCTTCAAAGTCTCCCTCACCACTGATATCCACCTTAACCGTTATCACCCCTGTCTTTGAAAATTTAACAGCATTTCCAACAAGATTTGTGAGGATTTGTCCAAGGCGTCCCTCATCACCTCTGAAAAATCTTGGCACATCCTTTGTTTTCTCTACCTTAATCCGCACACCCTTCTCTGCGGCAATTGTAATAAAAAGATCAGCCACATTATTTGCACACTCATATACATCAAAATCAACCTCATCAAGCTCCATATGACCAGCCTCAATCTTAGAGAGGTCAAGGATGTCATTTATGAGATTTAGCAGTACGGCTCCAGCTCGTTTAAAGGTATCTACATATGCCTTTTGATCCTTATTAAGCGAAGTCTCTGCTAGGAGTTCGCTCATCCCGACAATGGCATTCATAGGGGTACGTATCTCATGGCTCATACTTGATAAAAATACACTCTTTGCAGCATTTGCTCTTTCTGCCTCTTCCTTTGCTTTACGAAGTTCAACCTCGGCGAGTTTTCTATCGGTAATATCAAGTGTTGTCCCTACCATCTTCTCTGCCACGCCAGCCTTATTAAATATTACGCGTCCGTCTTCGTGAACCGTCCTAATATTTCCACCCCTTCCCCTTGTTCTGTAATCTACACTATAATTTCCCTTCTTATTTATTGCCCCTTCAACTGCCAGAAGAACCCGCTCTTTATCCTTAGGGTTAATACTCTCCAAAAATTTATCGTAGGTTGCAATGAACTCGCCTGGCTCAAAACCAAAGATTCTATAGATTTCATCAGACCAGAAAATTTTTCCAGTCTTGACGTTCCACTCCCAGTTGCCAAGGTGAGCAATTCGCTGTGCATTTGCCACTCGCTCCATACTGGCCTCTAGTGCACGCTTTGCAAGCTTACTACTTGTTATATCCTCAAAGGACGCCATCTGGTGAAGCCGGTGGCCTTTTTTATCTTTTATTATTGTTGCTGAAAGTTGAGCTTCAAAAAAAGTCCCGTCCTTTCTTTTTTGCGTTAACTCACCAACCCACCTACCTTCTAGTTCTATCTTTTCATTTACCGCACTCAACTCGTTTGGATCTTTCACAAGGTCAGCGAGATATCTTCCTATTACTTCTCTCGGGTTTTCAAAACCCCACATATCAAGAAAAGCAGGGTTAACGTAAGTAAGACACCCCTCAATATTGCTAATTACAATTGCGTTTATAGAGTTCTCTATCGCACTGTCCTTTATCTTTAGTGCTTCTTCTGCAATCTTACGCTCTGAGACCTCTTCTGCTAATTGATCACGAGAGACTGTTGTGTTGGCAAGATTTTCAGCCATATCATTAAAGGCCTTTGCAAGTATGCCCCACTCATTATTTGTTGAGAACTCAATTTTGTGAGTAAGCTCTCCTCTTCCAATCTTCTCTGCACTCTTTGTAAATTTTTCCAAAGGCCTGGCAATCCCTCTTGCAATAAGTATTGCTAAGACTATTATAAAAGCCATCATCATGGCACTCATGACAAAGATACTACCACTTATCTCTCTAACCGGAGCAAAGGCAATATCTCTATCAACCTCAACAAAGATAAACCACTTTGCAAGCTCCCAGCCCTCACCTGAGATTCCCTTCTTTGCTTCCTGACTCTGGATCCTCTCATAGATATCACTCTTTATAGGGGCATATGCCAAGAGAACGTCTCTTGTACTATGAGCCTCTTCAGCCCACCCAGAACCTCCCCGCTTCACAAGTTCTTTCTCAAAGTTTGTCGGAGCGAACTTCTCTTCCTTTCCAGCAAATGCAATAAGGCTTCCGTGAGTATCTAATATGAAATTATCTCTTGATTTTTTATCTCCCTTCTCACCAACAATTGATAGAATCTCATTAATGCGATTATTAAATTTTAAGATACCAATAACCACTGAGTCCTTTATCACAGGTACGCCAACCCCAAGGGAAACGCCTCCAACGCTCTTATCAAAACCCCTGTAATCTAAAAAAACACGACCCTTGCCACCAAAGTAACTCCCCTGCCACCAACCTTCATCAGCCTGATAGTAATCTGTTAGGGACTTTGTCATTGCAACTGTTGCCCCTCTTTTATCTGTTACAAATATCTCCCCGTATTTTTCTACCTCACTTTCCTGAAAATCTCGTAAAGAAAGAGAGAGCTTACTACCCAAAATTTCCTTTGCTATTTTTGTCTTGCCTTTTCTCTCTATCCAGTCCTCATCAATACTCCTTATTTTCTTCCCTATCTCTTTGTTGCTAATACTATTGTATTTTTCATTTGCCAAGGTAACAGCCCTGATAAGCTCTTTATTAGCTGCTAAGTGTTTTGCATCTGCTATGCGTTCACTTATAACGTAATCAATCCACGCGGCTTTTTCTTCAGCAAGCCTTTGAAAGTTCTCCCCGTGATCAGCTTTTACAACGTCTTGGAATCTATTGATAGAAAAGAAATATATAACAATTATTGGGATAAGTGAGATTAGGAGAAATATTATTAAGAGTTGTGATTTAATCTTCATAGAGAAAACCTAACACTAGGTACGACTATTTGATTTAATTAATTTTAAACAAACTCAAGATAGAAGACTCTTGTTTTTTTATGCCAGAGAAAACACATCTAACCAGTTAGCCTATTTTTTTTCATATGCAGTGCTTTTCATCTGTAACAATACAGTTACGTCCCTTGCTCTTAGCCTTATAAAGAGCAGTATCTGCCGAACTTATGAGGATATTTGAATCACTCCCTCTTTTTGGAGTTATACTTGCAACACCAAGGCTAATTGTCACAACCGATGAGGCCTCTGATGCAGGATGACCTACATTTAGTCTCTCAACTGCCGCCCTTATTGTCTCGGCCTCATACTCTGCCCCTTTAATATCAGTTCCAGGCAGTATGACGGCAAACTCTTCTCCGCCGTAGCGTCCAACCATATCAGTTGGACGTCTCAGGGCTGACTTTATAGTCCTTGCAACACGTTTAAGGCAATCGTCTCCAGCAAGGTGACCAAGGGCATCATTAAAGGATTTGAAGAAATCTATATCTATCATTATGACACTCAAGATATCATTCTCACGTATTGTCCTTCTCCACTCTTTATCAAGGTAGTCATCAAAACTACGCCTATTATCAACCCCTGTTAATCCGTCTAGCATAGAGAGTCGCTCAAGTTTTTTATTTGCCTCCCTAAGCTCCCTTGCCTGAGTCTTCTTTAAGTTAATCTCTTTTTTTAGGGCAAGGGCAGAGCGAATCCTCGCTAAAAATTCTATCTTTGCTGGCGGCTTTGAGATGTAGTCATTTGCTCCTGCATCAAAGGCCTTCTCAAGGCTTACGACGTCCCCTGATGCCGTGATCATTATTATTGGAATATCACGGAGCCTTGGTGAGGACTTTATCCGCTTGCACGCTACTATGCCGTCAACATCTGGCATATTAAGATCCATAAGTATTAGGTCAACCTTTGGATCCTCTTTCTCCTCCGAGTACGCCTCTTCTTCGCCCCCCTCAGATTCTTCCAGGTCGAACACCTCGTAGGCCTCCCTAGCACTTTTCGCAAAGACAAGCTCTTCGTACCCATTTGCATTTAGGATATTCTTTGCAAGACTCCTAAAGGCCTCAGAATCATCAACAATAAGTATCTGCATAAATACTGTGCCTCCAAGTATAGGCTATGTTAAAGAGAAATATTTTAATAAAAATCAATACAGATAAGTGCGACGTATTCACCCACTATATATCCTACCAGAAAATTCATTGTTTTTAATGGTTTATTCTAAATATTTCATAAATCTTATAGGAACCTTATCTCTCTATCTATCCTCTCTATTTTATATTTTCCACTACCACACGCTCAAACTCTGCTTCGTATTCTTTAGCGAGAAAGCTCCAGTCGTAACGCTCAAGGCTTTTTTTAAGTTCTCTATCTTTTTTTATTTTTTCTTTATTCTTTTTTTTATTTTTTATGGCACATCGAAGCATGCTAACCAACTCCTCAAAGGTCTCATAGAAGACCTCTCGGTGGAGCCTCTCTGGGATATGTTCTGGATAAGCGAGCCTCCTTGGTAGTATTGGCCACGCCCCCATATAGATTGCCTCAACCACAGAGAATCCAAAAAAATCATGAACTGATGTTACTGGCAAGACATCTGCCCTACTCAACCACTTTGCATATTCTTCTCTACTTTTTAGAAACCCAGACTGAATGACCCTACCCCCAAGTCTTTCTTTATACTTTAAAAATTCCCTCTCTGAACCTCTAGGAATCTCCCCTAAAATTGCAACCTCAAAATCAAGGCCTTCTTTTGCTAGTACAGACAAAGCCTCACAAAATTCTGCAGGGTTTTTATCATACTCCCAGCGGTGATTCCAAAGCACAAGCGGCAAGGCCTCTTTTTCGCTCTCAATACTCTCTCTACTTTCAATGCTTTTCTTTAGCTTTATAATATCCATCCCTGGGTAAAGCACCTTACTTTTTGCCTTTAACATAGCCTCAAACCTTGGCTCAAATAATCTTGGATAAGATTTAAAAAACTCAGGCAGGGCAGAGAAGAAAGAATCCATATGATACTTTGAGTTGAAAAAAATCTTTACCGCCACCTTGGCAGAGACCAGATTTATAAGGCCGAACTCTTGGCGTTTTTTCTCTACGTCCTTCTCTTTTGGAGACCACGGATATGTCATTTGATTTTCGTGAAAATAAATAGCCGTTGGAATATTCCTAGTGCGTGACCTAGTAAGCTCCAAAAAAGTCTCTAGATTTAGCATATCTGAGGCAACTATTAATTCTGGAGTACTTATTTTTTTATTAAATTCTTCTGCAAGGGTAACTGCACCTTCCTGCATTCGCTTTTTCCATGTCTTTGCTGGAAGCGTTAATAAATCCACCTCAAAGCTACTTGAGTTAGAAAAACCCTCAATCCACTCCTTATGTGACCCACCGAAGAACGGCTCAACCATTAAGATCTTCAAAACCTACTCCTTTTTTTCTCTCTTGCTTCTCTAGTTTTTTTATCTACAAAGAGAGGTATCTTAACAAAGATACAACCATAAACTCACCTGCATTATTCTTTGCCCTTTAGACTAAGTTCTTGATTTTTAGGTATTTTCTACTATAATATAAGTTACTAATTAGTACATACGTAAAATATCAAAAGACACACTCACCACGGAACAGCTCATAAAAGTTATAACTCTATTTTCAGCCCAAATAATTTGTATCACTTAACTCTTTAAGTTTTAGATTTTACCTAACGACACTATAAGTGGTCAATCCTAAACTAATTAAGATAAATCATATGATGAATCCAATTCGCATTTTTCTTGCAGATGATTTCTCCCTCATACGTAACGGACTTCGTGCGATACTAACAAGGAATCCCGAGTATAAGATAGTTGGCGAGGCTGGGGACGGCGTGAGTGCTGTCTCGGGCGTACAAAAAGCACTTCCTGATATGGTCTTGATGGATATATCAATGCCAACCCTTGACGGTATAGCCGCCACAAAACTCATCCTGAAGGATAACCCAGAGATTAAGGTCATAATCTTATCAATGCACACAGAGCATGAGTATGCAATTGAGGCCTTTCGTGCAGGTGCTAGAGGGTACGTCCTAAAGAGTGCGGCGGCTCATGATATCATGGACTCTATTGAACGAGTACAAACTGGGGAGCGTTACGCAAGCCCAGAGATTGCCGAGTTACTTCTCTCTGGATACTTTGACGCAATGAACCATAGTGATGAGACAAATGATATGGAAAACCTTACCTCACGTGAGAAAGAAGTACTGCGATTAATCGCACTAGGTAATAAAAATAAAGACATCGCTGATAAACTCTTTATATCCCTCTCAACAGTTAAGACACACCGCGTAAATTTAATGCGTAAACTTGATATTCATAACATTACTGGGCTTATAAAATTTGCTCTTGCAAAGGGCATCATAAACGACTGATTTTTTTAAAGTTTTTCACCACTCAAAAATCTTCTCTCTGACCTTTAAAGATTTAAAAATTCCTTAGCCACTTAGTACTAGTACCTTTACATGTTTTTTTATCTAGTCCCTTGGCCGTACAAATACATTTTTTCTGTAAAATCATATCATCCTCTATTAGACACTATTAGCCATTTTTTTACGCTTAAAAATACCCTAATCGCCCGATTGTTTATTCTTCCACTTAGAGTACAATTAAGTTAAGAGTAAATTTTAATCTTTATCTTTCTTCTAAATTCAAAAGGAGGTTGGTTATGCCTATCCGTCTTAAGTCTTACGGAGAAAAAGCAAGGTTATCGCTAAGTGGCAACATTACAGTTGATGAAGTCCCAGAGATTGTTGATTACATCATCTTTAATATGAACAAAAAGATGACTATTGATCTTAACAATGTTGAGAGACTTAGCCCAGATGTTGCGCTCGTAATTGGTGCGGCAAAAAAAACCATAAGCTCTTACGGATGCAAGCTCTTAGTAAATGATCCAAATTTAAGGCTTGAGAATGCTGAGGTAACCAGTGAGGCAGATACTAATCTTCTTGACGGTGTGGCCTAATAAAAATTAATAATTGGTAACCTCCTCCTATATAAAGGAGTTCGCGGGTTTACCCCACTTAAGGAGGTATCTCTTTTGGTTCTTTCCCATAAAGACGCACCAGAAGAAGAAAAAAAATACACCAAAAAAACAACATCGTCGCATGGCTTTATAAACCCTTTAACCTTAAACAACCTCACAGGGTAATCAGTGGTATCTTCCTTAGTACACTTGATACAAACCCTCTATCTGCTTAACTTGGTTTTTTGATACTTTCTTTTCACGTAATAGACGGAGTAAGGTCATGAAAATAATAAGCAACCTAAAAATCTTTTTAGCAACTACCTATAAAGATTTAACTCAGAAAACCTTTGAATCTTTAAATGTCTCTGCCATACCACACCCAAGCATTCCCACAAACCAAGATTTTGAGGTATCTCCTCATCTGCGATTAACAAAGGCAGAGGTGGATGAATCAATGAAGGCAAGTTCGAGAGACCTAACAGAGGTGCTTCGTCTTAATTTTATTAAGAGCAAAGAAACACTAAGACTCACCCACGCCCTAACGCGACTCCTAAAGAAGAACTCTCGCTTAATTAACAATATGATATTTTCTACAAAGAGTAATTTTTTCTTCTGTCGAATTACCCAACAAGGTTTATTCAAACAAAAAAAGAATAAAAAAAGGTTTCTAACCTCTGAGGCAAACCACTTTGTTACCTACACTTACTCTGTAAACCCGAGCTCTACTGGTAGTTTCAAAAAGACTGACGCATCTACACTCTCGGCCCTTATCTTTCAAAACTATAGCCTTGCTATTACCACAACCTTACTTGCTGTAAAAATAAAGCGTCTTGATAGCAGGACTAGTATCATGAAACACATAAATAAAAATAGCGATATCCTTTGTGGTTTTGGTCATTTTTCAACAATAAAGTCTTTTGAACCTAAAAAACTCAACTTTGACAGTCAACACTAAAGAACTAGATTTTACTGATGTCAATGTGGAGCATCAAATTTTTATGATTCAGAAGACTTTAAATAATCCTTCCAAAGGTATAACAAAGAAACAGTTTTCCAAAAGAAGTTCCATGGCACTACAGCTGGACTTTGAATACTTTATACTCTCTCTCCTAAACTCCAACAAGACCAAGGCCAAGTTGCTAAAGAATGAGCTACTTCGTAACGAGCTCTACTTTATTACGGAAAAACTCTTAGAACTAAATGCTAAACCCCGTAACATTGATAATCCCCCAGATAACCCAAATAACAATCATGAATAAAAGACCTAAAACTATAAATCTTACTACCTCACCCCTGCTTCAAATAAATTAGAAAATTATGATGACTTTCACGTTCCTACTATGCTATAGTGATAGATTAAATAAAAAGTAGAATTTATAGGAGAACGACTTGGAACGCAAAGACCTTAGAAATATCGCAATCATCGCACACGTTGACCACGGAAAAACAACACTCGTTGACGGGTTATTAAAACAAGGCGGAATCTTTGGTGACCGTGAGGTTGTTCAAGACCGCGTCATGGACTCAAATGATCTTGAGCGAGAACGCGGCATAACAATCATGGCAAAGAATACGGCCGTCACCTACGGCTCAACAAAGATAAATATAATCGACACCCCAGGGCATGCTGATTTTGGTGGCGAGGTTGAGCGAATTCTAAAGATGGTTGATAGTGTCTTACTCCTTGTTGATGCCTCCGAGGGGCCGCTCCCGCAAACACGCTTTGTTATGAAAAAGGCCTTGGATCTAAACCTACCGCCAATCCTTGTTATTAATAAAATTGACCGTCCTGATTCACGCATCTCTGAGGTCTTAAATGAAGTCTATGATATGTTCATTGACCTAGATGCCACAGACGAGCAACTTGACTTTCCTATCATCTACGCCATTGCAAAGGATGGGGTAGCAAAACTTGAATTAGAGGACGAGAGTACAAACCTAAAGCCTCTATTTGACATGTTAATTGAAAAGACCCCTGCTCCAACTGGAGACCCAGATGCCACACTACAGATTATCATCACAAATATTGACTACTCCGAGTACATAGGTCGCCTTGCAATTGGCAGAGTCGTTGCTGGCACAATTAAATCCGGTGAAACTGTTGCAGTCGTTGATGAAGAAGGTAAGCCAAACAAGACAAAGGCCGCGGCCATCTACACCTTTCAGGGTCTTGAGAGAAACGAGACCGAGAGTGCAACAGTTGGAGATATCATTGCCCTCTCAGGGATGGAGGGAATAAATATTGGGGATACTGTAACAGACGTAGAAAACCCAAAGGCATTACCTAGAATTGTTGTTGATGAGCCAACCATCTCTGTTGTCTTCTCAATAAATGACTCCCCATTTGGTGGGCAAGACGGAAAGTACGTTACCTCGCGTAACCTTCGTGAACGCCTAGAGAAAGAACTCCTCTATAACGTCTCAATAAAAGTTGACTTCTCTAGAGCCGATGCATTTAAGGTCATGGGTAGAGGCGAGCTTCAGATTGCAATCCTAATTGAGATGATGCGTCGTGAGGGTTTTGAACTCTCCGTTGCCATGCCTGAGACAATAACCAAAGAGATTGACGGCAAACTTCACGAACCAATGGAGACCCTATTTATTGATGTCCCAGAGGAATACGTCGGGGTCGTTACCCAGCAACTTGGCTTAAGAAAGGGCAAGATGACAAAGATGGAGAATAACGGACACGGCAGAACTCAGATAGAGTTTCTCGTCCCCTCACGTGGTTTAATTGGTTTCCGTTCACAGTTCTTAACGGACACGCGCGGTACCGGCCTCATGAACCACCTCTTTGAGGGTTTTGAACCATGGCACGGTTCAATGACCAAACGCCCAACCGGCACACTCATTGCTGACAGACCTGGAAAATCCACCACCTACGCCCTAAATAATCTTCAACCCCGTGGTACGCTTTTTATCGGCGATACCACTCAGGTTTATGAAGGCATGATTATTGGCGAGAATTCTCGTGATGCTGATATGGACGTCAATATCACAAAAGAAAAGAAACTCACAAACATGCGTGCCGCAGGGAGTGATGACACCATTCAACTTATGACGCCTCGCACAATGTCCCTTGAGGATGCAATTGAATTTATCCGTGAGGATGAGCTTGTTGAGGTAACACCAAATAATATTCGTGTTAGAAAGAAGGTTCTTCAATCAGGTAAACGCCCAAAGAGGGATTAAAAGGGGGGGGGTTACCCTAATATAGATATTTTAGCTCACGGAGAGTTTCTAGTGGGTATTAAAAAAACCCCTGCTTGGTTGCCAAGCGGGGGGTTTTTGGTTTTGGGGGGTGTTAATAAAGTACTCTACCTTAATTAACTAATTCATTTTCCACTAAATATTTTGTACCTTCGGGATTTAATAATACTCTATTATCATGCGTAATATTCAAAAGACCCTTTGACACAAGCTCACTCAGATAGTGTTTATTAAGAATCCTATTCCCTTTATTTAAAACCGTATCTTTCATAACTCTACCACCTTTAGAATAAACAAACCTAAGAACTTCAATTTCTTCTTCCTCTAACTCCAATTCTTTTTTAACAACTGGTTTTTCTGCACTAGTGGGATAAAGTTTATCTAGCCGCTCCTTATCAGAAGGGGATTTTTCCCTTGATGCCTCTACCTCTTTCTTTAATCTCTCAATCTCTCGGTCTTTTCTCTCTAAGCTCTCAATATACTCTCCCTCAAGTTTAGAAAATTTATTCTTCAACTCCATAGACTCATCCAAGGTTAAGAGAGCTTTACCCTCAATCTTTTGTCTAACCTTTGCAAGCTGCTCTTGATATATTTTCCAAAACCAGTATGCAAAGCTTGCGGGAAGCGGATATATAAAGATAAAGCAAAGTGTTGATAGGAGGGGGTAATAAATGAGATATAACAAGTATGTATCGGGGTCTGAGAATATTTGGGTATCTATAAGGGTGAATTTTTCTGTAACTGACTCTGAGGAAAAGACCACCATAAAAAAACGGTAGTTTATTACAGACCAAGAAATTATGAATGCGCCCAGAAGTGGGCTTGATATGCGTTCGTGCAGGTTCTCTCTAATGGTTTTTACTAAATCGCCAACCATAACAAGCTCTCCACATCTTTCTTACTTTAAAAAAAACTCTTGCCCCTAGCTCTTACCAAATACCTTTAGAATGCGTTTAAAGAGACCTGGTTTCTTTGTCTCTGCCTTGGTTGTATCTGGCTTTTTTGAGACTTCTGTTGTGGCTGACTTTTCGCCACCTCTAAGGGAACTTCCTCGCCTCTTACTCGGCTTGGCAGGACTCGGAGTTCTTCTTGACCTTCCGCTTGTAGTTTTTTTATCGCCTTCCTTCCCCTTGTAACCACCCCTTGGCTTGGTAGCACTCTTCTTTGGGGCTACTTTATTAGTTGAGGTCTCGTCCTTGGACGCACTACCTTTTTGTCCTGTATCATCTTTCTGCTTGCTACCCTTACTAGCCTTCTCTGGGTCAAAGTTTTTCCCCTTATACCCGCCTCTTTTCTTTGCTGTAGTTGAAGCGGTCTTTGGGCTTGCTGGACTTCTTTTCCCGCCGCCTTGTCCTGCCGCACCAGCCCTACTCTTTGTTGGTTTTTTTGCTGGAGTTTTTCCTGAACCAAAAGTAGAGGAAGGTTTTGATCTTCTCCTGTAAGGCCCGGCCGTGTCCTTTACAATTTTATCTTCGTCAAGCCATTCAACCTTTATCTTTTGCTCAATATATTTTTCCAAATCAGGGAGCGTCCAGGCGTGATCCTCACAGACAAGACTATATGCCTGCCCACTTTTCCCAGCGCGTGCTGTCCTCCCGATACGGTGAACATAGCTTGCGGCCTCCTGAGGGAGGTCGTAATTTATAACATGCGTTATGTCCTCTATATGAACTCCGCGAGCAACAACATCTGTTGCGACAAGTATCTTTGTCTTTCCGGTCTTCATATCCTCTATTGTTCTTTGTCGCTTACCCTGAGTTACGTCCCCGGTTAAGGCCTTTGCATTATAGCCATTTTGCTGAAGCTTCCACTCAATCTCCTCAGCAGTGCGTTTCATATTTGTAAAAATAATCACGCGTTCCATCTCTGGCCTAGAAAGAAGTGTCATCAAAAATGGCAACTTCTCTTCATTAGAGGAATACAAAAGACGCTGATCTATTTTATCAACTGTTAACTGGTCAGGCTCAATCTCAATAATGGCTGGATCTTTTTTCATGTACCGGCTAGCAAGACTCTTTACATTAGAGTCTATGGTTGCGGAAAAAAGCATGGTTTGGCGGGGTTTGTTCTTTGGAAGGCGATCAGCAACGTAGCGAATATCTGGGGCAAAACCAATATCAAACATTCGGTCTGCCTCGTCAACAATAAATATCTCAATATTATCCAGGGTAAAGGCCTTGGATTTATAGAGGTCAATTAAACGTCCAGGCGTGCCAACAGCAATCTCAGCCCCATTCTTTAGTGCATCTGTTTGTTTGCCGTACTCAACGCCACCGTAAATAGCAATTGATTTAAAGGGAAGGTGCTTACCAAGTTTTTTGGCCTCAACATCAATTTGAACCGCAAGCTCTCTGGTCGGAGCCATGATGAGTGCCCTTGGGCCTTTGCCTTTTGGTTTTTCACTCTTTAGGAGACGCGTAAAGATGGAAAGCAAAAATACGGCAGTCTTACCGGTTCCGGTCTGGGACTGAGCAATTATATCCTTACCAAGAAGAGCCTCTGGAAGGGACTGCTCCTGAACAGGTGTACATTTTTCAAACCCAGCATCTTCGATGCCCTTTAGAATGTCTTTCTCAAGATCAAGTGTGATAAATTTCATAGTTTAGTCTTGCAGGTCCTGCGGACAGCAAATAGTTTAAAGAAGTCTTGCAAACGGCGGTCTGTTCTGCGAAGAGTGTCCTTTAAGAAAACTCCTCTGATGGTTATTTGTCCAGTCTGCTCTACGCAGTAGTCTTGCAGACGACGGTTAAGTGGTGCGCCTGGAGGGATTCGAACCCCCGACCTTCTGATTCGTAGTCAGACACTCTATCCAGCTGAGCCACAGGCGCGTGTTTTTGTAAAAAGTTTTGATTTTAAAAGATTATCTTAGACGAGTCTCTGTAAACCACTACTCACAGAGACCTGCAATCTAGCTTATCCGTAATTTGTCATTTTATCATTAAAAGACTTACAGTCAAGGGATTTATCTGTTTTCGGTTTTTCTACCAACTTATCCACCTTGATAGGGCTGGAAAGTAAAGCCCTTTTTTTATATGACGCTCCTCGCCGCTGGCCTTTAGTACCTCTGAGTATTTTTCAAGTTGAGCGGAGTATCTTTCTTTTTCTTGAGCTAAAAAATCTGCAAGTGAACCACCCTCATGGAGGCTTGTCTTATAATCAATTACCCAGCGAATGTCCTTATCATCGACAAAAGTTCTGTCAATTATTACACGCTCCATCCGGCCATCTGTTATGGCACTTAGTGCAAGCTCTGTTGCACCTTCTTTGTGAGGGGCCAGAATCCACCTCCCTCGTTCATCGGCTAGGGTTTTTTTAAGTATCTCTACGACTTGAGTGCTTCTTGTCTCTGCGTATCTCTTACTAAGTCCCTCTTCCATCAGTATCTCTTTTATGCGGGGGTTTTCTGTATCTATTTTTTGTGAGTTCCAACCCTCTAAGCCGTCTCTCCCAATCCTACAGAAATATTTATGCACAACCGTACCAAGAGACTTTACCCCGACCCTTGCCCAGTTAAACTCCACCTCTTCCCCAGGCTTTAGAACCTTCTTTGATTTAGCTACTGCAAGGTTACTGGGTACGGCTTGCGATGGTAAGTGCCACGAGTCTTTTAGCCTTTTTAAATCTGTAATCTTTAATTCTCTTTCTTTCTCGTCTTCTTTATTAACCTCAATTGGTGTTATATCTTCTATTTTTTTCCTTATAACAGAGAGCAGGGAACGCTCTGCTGGGAGGTTTGCTTCTTCTTCTTTTTTATTTTTTATAAGATTTCCGTAAAGATAGAGGCCTTTTTTTGCTCGCGTCACGGCAACGTAGAAAAGACGCACTTGCTCAAAACTATCTTTAACGGATTTTAAACTCTTTAAGAATTTATATATCTCGCCCTCTGAGTCTTTGGAGTTTTCTTCCAGACTATCCCTCTTCATCGGGGCAAGTAGAAGATCACTTCCCCGCTCCATCCAGAGCAAGAGCTTACTTGTCTCAACCCTTGGAATACGCCCAAGGGCTGGCACTACTACGCGGTCAAATTCAAGACCCTTGGCCTTATGAATGGTCATTATCTCTACTGGATTTTTCCCCTCACCTCTGTGCGTGGCAAAGAGTTTTTTTGCTTGTTCTTCGAGTATCTTTAAAGACGCCGTCTCTGTGCCTTTTGAGAGTTTGTCGAGCAGGTCAAAAAAGGCTTCTGCGTCAGTTACCGAGTCCTTGTCGAGGTAGCAAAGTGGGCCTCCAAGCTCAATCCATAAGCTACGGATTAAATCCCTCGGAGGGGTACGCCCTAAGAGCTCGCTTGCTCGCTCTATTTTTTCTGTAAATAAATAAAGCCGCTCTCTTTCTTTCTCGTCAAAATCAACAAAACCCTCTAATCTTTCTTTATCCAAAATAAGCTCTATTATTGGCGAGTCTTTTTTTCCACTAACAATAGAGAGCAAACCTTTTAATGAAATCCCAAGCCACGGTGCCCTTAAGAGAGCAAGCCAAGCAACCCTATCAAAGGGGTGGGCAAGAGCTCTGACAAGTGTGAAGAGGTCTTTTATAACTGGTCGCTCACTTAGTGCATCGAGGTCATCAGAGATAAAGCTAACGCCTTGGTTCTTTAGTTCCTCTACAATTAGTATTAGGTGACTTCTTGACCTAGCAAGGAGTGCAATTTTATCTTGTGGGTGTTTTTTTTGTAGCTCTATTATCTGAGTTACGACTGCTTCGGCTTCCCTCTCTTTTGCACTTTCGGAGAAGACACCTAAGACAACCCCACTCTCACAGCCTGCTTCTTCCTCTTTTACGGCCATCAAGGGTTCATACTTAACTCGTCCAGTAAAGGCGTCTTCGGTCTCACTAAAGGCCAAAGAGAAGGCATCATTAACCCATTTTATTATGCTTGGAAGAGAGCGAAAATTTGCTCTCAGGGTTATTCCTTTTAATTTAATGGCTCCGATACCCCTCTCTCTAGCCTCTATAAAAAGTCCAACCTCGGCCTCTCTAAAAAGGTAGATTGATTGCATAGGATCTCCAACTATAAAGAGTGTTCGCCCGTCGCCTTTTTCCCATCCCGATGTTAATAAAGTTATTAGTTCTTTTTGCGTGCGTGAAATATCTTGATACTCATCAATTAGGATGTGCTGGAACCTAAGGTCATATGCAAGCATAAGATCTGTTGGATTACCAGCTGAGCCAAGTGCATCTATTGCACCAAGGCTTAGTGCCTGAAAATCAAGGATACCATGTTCTGCAAAAAGCTTGCGAAGCTCTGCATCTGCAAGCGGGAGTAGTTTTAATAAAGACAAGAGAGAGGTCCAGTCTTCTTCATTATAAACTGGGTCTGGTAGGGTTATAACTTTCTTTAATTTTTTTAAAAAATCCTCCTCACCAGAATGGTTATCAAGTATTGCCTTAAAGGTATCCTTCCTTTGTATTGCCTCTTTTGTCTTGAAGGCTGGAAAGCCAATACTTTTTGTTACTCCTCCAGACTTTCTAAGTTCCCCGCCTTTTGTTAGTAATAATTCACCGAGGCCTTGCCATTTTTTTAAATCCTGAGAGGTGGCCTCTGGTAAGGTGATTGTATTTTTTATAGCTCTAATAAGGCTCTTCGCACCAGCCTCCTCCAGGTTATGAGCTGCGTAATTTGCAGAAGAAAAAATATCCTCCAGGACAGGTGCAGGTAATTCTTCAAATGATTTTTTTACCTCCTCTAGCTCGCCGTTAATTAAGGTTCGTAGGGCGTCCTCTAATTCAGTTCGAAGCTCTTGCTCGTTCTTATCAGGGCTAATATGCCTTAGCCACTGGTCTCGGCGCTCAAGCATAGTAACAAGTCGTTTCCTTAGATTCTCTACAGAGTTATCTGCCCTAGAGAGTGCGCTGCGAAGTGCCTCTGATTTTTTTTTGTCTTCCTCGCTCTTATTAATCTTACCAAGGGAGTTAATTGTCCTAAGGGCGGCCTCGTTATAAAGTTCGTCTGGATCACTACTTACATCACTTATCCCGCCGAGGCGAGAAAATATCGGGGTCTGTCTGCTAATCCCAGCAGAGAGCGAGTCAATGGTTAAGACCTTTAAACGAGAGGGGTTCTCTAAGATTCCCCACTTAAGTTCAGCGTCTCGCTTTAGAGCAAGTGTAGCGAGCCTGAAACGTTCTTTCTCATTTTCGTCCTTTGGCTCTACCCCAAGGCTTGCGCTCTTTAGTGCCTCTGTTATGCGCTGGTGCATCTCGCCTGCGGCCTTACGTGTAAAGGTCATGGCAAGTATTTCTTCTGGATTTTTTGATAGAGCAAGGAGGGTTAGGAAGCGTCGTATGATTAGCTCTGTCTTTCCTGAACCAGCAGGAGCCTGCACGATAAAGGACTCCTCAGGACTGAGGGCTTCTTGTCTTTGCTCTAAATCTGAAATTTTTCTCTCGTCTATAATCATTATGCCTATGGTTTATTCTCTTTATTCTTTGCGTGTAGAAAGAAGTTAATCTGAACTACTCTCACTCTCAAATATCCTACAAAGCAGGGGTAGCTCGCAGTACTCACAGGCCGCACCCTTAAGGCCTTGTCCTGTTTTGTAGACAGCGGGCGTAACCTCGTTTTTTCCTTCCTCAAAATCACGAGCCAAGGTCTCTAGGGTTTCATTCCAAAGAGTGCGTAAATCTTCCCAAGAGTCAATACCCTCAATTTCTTCCCTCCACGGGGATTTATCATATTTTTTTATATTTGGGAGCGAGTCCTTTGATCTTGAGAGACCAATAAAACTTGTGCCTTTAATCTTTACCCTCGCAAATGCAAAGGCATCAAAGTCACCATCCTTGCCGTAGATAAGTAATTGAGGCTCTTTAAGTTGCTTCGGGTTCCAGTCACTAACTGAACAATTGCCACTCTTATAATCAATGACAACCTCACTACCGTCCTCTAACTCATCAATGCGGTCAATATATACCTTTAGGGTCAACTCACCGACCTTTATCAGACGCTCCTTCTCAAGCCCCTTTACCTTAAAGCCGTCTCTCTTGGCCTCGACCTCTAACCATTTTTTCATCAACTCAATTAAACGCTCCACCTCAAGTTCAACTAAGGTGCGAGAAAGTGGGCCTTCTTTTTTTACCGCTCGCATGGCATCCATGGCCGAATCCTTAATCACGCTCTCAAGAGTATTGTCCTCTATTATCTCACTTAGTTTTTTTAAGTCCTTCACCTTTTCCCAAAAAATCTTCAGCGCAAGGTGGAGGTTTGTCCCTCGGTCTCGACCATCAAAACCAAGGGTTAACTCTTCCAGGGTCGTTGCATTTAGACGGTGAATTGCAAAGGCTCTAAAAGGGCAAGCCGACTGATTCTTTATAATTGAGGTTCCGCCGCGCATGGTCTCTAGCTCTTTAGTACCAAGTGGTACGAGTTCTTCATTTTTTAAAACCTCTAAAAACTCACTATCCTCGGCCACATCTTGCATAAGGGTAATTAGGTCTGACCCTTTCTCTTCCTTAAGAGTGGAAAACTCCCCGTTAAAGTGGATAAGCGGGCTTAGCCCAACCTCACGGCCGTCTACGACCTTTGCGTAACTAATATTAACAAGCGGGGCATTTTTTAGGATTCTTCCAAGAGATGACTTTGCATAATCTAGGTTTAACTCCCCAGAGCTACCCTTAACCCCAACCTCCCTCTGCAGGTTAATCGGTAAAAAGGAATTTGGATTAGCTGGGGCAGGCAGATTTGCATCATTAGCACCAAGAATCCAGATGCGGTCAAACTCAATTACCGAGGCTCCCTCAAAGCTAAGCACCTCTATCTCTTGCTCTTCCTGCTCTGGGTTAAAGGCCCGAAGCCCAGCCTCTCGCCTTAAGGTTTGAAAAGCCACCTTGCCCGTTACTTGGCCTAAGATATCATCAAGGGCAGAGAATGATTCTAAAAAATCCTTCCATATTTTTAGTGCTTCCTGCTCTGGAATACTTAAAACACAACCTTTTTTTGGCCACCCAAGGAGTGTGAGGAGTGAGTCAAAGTACTCACTCCAAAATGACGCTACTTCTTTTTTATTCTCTATATCTTTTATTTTTTCTAAAAAAGCACCAAGACCTTCGCCGTAAGCCTGAAGCACCACACTAACTGAGCAAGCGTCCCTTAGGGTCTCTAACTCAATGCTCTCTCTTTTTTTATTTTTATAATCCCTATCAAGAGCATAAAGTGCAAGCCGTTCTCTTTTATTTGTTACGAATGGTGAGGCAAATATCCTAACAAAATCCTCCGTCCCAACCTCAGCCTCACTTAGTGAAGTTATAGAATTTTCATTATCAGTAAAGACAACCTCCAGCAGATTTATACAAGCACTGATAATTGGCTCATCACTTAAAGCACTGCCGACCGTGAGATTAAATAGCTCTGAGTCTTCACTACCAAGGAGGGCGGAAGAGGGGTCAAGCTCAAAGGAGAGCTCTCGCCTTAGGAGAGAACGGTACTGCTCAAGGCTCGGGGCAAGAATACCAATTCGCTCTCCTGGTTTTTTCACCTCTCGAACCCACTTTGCAAGCAAGCGTATCTCTTCTTCTGGGGAATTAAACTCAAAAACCTCTACCTTATTTTTATCCTCTAGCGTTGGTAGGGTCTTTAATAATTTAGGCTCTCTTGGCCAAAAATTAACACTAACCCCAGCAGAGCAAAGTTCTTCTAAGAGTTTTTCAAGATCAGGCACTAGGGTATCAAAACCCGCAACCAATACGGACTCTGGCAGTTTCACCTTGCCTTGCTTTACCGCACCAGAGAGTGAGGTTATGAGGGACGGGGTATCAATAAAACCAAGAGCCTCTAATTCTTCTCTGAAAATACTCATCCACTGTTTTAGGGCTGAGGCCTCTTCTGGCAAATAAATCTCCTCAGGGAGTTCTGCGTCGTACTCGTAGAGTAATGAATAGGCCTCAAATGAGAGAAGAGATGTTAGGTCTTGCGGGGAAAAATCATTTTTTTTATTCTTTGAAAAATTATCCTTATACTTTGAGTTCAAGATAACCTTTGTCCAAAGAGCCCTTGACCGCTCAAGTGATAAGAGAGGCTTATAAACATTACCCTCCTCAAAGGCAGACCTCCACATTGTTTTTGCCCACACACTAATTGGCATAACATTTGGGGTCTCAAAGACACTTATCCCCTTATCTTCCATCCACGAGGCGTGGAGTGAGAGTATGTACTTTGAGAGGCGATTATTGTTTGTTATAACTGCGGGGGCGTGATTTGGTGAGCCATCACCAAGGATAAAGGACTTTAGGGTCTCTGTATTTTCGCTAGTTTTTTGGGACATAACAAAAAAAGAAAATCCTATTTAGGGTTAAAGTGGAAGAATAAAAAAGAGATAATCGTATAGTGAATAAAAAACAAAGAGGTTAGAGAAACCATTAGAGAAAAAGCTTGGTAAAGACAATTGAAAAAAAATGGCGGAGAGGGAGGGATTCGAACCCTCGGTAGAGCATAAACCCTACAACTGCTTAGCAGGCAGCTGCCTTCA
>JAGLUZ010000033.1 GCA_023134165.1 Deltaproteobacteria bacterium | reverse complement strand
TCAACAGATTATGATACCTCAGATAGGCTTTACTTTGAGCCTCTAACCTTTGAGGATGTGATGGCTGTAATTGAGAGAGAAAAACCTTTTGGTGTGATTGTTCAACTCGGCGGGCAAACCCCGCTGAAATTATCTGTTGCACTAGAGACTGCTGGCGTTAGAATCCTTGGTACCTCGCCAGACTCAATTGATATGGCAGAGGATCGCGAACGTTTTGATAAGCTTCTTGAGGATTTAAATCTAAAATGTCCTGCCAGTGGGATCGCACGGAGCAGTGAAGAGGCAATCGAGGTTGCAAAAAAAATTGGCTACCCTGTGATGGTTCGCCCCTCGTATGTGCTTGGCGGGCGAGCAATGGAGGTTGTCTATGATGAGGAAAACCTCTCTGACTATATGACGCGTGCTGTTGAGGCCTCGCCAGAGCATCCAGTTCTGGTTGATTGTTTCCTCGGCGGTGCAATTGAGATTGACCTTGACTGCTTAAGTGACGGAACTAGTGTTGTTATCGGCGGCGTCATGGAACATATCGAAGAAGCTGGTGTTCATTCTGGCGATTCGGCCTGCTCTATTCCTCCTTTCTCTCTTGATGAGGACGTCTTAACTGAAATTAAAGCTCAGGCCACTTCGCTTGCAAAGGCACTTAAGGTTATTGGACTTATGAATATACAGTTTGCGGTTAAGGATTCGGAGATATTTATTCTAGAGGTAAACCCAAGGGCGTCTCGCACTGTGCCATTTGTTAGTAAGGCCATTGGTCGTCCACTTGCAAAGATTGCAACTTGGCTGATGCTTGGTCAAACACTTGAGGAAGCAGGCCTCGGTGAAGAGGTTCAGTCCTCCTTTACCTCAGTAAAAGAAGCTGTATTTCCTTTTGTGAAATTCCCAGGTGTTGACGTACTCCTTGGCCCAGAGATGAAGAGCACGGGCGAGGTCATGGGCATTGACTCTGACTTTGGTCGTGCCTTTGCTAAGGCTCAGATATCAAGTGGCAATACCATGCCACTTGCAGGGAATGTTTTTATTAGCCTACGCCTGGGAGATAAGGAAAAAATGGAGGATGTTGCTCGCCAACTCTCTGTGATGGGTTTTAATATAATCGCAACCAAGGGGACAGCAGAGTACCTTAATTCAAAGGGGATCTCTGCTGAGTTTGTATTTAAGGTGGATGAAGGTCGCCCAAATATCGTTGACCGCATAAAGAGTAATGAGATTGATATGGTGATGAATACTTCTTTTGGTCAAAAAAGTGTTGATGATTCTTACTCCATCAGGCGAAGCTCGCTTGAGATGGGAGTGCCTTACTTTACAACTGTTGCAGGCTCAAGGGCAGCGACCCAAGGCATAAAGGCCATAAAAAAAGAGGGCCTTGGTGTTAGGACCCTCCAAGAACTTCACGGCCTGAAGGGTGCGGCGTCCTGATTTTCTTCTTGGCGTGGGTGAATTTTTTAAGAAAACTTAAGATTTTTTCCTCTAAATTTTTCTTTCTTTTCTCTTTGAGGCTTGTTATTTATGGACGAAAAAAAATCCAATCTACTGGCCAAGTTTGATTCAATACTTGCTCTTATAAAAAAACCAATCTCCTTTATGACCTCTCTCCATGAGCCATCAATTGCTACTACCTCTGGCGGAGAGTTTGAATATCCAAACCTAGAAAAAGCAAGAGGCGTTGAGGCACTTATGAATGCTCAGTGCGAGCGTGCCGTCTCGCTTGATTTGTCAATTGAGGTGAACGAAAAACTCAAAGAGCTGAAGGGGTTTTTCTGTGGTTTTGATTCACTCTCTTTAAAAGAAAAAAAATCCCGCATAGGACTGGCTAAAAATATTTTGGATTTTTTTGAAGCTCTATCCCTAGAAGATTCCAAGCCTCCCCGCAATCTCAAAATACAAAAAACCAATAAAAATATAAAAGAAATTTTAGAGAACCTAGAGAGGTTGCAGACCCCGCTTCAATTTGTAAAAGGCATTGGGCCAAAGCTCGGTGAAAAATTTCAAAAAAAAGGTCTTGATACTGCCTTGGATTTTCTTTACTTTCTCCCGCTTCGATATGAGGACAGAAGCAAGGTGAAGATGATAAAGGAACTTGAAGACGGCGAGCGTGCGATGGTTGTTGGCGAGGTAATTGTCTCAGGTGTTGTGCAGTACGGAAGAAGGCGCGTCTTTGAGGTTAGCATCACAGATGGTAAGAGCCTCATGAAACTTAAGTGGTTTAACTTTCGAATGCAATATATGGGTCGCTATAAACCTGGCGCTCGGGTACTTTGTTTTGGTCTTCTTAAATCTTTTGGTGGTTCAAAAGAGATAATCCATCCAGATGTTGAGTTCCTAGCTGATGACGAAGAGGCCACGGATAATGCGTATCCAAGCGGCATTGTCCCTGTTTATTCTCAGGTATCGAACCTTCATCAAAAGACGATTAGAAAACTAGCCACTAGAATTCTCTTTGAATTTGCCCCCTTTATTGTTGGTGCTTTGCCAAGAGAGGTAAGGTGGCGTCTTGGTCTTTTGGAATTTAGCGAGGCCTTTAAAGAAGTGCACGCTCCGAGTTTTTTTATTGACCCAGCTACTTCTGAAGCTTCTCCTTCTATGACCCTTGCCAGAAAAACCCTAATAATTGATGAGCTCTTCACTTTAGAGGTTGGCCTACTCTTAAAACGTTTGGGCCTTAAAAAAGAAAGCGGCTTTGAGATAAATCCAAAGGGTTTGCTTGAAGAAAGATTACGCTCAAAACTTCCCTTTAAACTCACTGCTTCGCAGGAGCGAGTTCTAGTTGAGATAAAAAAAGATATGACAGCCCCTTGCCCAATGAATAGGCTCATTCAAGGTGACGTTGGTTCAGGCAAGACTGTTGTTAGTTTAATTGCAATCTTAAATGCAGTTGAGGCTGGTTTTCAGGCCGCCATGATGGCACCAACAGAGATACTAGCTGAGCAACATTATTTACTTATGAATAAGTTTGCTGTCGAGCTTGGTTTTAAATGCGTCCTGCTGAAGAGTGCGCAAACCGCAAAAGAAAAAAATAAAAACCTCGCATTAATTGCAAGCGGTGAGGCAGACCTCGTAGTAGGCACTCACGCCTTAATTCAAAAAGGTGTTGAGTATGAAAATCTAGCACTAACTATAATCGATGAGCAACATCGTTTTGGAGTCTCAGAGAGGGCTGAGCTAAAGAGAAAAGCAAAGGGCCTTACTCCAGATATTCTTGTCATGACGGCAACGCCAATCCCGCGCACACTCTCTATGACGCTCTTTGGGGACCTCGACGTTTCAATTATTGATGAACTCCCGAGCGGGCGAAAACCAATAAAGACAAAACTCCTGCGTGATACAAAATCAGAGGACGCTTACGCCCAAGTCGTTAAAGAGGTTTCAAGTGGTGCTCAGGCCTATATTGTTTACCCGCTCGTCGAGGAGAGCGAGGAGCTAGATCTTCGCGACGCAACGCGTATGAAGGAAAAATTAGAGGCCACGGTCTTCTCAGATTTTTCTGTAGGTCTTATTCACGGCCGCTTAAAGAGTGAGGAAAAGGAATCTGTCATGGCAGATTTTAAGGCCAAAAAAATTGATATACTTTTCTCAACAACAATTATTGAGGTCGGCGTTGATGTGCCAAATGCAACGGTCATGGTAATTGAACACGCCGAGCGTTTTGGCCTTGCCCAGCTACACCAGCTTCGTGGGCGTGTCGGCAGGGGAGAGAAAAAATCTCACTGCATCATGATTGCCCCCTACGTTAGAAAGGAAGATACCTGGAGGAGGCTTAAGATCTTTGAGTCCACAACCGACGGCTTTAAGATAGCAGAGGAGGATTTAAAGATTCGTGGGGCTGGGGATTTTATCGGCACTCGACAATCAGGGCTTCCAAGTTTTCGTATGAGTGATGCACTAGGTGATTTACGACTACTTAAAACTGCCCGAACTGAGGCTGAGTTTTTTTTAAAAAAAGACCCAAACCTTGTCACAGAAGACGGACAAATAATCAAAGCCCTCATAAAAGCACGCTGGTGCGGACGCTTGGAACTTGCCGAAATTCTTTAACCGCTTTTGTCATACCGGACTTGATCCGGTCTCTCGGGTTTTAAAATAATCTTCCCCCTTAGGATAAGGGGGATTGAGGGGGCTTGATAAGTTTGTTTGTACATAAAGAAAGGATTTTCTAAAGGTACGAAGATATTTGTTAAGCCCCCCTGGCCTCCCGTCGGTCTCTGACCGTTTCCAAATGGGGGTAAATACTTTAAAGCCCCTCGGCATACGAGGGGCTTTTTTTATTGAGGGGGGTGGGGGGGGATGAAATGTCTCGAAGGTTTTTCAGAAATTTGCTATAGTTGGTTAAGGTTTTAGAGGATACATAAACGGAGACTTTGCTGGGGAGAAGATTATGGTTAATGATGGAAAAGATTTTGAGCGTTTAGTTCAGCTAATAGAGAAGTCGATATCTCCAGATTCAACTGTTGAGCATAATGTTCAACTACCAATTCTAAACTCTAAGATAAATGCTACCACGCAATGTGATTTGGTGATTAGATCAGGAGTATATCCTAGAGAAACAATGACTATAATTGAAGTGCAAGACAGGGAGTACAAAGTAACACCGAATGATTTCAGAGGGTGGCAGCAGAAATTAGATCAAGTGGGAGCGCAGCATCTAATCTGTGTATCTCGACAAGATTTTCCTGTCAGTATTAAAGAACAGGCCAGCATGTCTGGTAATAGAATATATCTTATTACTTTAAAAGAGATAGGTGAAGAAAAAATCCCTATGAACTTTACAAGCTTTATATTTAATTACCGGTATTTTGATATAAATGCTCTAATGAATCTGAAGGTTGGTGCGTCTAAAAGAGAAGCTGAAAAACTTGGAATGAGTGATTTTGTGACTGGAAAAACAGTTGTAAATACAAAAGAAAAGATTTGGTCTAAAGACAAAAAAAATCTAATCACGTTACACTTACTTTGTATGGATAGTATTCCTTCACCAACTGAAAATACTTTGTTAGGCGACGGAAAGTTACATTTCAAAATTGACAAAGATCCGCCTTTGTATACATTCCTGAATGGAAAATACCTGAGGGTGGGCTTAGATTGCGATTTTGAGTATAAAAATGAGATAATTGAAAAGCCTGTATCAATTCTTCAGTATGAGCAGGACGAGAATGGTGCGGTTGCATGGGTTGCAGAAGTTTTTCATGAAACTCTTCAGGGATTGCTTTCTGTTAAAGTGCCCATAATAAAATCAGGTAATGACTATGTGGTTCGCTCAATACAGGCGATTTTACCACTTGACCATGAGATGTCTATTAGTTGCATTTCTAAAAATTAATTTCTTTGCAGGCTGAGTAAAAAAAAGAAAGGCTTGTGTAATGAGTGACGCTGAGGAAATTGCAAAAGCTATACACGAAGGCTCAAAGCTAGGTGCAAAATCGTTGGGTACTGCAGAAAAGGTTGGTGGATTTTTTGCCAAGGTGTGCAAAGTGCCCGCATATGAAGTAGTTCGTAGGGTGGGCTTCGCCCACCATCTTTTAGAGTTGGGCAACGCTTGGCGAAAATCGCAACCTACAAACTCAAAGGCGAGATCCTGAAATAAATTCAGGATGACAAAGGGGAGAGGAAGTGAAATGAAAAATCCCCAATCTGCGGGTTCAGGTTTGTAACCTG
>JAGLUZ010000032.1 GCA_023134165.1 Deltaproteobacteria bacterium | reverse complement strand
GGTGGAATAGGAGTGGTCGGGGCGAGAGGATTTGAACCTCCGACCCCCGCGTCCCGAACGCGGTGCGCTACCGGACTGCGCTACGCCCCGATTTTTTTAAGTGGATTTTTGTTGTTGGGAACTATAAGAACAGTCTTAGTTGTTTTGAAAATGCTATTGTTTAGCGTCCTTTTATGCGTAAAATACGAGTCTTCTTTTTTATAACAAAGAGTACTACGTAGATTATTAATCCTGTGAAGAAGAACTTTAACCATCCTGCCTCTATGCTCCAACTTCCGTGAACAAAGACATTTTGTGCAAAATGCAGAGCCGTGAAATATCCGCATACTATCATTAGGCTTGGGAACTCGCGCCGAATGGCACTTCTGAGGGAAAACTCAAGTTCTGGTCTTTTCCAGTTTTTAAGTTTTGGGATAAAGGCTGGTGTGGTTAATGCCCATTTTTTATAATCAGCACCAAATTTTTTTGAGAGAAAATCTTCCTCTGTGAGGACAATGCGTTCGTGTTCAAGGTAGAAGGCCATGATTAGGATTAAGACAAACCACCAAACTTGAATAAAGAGGGCAAGCCCTAGGTAGGCAAAGAAATTACCAAGGTAGAGGGGGTTTCTAACAACAGAGTATAGTCCTGTTGTATTTAGACTCTCTGCCTTTTGCCCTGTGGTGTTTCTCCCAGAGGTACTCTTTGGAACGTAGGTTGCGGTAAAGAAACGGATGACCAGACCAAGTATTGTTACAGAGATACACAATACATCGAATGCACTTTGTGTGGCTTGTCCAAGGGTGCGTTCAATTATGAGTGAGTCTGGTAGGGCTAGGGCTATTGCAGGTAAGAGAGCCAGTGGCAGGTAGCTCCTCCATTTAAATACCCAGTGTCCTTCTTTTATGAGTCTGTCTCTTAGTAGCATTTTTTGCGTCCTTCTTTGCACTTTTTAAGTTAGTTTGAAGATTTTTAATTATGTCATAACAAAGAGGGAGGTTCAAGTACTTCATAAGATGATCTGTGAATGAAATAGCTCATTATAAGTTCTATGTCTTATCTCGTAAGAGATGGTAAGGTTGGAGCTACTAAGGAGTAACCTTGAAAGTATAGCCTTTTTAGTGTATACTTTAAATCTCACCTAGAGTAAAACCTCACCTAGAGTAAAAAAATAAAAAAAACAAACGGAAGATCCAATGAAGAAAGATGGCGTATGGAGTCGTGCCTTTAGGCACTGCCAAGCTCGTTTAATTTCTTATGGGAGTGGCTTGGCATTTTGGTTGATAGGTGGTTTAGCCCTAGTCTTAGCGGTATCAATATTTCTCTACATTGCACTGGGTAAGATTGAGGTTGAGATGTCTGAGAACCTAAAGGAGGTTCTTCATGCTGACCTAGATGCTACAGAGACCGCACTACACAACTGGTATCACGATAGGGTTGAAGATATGGGCCATCTCGTAGAGAGGCCTGATTTTCTTGTTGTGACAAAGAGCCTGCTCTTGCTCCATAGCAAAGGTCAGGTGATACGAGGGAGTAAGGAGCTTAAAGTTGCAAGAAAACTTATACAGCCCTTTGTTGACGATCACGCAGACCTTGGGTTCTTTATAATAGCTCCTGATTACGTAAATGTTGGGAGTATGCGTGATGAAAATATGGACGACATTAATGTCATGTCGAGTAGAGGTAATTACCTTAAAAAAATATTTAAGGGAGAGACAAGGCTTGTCCTGCCTTTTCGCTCTGAAGTTGCTTTGCCAAAAGAATCGGGTGGTTTGGGCGATGAACTTCCTACAATGTTCTTAGGAACCCCCATTAGAGACGAAGAAGGAAAAGTTATCGCGGTCTTTACTTTTCGCTTAAATCCAATGACCTCTCTTATGCATCAAGTTCATATAAGCCATAATGATACAGAAAATAGCTATATGAGTGATGATTTTTTCTTCGGTAGAACAGGTCGTTCAGGGGAGGTCTATGCCTTTGATAAAGAAGGAACGATATTGACGGAGAGCAGGTTTAAGGATGAACTTGTTAACTTGGATCTAATAGAAGCTGGTCAGAGTGCAGCACTTAACCTAAAACTCCTTGACCCTGGTGGTGATTTAACACGTGGTTTTACCCCTGATGTTTCAAGGAAAAAACTGCCCTTTACTAAACCTATAGAAAGTGCCACCGGTGGTAATAAGGGCGTTGATGTTAAGGGGTATAGAGATTACCGGGGTGTAGAGGTGGTTGGAGCTTGGCTCTGGGACACAGAGCTTGATATGGGAGTTGTTGTAGAGATGGATAAATGGGAAGCATACAAAAACTACTTTATGATACGGCGAGTCTTAGTCTTTGTTGTTATCACAATGTTTCTCATTTTTTCAATTTATTTTTTTGTAATTGTAAGGCATTCCAGAACAATAGAGCGAGTCAATGAGAGACTAGAGATAGAGGCTAAGGAGCGAATTCATGCAGAGAACCAGCTTTTTAGTGAGCATGAATTACTTGAGAATAAGGCCAAGGAACTTATAGAGGCAAATGAAGAGTTATCTCAATATGCTTACGTTGTCTCTCATGACCTAAAGAGCCCGCTTCGGGCTATACATAATTATGCTGATTTTTTACGTGAAGACCTAGAGGACAAGTTGGAAGCTGAGCAACTTGAGTACCTAGACGGTCTTGGTAAGGCCGTACTCCAGAGTGAGGAATTAGTAGGCGACTTACTGGAGTACTCACGCATTGGAAAAAATAATGCAAAATTTGAGGATATAGGGCTAGAGAATTTTATTAAGAGTATCGGGGAGACAATTGGAGGAGGAAGCGGGGAGGGGGTAAATCTTCGTTTCACAGCAAAGCTCCCTATTGTTAGGGCAGAGCCAGTGCTACTACGGCAAATTTTTACTAATCTTCTTATGAATGCCCTTAAATTCAATACCTCCGATGAAAAAGTAATCGAAGTTGGTGTGGTTAATTGTGATGACGACGTAGGTTGTGAGGTCTTTGTCCGTGATAACGGAATTGGAATAGACGCAAAATACCACAGTAGAATCTTTAGGGTTTTTCAAAGGCTTCATACTCAAAACGAATATGAGGGCACTGGCGTTGGCCTTGCAATAGTTAAGAAGGCGGCAGAGAAGTGCGGGGGTAGTGTCAGAGTTGAATCTAGCCCAAGTAAAGGGAGTACTTTTTTTGTGACGCTTCGCAAAGGCAAAAAACTCTCTGAAGAAAATCAAGAAGATGAAAAAAGGAGCGATAGCGATGGTGGTGATGAATAATCTTTTTCCAATACTTATGGCTGAGGATAATGAACACGATGTGGTTGCGACAAAGCGGGCTTGGAAACGAAATAGCATACGAAACCCGCTCTACGTTGTAAGTGACGGCGAAGAGTGTCTTGATTATCTAAAGCAAAGAGGGGCTTATAGTGAACCAGGGTCAGCCCCCCGCCCAGGCGTCTTACTCCTTGATATTAATATGCCAAAGATGGACGGCCTAACAGCCCTTAAACATATTAGAGCTGATGAGGATTTAAAGAACTTGCCTGTGATGATACTCACTACCTCTAGGGCTGATGAGGATAGGGTTAAGGGTTACGATTTATTTGTAAATGCATACATAGTAAAGCCTGTTGGTTTTGAGAACTTTGCTGAGGCAATAAGGACAATAGACCTTTTTTGGCAGTTAATTGAGTTACCTATGGATTTAGTTAGATGACAGAGGAAAATAAAAATATAGTTAGTCTTGGTCAGGATTCTACAACTAAGCCACTTAGGGTTCTCTATGTAGAGGACAATGACCATGACCGCTTGGTCTTTAGGCGCTCCCTCTTTAAGGCTGGCATGAACTTTGTGCTTGAAGAATTTGAGAGTGCAGAGGCTGCCTTAGAGCGGTTCTACAAGAGTCCAACATCATTTGACTTATTTGTTACGGACTTTGATTTGCCCGGCATAAGTGGCCTTGAACTTTGTAAGAAGATTATCAGTGAGGGGGTAACCCAACCAACGGTCATACTAACTGGAGCAGGCTCAACAGAGGTTGCAGTAGAGGCCTTAAAGATTGGGGTTTATGATTACGTTATAAAGGATGGAGGTAAAAATTACCTGGCCCTCTTGCCTTTGGTCTTAAAGGGTGTTGTTAGTAAACATGAGGGTCAACTTGGGAGAGATAAGGCCGAGAGTGCACTGAGGGCAAGCGAGAGGCGTTTTAGAGAGATGGCAGACCTCTTACCGCAGACAGTCTTTGAACTCGACACGAGGGGAAATTTTACATTCTCAAATCGTCATGGTTTTGAGAGTGTTGGCTATAGTGAAGAGGAACTTGAGCGGGGTCTTAGCGTCTTAGATGTATTTGTTCCATCTGAGAGAAGTGAGATGGCGGAGAATTTTTCCAAGACACTCTCTGGTGTAGAGGTTAGGGAGAATGAGTATACGGTGAGGCAAAAAGACGGCACTTCTTTTAAGGTTCTCCTGTACATGGCTCCAATTATTAGAGATGACCGCGTGATGGGTGTGCGTGCTGTTATGCTTGATATCTCAATTTTAAAGCGAGTAGAGTCAGATCTACAGAGGGCTCGTGAACTTGCCGAGAGTGCAAATAAAGCAAAGAGTGATTTTTTGGCCAATATGAGCCACGAGATACGTACTCCGATTACAGCAATAACTGGAGTAATAGATTTACTCCTTGATACGCCCCTAGATTCTGAGCAGAAGAAGTACCTAGAGATTGCCTCAAGTGCAACAAAGATACTACTAAATCTCGTAAATGCAGTCCTTGATCTTTCTAAGATTGAGGCCGGGAGCTTTGAGCTTGAAGATGAGGTCTTTGATATTAGAGATGTTGTAGGGAAGATTATCTCTGTTATGGGAGTAAATCTAACAAATAAAAATATTACGCTTAAATATGCCGTAGCAAGTGACGTACCTAAGATGCTCGTTGGTGATTCTGCAAGGTTAAAGGAAGTTTTTTTAAATCTTATTGGTAATGCCTTAAAGTTTACCTCAAAAGGTGGTGTTACAGTTGATGTGTCTCTTGGTGAGAAAGTAGAGGAAGGAAAGAAAGCAAAGATACTCTTCACTATCACAGATACAGGAGTTGGAATACCAGAGGAAAAATACGAGTACATATTTGACCGCTTCACTCAGGCCGATACCTCGACTAGTAGAAAGTACGGTGGCACGGGTCTTGGGCTTGCGATTACAAGAAGCATTATAGAACTCTTGGGCGGGAAGGTCTGGGTAGAGAGGACCTCAAGCAAGGGTACGACAATATGTTTCACAGCTTTTTTTGAGGTATACGGCAAAGCAACCTCACCGGTGGTGACGGGTGTTACAGAAGAAGAGAAGTCTCTGGAAGAGCAAGGTAGCTTAAAGATACTTCTTGCTGAAGACTCAGAGCATATACGCTTTATAGTGAAGACTTTTTTAGATAGTGCAGGCCATGATGTGGATTTTGTTGAGAATGGGGAGCTTGCCCTTCAAAAGTTCAAGGAAAATCACTATGATATTGTTTTAATGGATATGGAGATGCCAAAAATGGACGGTTATACAGCGACGGCACTGATACGCGAATACGAAAAAGAAGGTAAGATTAAACCAACACCAGTGGTTGCCCTAACAGCTCACGCATTAAAAGAACACGCTGAAAAATCTAAAAAGGCTGGGTGCACAGGGCACCTTACAAAACCTCTAAAGAGACCAACGCTTCTTAAGGCTGTGCGTGATTTTGCTAAGCCACAATAATTTTTGTTATATTGGTAGTAAACTTAGTAAAAAAACTCTAAAAATATACCCCAGAGGAGTTTCCTATAAATTCTTTATTTCGTCCTATTTTTTGTTTTTTACCTTATCTTGGGTTGAGAACTTTTAAAAAGATACCCATAGGTATAGTTTTTTTAAATGAAGCAAGGATTAATTAATAAAATTGAAAGAAGAATAAAAGTGTGTTAGTCTTAATTTACTCGAGGAAGTAAACAAATAGGTTAGTTGGAAAGTAGATAAAAAATAGGTTTTGCGAGGTGTAGTACGAGTAAATGGGGAAAAGACTAAAGAAGATACTCATCATTGATGATAGCGACCTAGCTCTTAAACAGTCAAAGGATATTCTAGAGGAAGCTAACTTTGAGGTTCTTACAAGAAAGACACCTCTTGGGGTCTCTGTCATGATTAGGCTAGAACAACCAAACCTCATCTTACTTGATCTTAATATGCCTGTGATGCCAGGTAATAAACTTGTTGAACTTTTAAAGTCTAATAGAAGTATTAAACATATCCCTATCTTTCTCTTATCCATGAGTTCCTCAGAAGAACTTAAAAGTGTTGCAAAGGACTGTGGTGCTGACGGTTTTATCTGTAAATCTGGGGGTGACCTAAATCTTGTAAATGATATTCGCTCTTGGTTCTTAGATAATCCTGTGTCTGAGGAAGTTGATGATGAAACTTCAAGTCTAGAGAGTTCTATCTCTGAGGCCTCGGTAAAAGAAGAACCTCTACCAGAGAAAAAGATAGAGACTAAAAAAGAGAGAGTTGCTGATTTAAACCCTAGAGAGGATGCTTCTTTATCTGAAGAAGAGAGAAGGGATGATGAGCGTTTTGAGGCTGTTCAGATATGTGAGCTTCACGGCACAGATATAATTCAGGCTGAGACACATGATATATCTGCAAAAGGAGCAAAAATATCCTACGTAGGGAAGAAGATGATCGGTGGTACAAAGCTTGAGATAAAGATAAGGGACGTCTCTTTTGCTCGTAAAGCAATGGTTATGTGGTGCAGGCAAGAAGATGAGAGATGTCAGATGGGGATTCTCTTTGATAAGCCTTTGCCAGAGGCCGTAATAAAGACGATGAGAATCTAGTAGAGACCTAGCCTGCTCCTCTAAATATTAAGGCTTCGACCCTTAAGATGCCTGTAAGTAATTTAACTTCAATAATTTAGTTCAAGGTGTAACTGCTTTTAATATAAAGTTTTTTATATTCCCAGAAAAAATCAGACTTTTAAAACCTCTGCCCAACCTACCTCTTGTCTGAATACCAAATAGCGTAAATTGCGTGATATTCAACTTGACTCACTAAATCTTAGGTGCTATCATCTTATATATATTGGTTCTAGTAGTTACGTCTTTCCTGTTATTGTTTTCAGTAGAACATTAGGAGCTTCTTCTTACTGAGGTCTCTTTGAAGGATAAATCTATCTTTAGAGGAGAAACACGTGACCGAAAAAACAAAGTTATTAATAGTTGGTGAGGACGAGAAGATGCTCGTCTCTCTTAGAAGTCAGCTCGGTGGTTCTGGCTTTAAGGCTTCAACACATAGTAAGGTTCTCGGCATCTCATATATTATAAAACGAGAGCAGGTTAAGGTTGTTTTAATTGACCTCGATATGCCTGGCATAGATGGTGACGGCCTAGTTGGACTAATACGGGGCAATCCAGATATAAGTGATACCAGCATCATACTCCTTTCATCAAGGCCTCTCACTGAACTAGAAAAAATCACTCGTGATTGTAATGCAGATGCTTGCATTGAAAAATCAATGATAGCAAGTACATCTGATCTTGTTTCAATGGTAAGAGATATGACTATGAGTACTGGCTCGGTACTTGGAGAGATAGGGGGAAAGCGTGTTGTTGGTCTTAACGATCCAGTCTCAGTTGACGCAAGCTCTATTGATATGGGTGTAAAGAGCTTTCACGACACTATCCTTGTCGTAGACGGCAAAGAATTTGTCGAGAAAAGGCTAACTACAATACTTGCCTCGCTTGGTTTTCGCTCTGATATCGTGCGTAGCGGAGAAGATGGTATTAATATGGCTACAGAGAGAGAGTACGGCCTTATTATAATGGACGTCATTATGCCAGAAAAATACGGCGTTGCCTTGCACGGAAAATTAATTGAACAATCATCTAAATTTAAGGGCAAGATACTCTTTATAACTGAGACAGTAACCCCAGAGCTTAAAAAATCTTTGAGTGCTATTGGGTGTAGTTACTTGACAAAACCATTTAGCACCCAAGAACTGAAGGCAATGATAGATAGATTAAAAGATAGTGGCGGCTTTATTGAGAGACGCAAAGAAGAGCGTTTTGTCGTTGTAAAAGACTGTGAGCTTGATGACGGTAATATCTTTAAAGGCTCCACTCAAGATATCTCTTCAATGGGTGCGAGGATTAGTTATTGTGGCTACCCAATTGGCATAAAAAAAGGTGTTTCCTTGACCATAAAAGATAACGGTGGCACAAAACGTGAGGCTCTCGTAGTTTGGTCAAATGGTATTGGCAAGGACTCATCCATTGGGATTCGCATGAAAGAAGCCCTCCCACCAAAACTTATGCAAGGGCAACCCCTATTACCTCACTATACTTAAACGGGGGCTGTATGAATTAATGGCTACAAACTGGGGCTTGGTAAAAGAAAAGGGCTGTATGAATTAGGGATCACAAACCAGGGCTTTAAAATCTTCTTTTTTGTAGCCTTTTATTGAGTACAGTATTTTTGAATATAAGTTAGGATGGGCAATCTGCCCGTCCTTTTTTTTTGTCTAAAAAACCACAAAAGTTTTTCTCTGCTCAAAAAAGACGAGTATCAATTAACCACATACTGCCTTTATTAGCTTGCCTTCTCCATTTCTTTGAGATACCTTTGCTAGTATTAATATACTTTTATTAGCTGTGATTTGTCTACTTTATGAGGGGAGGACTCGAGAATGCGTAAAAGAGAGCAATGGGGTACGCGTATAGGGCTAATCCTAGCGATGGCTGGGAATGCAATAGGGCTTGGAAATTTTCTTCGCTTTCCTGTACAGGCCGCAGAGAATGGTGGCGGGGCTTTTATGATTCCCTACTTTGTCTCATTTCTCGTTATGGGGATACCCCTTATGTGGGTTGAGTGGGGCATTGGGCGATACGGGGGAACAATTGGGCATGGCTCAGCCCCAGCCATCTTTGATTCTTTCTGGAAAAATCGTTTTGCAAAATACGTCGGAATTCTCGGAATCTTCCTCCCAATAGTTGTTCTAGTCTACTACACCTATGTTGCTTCCTGGACGCTAGCCTTTAGTCTCTCCTCTGTGTTTGGTTACTTTCCAGGTGTTGAGGCAACTGTAGCCGCCACCACACCTCTTGAGTATCTTGGCCCTTACTCTGATTATCTTGGTGCATATATTGGAGCTGACGCAGAAGGCTCTGTAATGACCCCCTCTCCTCTTGCGTATATATTCTTCTTCTTTACTCTTTGCGTTAGTCTCTTTGTATTAGCTAAGGGCATTGTTGGTGGTATTGAAAAACTATGCAAGGTTGCCATCCCAACGCTTTTTGTACTCTCAGCCGTGCTTTTTATCAGAATTATCACCCTTGATAGTCCAAGTGATCCTTCAATGACCACCTCAAAGGCCTTCTCGTTTCTCTGGGAGCCAGATTTATCTGGCCTGCTAAACCCAGATGTTTGGCTCGCAGCCGCAGGGCAGGTCTTCTTTACCCTCTCTCTTGGTATGGGGGCGGTACTCACCTACGCAAGTTACGTTAAAAAAGATGAGGATATTGCCCTTGATGGATTGTCAGCGGCAAGTCTAAATATGTTTGCTGAGGTAATTTTTGGTTCAACTATTGCTATAACAAGTGCTGTGATATTTTTTGGCATGGCTGGTGCTGAAGAGGTCGCAAGTCAAGGGGCCTTTGGCCTTGGGCTTGTGAGTATGCCTGCAATCTTTGCACATATGCCAGCTGGAGAGTTCTTTGGTTTTCTCTGGTTTGGACTTCTCTACGTTGCCGCTCTTACCTCTATAGTAGCACTCTCGCAACCAGCGATGGCTTTCTTTGAGGACGAGTTTGATTGGACACGTAAGAAAAGTGCCGCTGTTATTGGTGTATTTTTTGTTCTTAGCGTTCCGCTCCCAATGTTTTTAAAGGGCTCCCTTGATGAGCTCGATTTTTGGGTTGGTACATTTGCACTCGTAATTCTTGCCCTCTTTGAGATGATATTATTTTTCTGGTGCTTTGGTGCAGAAAAAGCATGGTCAGAGATAACAAGGGGAGCTCATATACGTATCCCAAAAGTATTCTTTTATTTGATGAAGTACGTAACCCCTGTATTTCTAGTTATCATCCTTATTGCATGGGGGCAGAAAAGTTTATCAACTGTATTAAGTGCCGAGGGCGTTGGCGTATGGGCGGCTAGAGCTTATCTGGTTGCCCTCCTTGCCCTGCATATATTTGTGGTTGAGTATGCGTGGGCAAAGAAAAAAAGGAGAAAAAACAATGACGATTAATGGATGGATATTTTTAGTTATCTCTTGGGGGACAACTTCCGCGCTCGTTACTTTTTGTTTCTACCACATCTTCTTTAAGGATAGAAAGACTGATGCGGGTGAGTGCTAGGAGAGGGTTCCTACTTTAAGGCAGTAAGTTTGGTATCTTTATTAACTGCTGAGCCCCTCGTAAAAGACCCTGCTTAAAAAAAAAGAGGTTACTTTTTTACCCCTCCTCTTTGTATACAGTATACATTTTCCACTTGACAAATCAGTGCAGTTGTTATACTTTTCATGCTACCTCTCAAGCAGAGGGAGTTTTATTTTTTTACTATTTTTAAGGCAATAAAAAGGGGACTGCAAAGTATGTTTCTTACGTATTTACCAGTTTTAATGATGCTAGCTGTGGTGGGTGCAATGGGCGCCGCCGCTGTTATATTTAGCTCTTTTCTTAGGCCAAATAATCCGTACGGCACAAAGCTCTCTCCGTGGGAGTGTGGTATGGAGCCTATTGGTGACGCCTCAACTGGGCACTTTCGTGTTCACTTCTTTGTAATCGCAATCCTCTTTATTGTCTTTGATGTTGAGACACTTTATCTTTTCCCTTGGGCTGTGCTCCTTACTGATGAGAGCATCTCCCTCCTTATCTTTATCGAAATGTTTGTTTTTATTGTAGTCCTCGCTATCGGGCTAATCTATGCCTGGGGCAAAGGGGCTCTTGACTGGGTAAAATAGCCTAAAGTTTTTTTTAATTATCTTTATTTTAAAGCAAGTTTGGAGTGAGGCAGGTTATATGGCTCTTAAAGAATCTATAGATGGTGTAGCACAGTTTCTAACCCTTGATAACATTATGGATGTTGTCAAGAAGAACCCAGTTGTGGATTATGGTGCAAAGTGGGGGCGAGCAAACTCGCTTTGGCCTATGACATTTGGTCTTGCCTGCTGTGCTGTTGAGATGATAAGCACGGCTTGCTCGCGCTATGACCTAGACAGAATGGGTATTATATTTAGGCCTTCTCCAAGGCAATCAGATGTAATGATTGTTGCTGGAACAATGACAAAGAAAATAGCCCCAGCCGTAAAGATGCTCTATGATCAGATGTCAGAGCCAAGGTGGGTTATTGCCATGGGTGGATGTGCCTCTGCTGGAGGCCCCTACAATACGTATGCTGTTGTTCAGGGTACAGACCTTGTTATCCCAGTTGATGTATATGTGCCGGGATGTCCGCCAAGGCCAGAGTCCCTTATTTATGGGTTTATTCAGCTTCAGGAGAAGATTAAGAACGGGCATCCAACACTACTGAAAGAAAGAGGCTTAGAGATTGAGTAAGAAGCCAAATATAAATACCACTGTGCTTATAGATAAGCTAAAGGGTCGCTTCGGGGATTTGATACTTGAGACGAGTATTAATAACGGTGAGGTAACCCACGTAATTGATAAAGATACGCTCGTTGATATCTGCCGTTTTGTTAAGAACGACTCTGATATGATGATGCGTTTTTTAGCCGATGTTATTGGAATTGACAATTACCCAAAGACACCTCGTTTTGAGGTTGTCTATGAACTCTTATCTATCGTAACAAAACAGAGGCTTCGCCTAAAGGTCTTTATTAATGAGAATGAACCCGTACCAAGTGTAACGTGCGTTTGGAAGGGCGCAGGGTACCCAGAGCGTGAGGCCTACGATATGTTTGGTCTTATCTTTGAAGGGAATAAAGATCTTAGAAGAATTTACCTTCCCGATGACTGGGAGGGTTTTCCGCTTAGAAAGGATTATCCGCTAAAGGGTTATAAAGACAAGTACAATCCAAACGGCGAAGAAAAGAAGTAGGAGACGTGGCAGAGAATTTATATATTCTTAAGTGGATTTAAGGAAAAAAATTCGAAGCTGTTAGCTAGAAATAAGAAGCAGGAGAAAAAATAAAAAAAGTGTCTGCACCTGATAATAAAGAGATAGTAACGAGAGAGATGACCCTCTCACTAGGGCCTCAGCATCCATCAGCTCATGGTGTTCTTCACCTTGTTGTGGATCTTCAGGGTGAGCTTGTCCTTAGGGCAGACCCTGATATTGGATATCTTCACCGAGGGACTGAAAAAATAGCTGAGAACCTGTATTACCCCCAGTTTGTTCCCTACACCGATAGGCTTGATTACTGGTGCGGGATGAGTACAAATGTTGCCTACGTCCTAACGGTAGAGAAACTAATGGGAATAGAAGCCCCAGAAAGATCTGATTACATCCGTGTAATAGTCTCTGAGCTTGCGAGGATAACAGGACACCTAACATGTATCGGTGCTTGGGGTGTTGACCTCGGTGCGATGACAGTTCTGCTCTATGCTATGCGAGATAGAGAACTGGTGCTAGATCTCTTTGAATTAATCTGCGGAGCTAGGATAACAAACAGTTATCTTCGTGTTGGCGGAGTTAGGTACGATGCAAATGACAGGTTTTTAGAAAAATGTCGTGAATTTTGCAAATACCTCCCAGCAAAGCTAGACGAGTACGAGAAGCTCTTAAGTGGCAATAGGATATGGATAAAGAGGAATAAAGATATAGGCGTTATAAGTGCAGAAGACGCAATTGATTTTGGCCTTGGCGGGCCAAACCTTCGTGGTAGTGGTGTTGATTTTGATATCCGCCGCGATGAGCCATACCTTGCCTATGACCAAGTAGATTTTAAAGTCCCTCTTGGAACAAATGGTGATTGCTTTGACCGCTACATGGTCAGGATGGTCGAGCTTAGAGAGGCTGTAAAGATAATTGAACAGTGCTTAGATAAGATACCAGAAGGTGCATTTTGTATTGACGACCCAAAGGTTGTACCACCAGATAAGAGCAAGCTCTATGATAATATGGAGAACCTTATCCATCACTTTAAGTACGTCTCTAGTGGCTTTAAAGTTCCAGCCGGCGAGGCATATGTGCCAACTGAGAGCCCAAAAGGCGAACTTGGATTTTATATAGTAAGTGATGGGAGTGAGAAGCCCCACAGATTAAAGATACGTGCACCAAGTTTTGTTAACCTCCAAAGCGTTGATCATATGAGTAAGGGAGGCTACCTCGCAGATGTCGTAGCCGTTATCTCTAGCCTTGATCCAGTCTTTGGAGAATGTGACAAATGATCGGTGACCAGCAGAGACCTACGGTCAGCAAAAATCCGTGGTCGCCAAATACAACGTGGATACCAACTCTACTCCATGAGAAGTTGTATGAAACAAACTTTACTGTTTATGAATTAAGATTTTTATTATATCTCTCTCGAGAAACTCACGGTTGTGGGAGGTCTGTGTCGGCGTTAAATTTGCGACATGTAGCCGAGCAAGCGAATATTCACAAAAATAGTTTGTATAGAGTTATAAATAAATTAATTGAGGACACAATAATTTTTAGAAAAGACATAGACGCCGACGAGCAGATTTACGGGTTTGTTAAAGACACTTCTCAATGGCAAAGAAAGACTTACGACGATTAAGCTTTTATTCACGAACGTAATAAGAAAAATTTTTAAAATAAACAGGAATAATTCAAATGTTATCAGATAAAGCAAAAAAAGAGATTGAAGAGATTCACGGTCGCTACCACTCGCGTCGCTCCGCAACGATGGCCGCTATGCAGATAGTGCAAGCTGAGGGCGGACACCTTACAGAGGCAGACATGCGTGAGATAGCCGAGATTGTTGGCGTAAACCCTGTTCAAGTGCAAGAGGTTGGTGCTTTTTACTCAATGTATAACGTAGAGCGTCCCGTTGGAAAATACCACGTTCAGGTTTGCAGAAATATTTCCTGCTCACTCCTTGGTGCTGAACACATAATCGAGACCTTAGAGAAAAAACTAAATATAAAGACCGGTGAGACCACGACAGATAAACTCTTTACCCTCACAACAGCAGAGTGCCTTGGTAGTTGTGGCACTGCTCCTATGATGCAGATTAATGATGATTATTACGAAGACCTAACTGATGCAAAAGTCGGTGAGATTATAGGTAAGTTAAAGTAGCGGCTATTATGGAAAAGATGCTCCTAAATAATGTTGACAAACCCAACTCTGAGAAGATATCAACCTATATCTCAGGGGGAGGGTATAAGTCCTTAGAAGCGGCTCTAAAGAAAGAGCCTGAAAAGTTAATTGAGACGGTAAAGGCCTCAGGCTTGCGTGGTAGAGGTGGTGCTGGTTTCCCAACAGGACTAAAATGGAGCTTTATTCCAAAAGACCCGACCCTCGCAAAGTACCTTGTATGCAATGCTGATGAGGGCGAACCCGGTACATTTAAAGACCGTGTAATTATTGAAAAAGACCCGCACCTTCTAATTGAAGGCATGATAATAAGCTCTTACGCAATAGGTGGTGCAACTTCCTATATCTATATCAGGGGTGAATTTGTCCAAGGTACAAAGATTTTGGAAGAGGCCATTAAAGAGGCCTACGAAAAAGGCTACCTTGGAAAAAATATATTAGGCTCAAAGTTCTCGCATGACATGCATGTTCACAGAGGTTTTGGTGCTTATATCTGCGGAGAAGAAACAGCTCTTTTGGAATCTTTAGAAGGACTTCGTGGTCAACCAAGAAAAAAACCACCTTTTCCAGCCCTTGCTGGTCTTTATGCAAAACCAACGGTCATTAATAATGTTGAGACCTTGTCCTGTATCCCCGCAATCGTTAGTAAAGGGGCTGATTGGTTCAAAGGAATCGGACCAGAGAAAAGCCCTGGAACAAAGCTTTTTTGCGTAAGCGGACACGTTGAAAAACCTGGTACTGTGGAGCTACCAATGGGTACTCCACTTAGAGAGATTATATATGACCACTGCGGTGGGATAAAAGGCGGAAAAAAGATAAAGGCCATAGTACCTGGCGGAGTTAGTGCGCCGATACTTATGCCAAGTTACCTTGATATAGCAATGGACTTTGATACCTTGGCCGCAAAGAAAACAATGCTCGGTAGTGGGGCAATCGTTGTCATGGATGAGACGACCTGCATGGTAAAGGTGGCCTATATAGTTAATCGCTTCTTTAGCCACGAATCGTGTGGAAAATGCACCCCATGCAGGGAAGGCACTGCGTGGCTCACACAAGTTCTAAAACGCATTGAGTACGGCAAGGGCAAAAAAAGTGATATTAAGTTACTTGACGAGGTCTGCGATAATATTTTTGGCAATACTTTTTGCCCTCTAGGAGACGGAGCAGTAATGGCACTTCGTGGTTTCCTCCATAACTTTAGAGATGAATTTGAGTACCACATTGAACGCAAAGAGTGCATGGTCTAAAGGCCGTGTTGCTCAAAGGCGGGTTCAATTTTGTAAACGGTCAGAGACCGATTAAGCTCAGTTAGGTTGTTTTCAAAATATTTTATTGTGAAGCACGTGTTAGGTTCAGGTTGCAAACCTGAACCCGCATCAGGAGCGAGTAAAGTCTCAACCGTGTTTTTAGCAGGTTAAGGTTTTTCGTATTACGCATTATGCATCACGTTTCACGTAAAACGATTTTATAAACGGAAATATATTATGCCAAAAGTAAAGATAAATGATAAAGAGGTAGAGGTTAAGGACGGAACCCTTATCCTTGACGCGGCTAAAGAGGCGGGCTATATCGTCCCAACCTTTTGCTATCAGGCAGACCTCTCAAGCCTTGGTTCTTGCAGAATGTGTTTGGTCGAGATTAAGGGGCAGAGAAAACTCCAGCCCGCTTGTATAACACCGGTCCTTGATGACATGAGTGTTGAGACCAATAACGAGACCGTTAGCTCGGCTCGCTCTGCCATGCTTGAGTTCTTGCTCAGTAACCATGCATTTGATTGCCCTGTTTGTGATAAGGCTGGTGAGTGTGAGCTTCAGGATATGGTTCACAAACACGGCCCTCACAAAGGTCGTCATGCTGAACCAAAGCATAGCTTCCATAATAAGGACTACGCCCTAAATGCTGTAATCGTTAAGAACTCAAATAGGTGCGTTCAGTGTCAAAGATGTGTTCGGGTCTGCGAAGAGGTTGTTGGCAGAGGCGTTCTTGGTTCAATAGGTCGAGGACATATCCAGGAAGAGACAAGTTTTCTGCGTACCTACCTTGACTGCGATCATGATGGTATGTGCATAGAGGTCTGCCCAGTTGGGTGTTTTATGCGAAGACCTTACCGTTTTAAGGCAAGGCCTTGGGATTTAAAGAGTACAAAGACGGTTTGCCCATACTGCGCAACTGGTTGTCGCATGACAATACAGGAGCGTGATGGTGAGGTTGTTCGCTCCATTGCAATGCCAGAGGACGGATTTAATGGAAAGATGATGTGTGCTAGAGGTCGTTTTGGCTATGACTTCCTAAATAGTAAAGGTCGCCTTACTACTCCTCTTATAAAAAACAAGGACGGAGTCCACGAGCCAATTAGCTGGGATAAGGCAATTGATATCATAAAGACCCGTTTTGCAAGAACAGCCCCAGAGAAGATTGGTGCAGTGGCAAGTGCAAGGCTCACAAATGAGGCTCTGTACCTGATGCAGAAACTAATGCGTGATGTTGTTGGCTCAGGCAATATTGATAGCTCCTCTAGGTGGAACCACAGTGTTGTTGAGGGTTTTGTCCAAGCAACCGAGATACCAAAAGGTGGCACTAGTATCTATGATGCAATGGACTCGGATGCTATATTTGTTCTTGGCACTCACGTATCTGATGAAAACCCAGTTACTGATTACGTTATAAGAAATTTGGCTGCAGCAAATAGAAAATCTGTCTTTGTGGCAACCCCTCGTGCGATGAAATTAGATAGTAGTGCGCAGATGGTCTTTAGGTACAAGCCGGGAAGGCTTGCCGCAATGCTTGGTGCAATAGTTGGAAAGTTCCAAGAAACAAGAGGTGATAAACTCTCAAGCGTTAAGGGACTTTCCCCAACACTCTCAAAAGACTTAGAGGAACTCTCTAAAGCTTCAGGGATAAGCCTTGATGATATTGCTACCCTCGTAACAAGGTTAAATATATCTGAAAAAATTACCCTCATGGCTGGCACTGAGCTGCTTCGAGGCGGGGACGGCATTAAAGGACTCGGTCTTCTTAGAGACACTCTTAGAGCCCTTGGCAAAGAAGTACTCGTAATGCCTATCCTAGATAGGTCTAATCAGCGAGGGGCTTGGGATATGGGTATTAATCCTGTCTTTGGTCCAGGTTATGCCCCAGTTGAGGGTAAATGGAAAGGCACTGAAGAGATGCTTGAGGCAGCCCTAGATGGCGACTTTGATGTACTTTACGTCCTGGGTGAAGATATTCAAAGTATGTTCCCTGATAGGAGCTTTGCTACGATGGCTCTCTCAAAACTTGATTTTCTTGTGGTTCAGGCCGCATATATGAATGAGACAGCAAAGATGGCAGATCTTATCTTGCCAGGTGGTAGTTTTGCTGAAAAGCACGGAAATTATACAAACCAAGAAGGTCGTGTTCAGGCTATAACAAAGCTAATGGAGCCGCCAGGAGACGGAAAAACCGACCTCGACATTATCTGGCTAATAGGCTCTGCCCTTGACTCTTCTTTTGGGCCAAACCTTCCACGTGAGGTCTTTAAAGAGATACAAAGCAAGGTCGATATGTACAGTGAGGTTGAGCCAACAGGCTTTATCAGTGCTGATACCGGTGAGGAGCCAGTCTACAAATTTGACTTTAAAGAAGCACTCGTTGGAAGTGGCAGTGTGGAGCTTCTTGATGTAGAGGCCAAGGACGCAGAGATTAAAATAGGAACAGACGGGGATCACCCCTTTATGCTCCTAACAGGAAATCACCTCTTTCACTCTGGTGTGATGAGCATGCAGTCCGAGCTTTTAAAGGGTCTTCTTGGTAAGCCAATAATTGAGATGAGTGCACTTGACGCAAAAGAACTTGATATGAATATCGGCGACCTCGTAACAGTTAGAGGAAATGGTTTTGAGGCTGATTTTGTTCTTCGCATAAAAGAAGGAACACCAAGAGGGGTCATCTTTATGCCTGAGAATTATCAAGAAATAGCAGTAAATAAATTCTACGAAAGAAAGACCGGTATCCCAGGCGTTAATGTCACAGCCCAGCGGGGCTAACAGGGGGCTGAAAGGTGGGGACGGGGGCGAGCATAAAAGAAATAGGTTGATTGGGGCAGAAAAAATAAAGTTTTCATCTGAGCACATTTTTTTTAGGTCTTTCGCATAACGCATCACATATACGTATAACGTTTTTTTAAATTGTCTTCAGATAAGGAGGTCTTATTATGACAGATATCGCTGAACTAAAAGGTATACAATTTTTTGCGGACCTGACAGAAGACGAACTTAAGGTAGTATCAAAGATTACCAAAAAAAAAGAATTTCAGACCGGAGAGACGGTCTTTAAGGACGGGGATGAAGGAGAGTCCCTATATATTATCAGAAAAGGTGAGGTCAAGGCCTGTAAAATGGCTCCAGACGGCGAACTCTTTACCCTTGCACTCATGAAAGAGGGGGAGATATTTGGCGAGATGAGTTTTCTTGATGGAAGACTTCGTAGTGCAACCCTTATACCCCTAACTGATATAGAGACCTTAATGATAGAGCGTGATGATTTTGAAGCTCTCGTTGAGAACCATCCTTGGATAGTCTATAAACTCATGAAGAATGTTGTCTTTGCTATACATTCAATTGTTAGAGGAATGAATAACCGCTACGTAGAGATGGTCAACTATATGTGGGGCAGAAAACGCTAGATAAGACTTACTCAAAACTTAATTTGATCGTGAGCTGAAAAAATATAAATCACAGAGAGTCTTTTAACGATACGGAACGAAAATCTCGGGTGGGTCTTGAACCTGCCGCTAGTATATAAAAAACTATGCCTGATATTGCAACTATAATAGCCCTACTCTTAATATTCGTGAAGGTCTACGTCATCTCGGCGATTCTCTTTAGTCTGCCCATGCCACTTACGTGGATTGAGCGTAAGGTTGCTGGTCATATGCAGGCTCGTATGGGGCCAACTCGTGTTGGGCCTTTTGGGCTTCTTCAGTCCCTTGCCGATACCCTCAAGATACTTGTCAAAGAAGATATCGTTCCAACAAGAGCTGATAAGTTCCTCTTTAAGATTGCACCATTTATAACACTCATACCAGCGTGTACTGTCTTTGTTGCTATTCCTTTTGGTGAGAGTTTTACGCTCCCCTATATTGGTGAGGTCTCGATGTACGTCTCTGATATGAATGTTGGTATTCTCTATATCTTTGCGATGTCTGGCATTGGTATCTACGGAATGATAATCGGTGGTTGGGCATCAAATAGTAAGTACGCTGTACTTGGTGGCCTTAGAAGTGCCGCCCAGATGATTAGCTACGAAGTGGCACTCACCTTTGTTGCAATCGGTGTCGTAATGATGTCTGGGTCATTGAGTCTTATGGAGATAGTCCGGAGTCAGGACGGAGGCTTCTTTAACTGGAATATCTTCTACCTCCCTGTTGGCCCTGTCTGGTTTGTTATTTTTATAATAGCTGGCATTGCTGAGATGAACCGAATCCCCTTTGATTTACCGGAGGATGAAGGTACACTTGGCTCTGGTTTTAATGTTGAGTACAGTGGAATGAGGTTTGCTTTTTTTGCCCTAGCCGAGTACGTTGCCATGGTAACTATCTCTGTCCTAGCCGTTGTGTTTTTCCTCGGCGGGTGGACAGCTCCACTGGATATCTCGCTCCAAGAATTTGGCCTACCAAAGATATTTAATACCTTCTGGGGGCTTGGTTGGTTCTTTATAAAGGTAGTACCTTTTATTTACTTCTTTATGTGGCTTCGTTTTACGCTACCAAGATATCGTTACGATCAGCTCATGACAATTGGGTGGAAGATACTTATCCCAATCTCAATTGTGACTATCCTAGTAACAGGCATTATGAAAATATATATTTAAGAGATATTTGATGATAGGAAAAAAAGAAAATTCAATAATAGACTGTGCTGTTAGCCTTGCAAAGAAGGTTCTCTTTATAGATTTTATAAAGGGACTAAGTGTTACACTTAGTTGCTTCTTTACAAAGCCAATAACCATGCAGTACCCGGATAAAGAAAAATGGGTTCCCTACCCTAGGTACAGGGGGCTCCATAACCTTAACCGTGATGAAAAGGGCAGAGAACTTTGCGTTGCCTGTGAGCTTTGCTCTAAAGCGTGCCCAACGGACTGCATAACAGTTGTTCCAATGGAAGATGACAATGGGGTTGGTATCTCGGACAGAATTGCAAAGATCTGGGAGGTCAATCTCGTAAGATGTCTTTTCTGTGGCTACTGCGAAGATGCCTGTCCAACCCTCGCCATTAGGCTTGGTAGAGATTATGAGGCCGCAACAACAGATTTTTCAACCATGGTATTAAATAAAGAGACACTCCTTAAGCCCCAAGAGATTCCAGAGACACACGGCGGTGGTGTTGTAGTAAAAGCACGCTACGGCAATACAAACGAGGGAATAAAGGTAAAGCCAGACCTGCTTCGTCAAAGAGATTGGTGGCCTACGAAAAAATTATGATAGAACAAATATTTTTTATAATATTCGCCGCACTAGCCATTATCTCGGCTCTTGGCGTGATAAGCCTTAGAAACCCAGTGCATGCGGCACTCTCGCTAATTGTATGTTTCTTCCAGATTGCTTGTCTTTTTGTGCTTCTGCGTTCTCCGTTCCTCGCAGTTGTTCAGGTCTTTATCTATGTTGGTGCCGTAATGGTACTCTTCCTTTTTGTTGTAATGATACTTGATATAAAGAAAGTCTCCCTTGGCGTACTTGTTACTCGTAGGAGTAAGTATATTTACTTCTTCCTGGTTGGACTTGCAATTGAGCTTATTGTTGTCCTAACGGGCGGGTTCCAAAAACTTATTCTTGATACGCCTGGAGAAGAGGTGAAGATAGAGGTTATAGGAAGGGTCTTATTTACTGAATTTCTCTTCCCCTTTGAGCTTGTCTCTATTCTTTTGCTCGTTGCTATGGTCGGGGCAATTATTATGATTAAGGACGCAGAGAAGGAGGGTGCAAAGTGATTCCAGTAACTTGGTTTATTGTACTCTCAGTCGTTCTCTTTATGATAGGGGTAGCTGGGGTTCTCCTTCGGAGAAACCTCATAATTATGCTCATGAGTGTTGAGCTTATGCTAAATGCCGTAAATATTAACTTTGCGGCCTTTGCCTACTATTTGCAAGACCTCCGTGGTCAGGTCTTTGTTGTATTTACAATTACACTTGCGGCCGCTGAAGTTGCCGTTGCTCTGGGTATACTCATAGCACTTGTTAAGAACAGGTCTGTAACCAATGCCGATGAACTAGATTCTTTAAAAGGATAAACTGATGACATGGCTGATGGATCTCCAGGTCCTAAATAACCACATTCTAAGCGTATTAATCTTCTTGCCACTTGCTATGGCACTACTTGTGCTTGCTATCCGCAACGATGAGGTTGTGCGCTGGATAACGCTTGCCACCATGGTAGTTGTTTTTATACTTACAATCCCACTTATCTGTGGCTTTGATACGACAACGCACACTATGCAATACGTTGAAGGGCCTTATACGTGGATTAGTGCATTTAATGCGCAGTACTACCTTGGCCTTGACGGTATTAGCGTTTTATTTGTCTTCTTAACAGGACTGATCGGAATAGTAAGTGTACTTGCTTCTTGGACCTCTGTAAAAAAGAGTGTTAGCGGCTTTATGGCTTGCCTCTTATTTATGCAGACCTTTATGATAGGTGTTTTCTGCTCCCTAGACTTTTTTCTCTTTTATATTTTTTGGGAGGCAATGCTCATACCAATGTACCTCTTAATCGGTGTATGGGGCGGGCCAAGGAGAATTTACGCCGCTGTTAAGTTCTTCCTCTACACCCTTGTTGGCTCGGTACTAATGCTTGTTGGCATAATCGCCTTGTACTTTGCTGCTGGAAGTACCTTTGATATTCAAGCCCTAATGGCTAATGAGTATTCATTTGCCTTCCAGGCAGTTGTCTTCTTATCCTTCTTTATTGCCTTTGCTATTAAGGTTCCGATGTTTCCATTTCATACCTGGCTCCCGGACGCGCATGTTGAGGCACCAACGGCAGGTAGTATTATCTTAGCAGGCGTCCTCCTAAAGATGGGAACTTACGGGTTCTTGCGTTTCTCAATACCAATGTTCCCTGATGCGGCAAATTACTTTGCAGTACCAATTATAATACTCTCAATTATTGGAATTATTTACGGTGCATTACTTGCCCTTGCTCAGACAGATCTAAAAAAATTAATTGCCTACTCAAGTGTTAGTCATATGGGTTTTATCACCTTCGCTCTATTCCTCTTTAATGTAAACGGGATGGAGGGTGGAATTATTCAGATGTTTAACCATGGTATTACAACAGGTGCACTCTTCTTGTGCGTTGGCATAATATATGAGAGAACACACACAAGGGAGCTTTCAGAGTATGGGTGGGTTGCCAAACTCATGCCACTTTATGCTGTCTTTCTCTTTGTCTTTACCCTTGCCTCCCTTGGTTTCCCGGGAACAAACGGCTTTATAGGTGAGATACTTATTCTCTTTGCCGCCTATGAGGGATGGGAGTTTTACCTAATATTCCTACTCATTGGAATAATCCTTGGTACGGCTTATATGCTTTACCTCTACAAAAAACTTTGTTTTGGTGCTGGTTGCGCGTCTCACCACGGTGAAGAACCCGCTCCTATGCCAAAGACAGCTAAAACTGCAAAGGACATAAATGGTCGCGAGGCTCTTGCTCTATTTATCCTTTTAATCTTTGTTTTTTGGATAGGTTTTCAACCCATGGGCTACCTAGATATTATGCACGAATCTGTAGCGCACCTCCTTGACCAAGCTGGTCATTTGCCAGCAACTGAAGTACTAGTTGAGGGTGCGGGTGAGGCACTAGGCATAGTTGGTCAAGGTGGCGATATTCTTTTAGATGGTCTTTCTGATGCAGTGGACTCTACTGCACCCGAGTTATAGTTTTTTTAAGGAGATTTTTTTAAGATGCCAATTGGTTTAAATGACATAATCGCAATACTGCCAGAGATAATAGTTTCACTCTCGGCCTGTGTTCTCCTTATTGTGGATTTATTTATCCCAAAGGGAAAGAAATTCTTTATCGGTGGAATTGCAATCCTAACTGTAATGGTTGCCGCCTTTGTTAGTTTCTATATCGCAGGAGCAGGACTAACGGGGATGACAGTCTTCTCAGGTATGTTTGCGGCCGACGGTTTTGGGTTTTTCTTTAAAGGAATTTTCTTTGTAATAGCCATACTCGTCATACTCTTGTCCCTAAGTTATGTTGATACTGAGGGGATAGAGAACGGAGAGTACTATATCTTTATCCTCTTCTCTCTTGCTGGAATGATGGTCATGGCCTCAGGCGTGGACTTGCTTAGCATCTACCTTGGCCTTGAGCTGATGAGCCTTCCTGTATATATCTTGACTGGGTATGCAAAACTAAATAAACGCTCTAATGAGGCCGCAATGAAGTATGTGGTTCTTGGGGCTTTTTCCTCGGGCATACTTCTCTTTGGTATCTCCCTTATTTACGGAATTACTGGCACAACCGAACTTACAGGCATTGCCACAGCACTAAGTGCAGGCGGAGCTGAACACGGCGCACTTATTATTGCAGTTGTGATGCTTGTTGCTGGCTTTGGATTTAAGATAGCAGGTGTACCGTTTCACATGTGGAGTCCTGATGTTTACGAGGGTGCCCCTACACCGATTACGGCCTTTATGTCAGTTGGGCCAAAGGCCGCGGCCTTTGCCGTTATTCTCCGTGTCTTTTTAGACGGCCTAGCACCAGCCTATGATACTTGGTACTTAATCCTCTCTATCGTAGCCGTAGGCTCGATGGTAGTTGGTAATATTGTTGCAATCGCACAGACCAACCTAAAGAGAATGCTTGCTTACTCTAGTATAGGGCATGCGGGTTATGCCCTTCTTGGTGTAATCGCAGGCGGGGAAGAAGGGGTCGCAAGCGTGATGTACTATATGCTAGTTTATGCCTTTATGAACCTCGGTATCTTTGCGGTCATGCTCTATATGCGTACCACAAAGAGAAGCGGTGAACTTATTAGCGATTATACAGGGCTTGCAAAGAAAAATGCCCCTCTTGCTTTTGTGATGCTTTTATTCTTATTCTCTCTTGCTGGTATTCCACCAACTGCTGGTTTCATAGGAAAGTTCTACGTATTTATGGCTCTAATTCATGCAGGCCATATTTACCTAGCTGTTATTGGAATCCTCTTAAGTGCTGTTGCCGCATACTACTATATTAGGATAATAATGCTCATGTATATGAAGGAGCCTGAGGGTGAATTTGAGTTTGTAAGGTCTAGACCTATTCTTTATGTGCTAACCCTAACAGCTGTTGTTGTAATAATACTTGGCATATTCCCTGGCGACTTGCTAAGCCTTGCACAAAGTGCGGCTGTATTTTTATAGATTAAGTCTTTGAAGGTTTGATTAAAACATGGAAAATATAGTAACTGACATAAGACCTCTTTTAGCTGTACTCGTCTCTGCCGTGGCCGTACTCTTTATACTCATGGCGAGAAAACTCCCAAACCTTCGTGAGGGTGTATCCTACGTTGCCGCTGGAATAAAGTTTCTACTCATATTGAGTATGGTTCCTGTTGTACTTGCTGGTGGTGTTGTCGAGTTTACAGTCTTTGAGGTGCTCCCTGGAATAGAGCTGAAGTTTAGAGCTGACGCCCTTGGAATGTTCTTTGCCCTGACTGCCTCATTCTTATGGATAATCGCAACGACCTATTCAATTGGGTATATGCGTTCATTAAATGAACATGCCCAGACACGGTATTTTTCTTGTTTTGCGATAGCCCTATCAGCGGCAATTGGTGTTGCCTTTGCAGGAAACCTCTTTACCCTTTATCTCTTCTACGAGCTTCTAAGTATAATGACCTATCCGCTTGTTGCGCACCACGAAGATGACCCAGCCTGGGAGGGCGGGACAAAATATATTGTCTACCTAGTTGGAACCTCAAAAACATTCCTCCTTGCCGCCGTTGTCATGACATATATGATAACAGGTACATTAGAGTTTAAAGAAGGCGGAATATTTACGACCGCAATGCCTGTGGTTCCAGTAATTCTAACCTACATATTCTTCCTAATTGGTTTTGCAAAGGCTGGAATAATGCCGCTCCACAACTGGCTACCATCAGCGATGGTAGCTCCGACCCCTGTAAGCGGACTTCTCCACGCAGTTGCCGTTGTAAAGGTTGGTGTCTTCTCTGTTGTTAGGATTATGCTATATGTCTTTGGTGTAGAGGTTATGGGTGCCTTTGGCCTTGGAATGGCTACAGCCTTCTTTGTCTCATTTACAATCATTACGGCCTCTATAATCGCACTCACAAAAGACGACCTAAAGGCTCGTCTTGCTTACTCCACAGTTAGTCAGCTTTCATATATAATTATAGGTGTTGCGATGCTAACACCAAGCGGTATCACTGGTGGTATCCTCCACATTGCGTGTCACGCATTTTCAAAGATTACACTTTTCTTCTGTGCTGGGTCAATCTACGTAGCAAGTGGTATAAAGAAAATTAGCAAACTTGATGGTATCGCAAGAAGAATGCCAATCACTATGGCGGCCTTTACAATCGGGGCTTTCTCTATGATTGGTGTCCCAGTTGCCGCGGGTTTTGCAAGTAAATGGTACTTGGCAATAGGTACATTAGAGGCAGGCTCTCTTGCTCTTCTTATGGTACTACTCGTTAGTACGGTCTTAAATGCGGCGTATTTTTTACCGATTATATTTAGGGCGTATTTTAAGGAAGCCCCAAATACAGAGGAATTTTTAAGGATAAAGGAAACTCCCTTTGTATGGGTGCCGCTCTCAATTACTGCTGTAATATCGGTAATCATTGGAGTATACCCAGACTTTCTTTTATCAATGATTGAGATAATAGTTGGTAATCTATAGTACTTGATTAATTTGGCGTAAGGTTTTAAGTGCATCAAAAAAGTTTTCTGAGGAAATAGCTTATGTTCCATAAAATCTTTGAAGACCCAAAAAAGACCAAGGTCATAAGAATGGTACTTTACGTACTTATGGTCGTCTTTATTATATGGGACGTCCTAATGGAAAGACACCACATGATCTTCCCCTGGGATTATGTGCCGGGTTTTAGTGCATTATATGGTTTTGTCTCATGTGTTCTTATTATTGTTATTAGCAAAATTATTGGAAAGTTGTGGCTACAGAAAAAAGAGGGTTATTATGACAAATAATCAGTTGAGTATAATAATGCCAGCGTCTCGTAATTACGCTTTGGAGGGCAGATGAGTCAGCTTGGTTTACTAAGCACATGGATTCATCCCGGTGCTATACTTGTGCTTGGTGCGTTCTTGCTTCCGCTCTTTAAGGGACGCGTAAAAAAAGCATATCTTCTCCTTATGCCAGCCCTTGCCTTTGTCCTTATCTCGACGATGGAGCAGGGCGTTTACGGTGTTATTGAGGTTTTTGGCCAAGAGATGGTCTTTGGTAGGGCTGATAAGCTTGCCATAATCTTTGCCTATATCTTCTCAATTGCGGCATTTATTAGTATCCTTTACGGACTTCGCGTTAAAGAAGATGGTCATCATTTCTCAAGCCTGATATACGCTGGAAGTGCTATAGGCGTTGCCTTTGCTGGGGACTTTCTAACGCTCCTAGTTTTTTGGGAGTTTATGGCTTTTTCTTCTGTCTTTTTAATCCTCTACCGCAGAACAGAGAGTGCCTATAAGGCAGCCTACCGCTACGTACTTGTTCACGCAGTAAGTGGTGTTTGTTTGATGGGCGGGATATTTCTTCAGTATCAACAGACAAAGAGCATGGCTTTTGTCCCAGTCGAGGTCGGTGGCTTGGCCGCAGCACTTATCCTAATTGGTTTCTTAATTAATGCGGCTGTACCTCCTTTTGGTGCGTGGCTCCCAGATGCCTATCCTCAAGCAACAATAAGTGGAGCAGTATTTATGAGTGCATTCACGACAAAGAGTGCAGTTTATGCTCTTGCCAGAGGCTTTGCTGGAACTGAAATCTTAATTGGCCTTGGCGTTTTTATGGCACTATACGGGGTTGTCTATGCTGTTTTAGAAAATGATATACGAAGACTCCTTGCTTATCATATTATAAGTCAGGTCGGATACATGGTCGCCGCCGTTGGTATTGGTACACAGATGGCGATAAACGGAGCTTGCGCTCACGCATTTGCGCATATTCTTTACAAAGGGCTTCTCTTTATGGGTACTGGTTCTGTCATCTATGCCACAGGAAAGAGCAAACTCTCAGAGCTTGGCGGTGTCTATAAGTACATGCCAATTACCTTTGCCCTGTATATGATTGGTGGTTTTGCAATCTCAAGTGTGCCTCTCTTTAGTGGTTTTGTCAGTAAATCAATGGTTCTCTCGGCTGCGGCTGAAGAACACATGAGTTGGACTTGGCTTCTCTTGGTTCTTGCCTCAGCTGGTACATTTCTCCACACTGGCCTAAAGCTCCCGTACTATACATTTATGGCCAAGGATCAGGGTGCAAAGGGCGAAGACCCACCACTGAATATGATACTTGCAATGGGGATTGGTGCGTTTTTGTGTATCTTTGTTGGAGTTTATCCAAAATACCTCTACGACATGCTCCCATACGCAACTAATTATATTCCCTACACAACAGAGCATATTGTCTGGACAGGTCAAATTCTTCTCTTCACTTGGTTTGGTTTCTATCTCTATATAAAGAAACTTGGCGGTGAGGAAACCGTTAGTATGGATACGGATTGGTTCTACCGCTTAGGTGGTGGATATTTTATGGTCTTTGCCAGGCGTGTTGCTGCCAAAGGTGATGACTTTGTAAGTAACCTCTACAAGACTATTGTCCTTGCTTGGGGAATGTGTCTAGCTCGTCTAAGTTATGAGCTTGATAAAGGTGTTGTCGATGGTCTAGTAAATGGTGTGGCACGTTTCTTTGTTGGCCTCGGTGGCTCTCTTAGACGTTTTCAAACTGGACAACTTCACGATTATGCCCTCTCATTTGCACTCGGTGCATTTATCCTGATAAGTTTTCTTATCCTTGTAATCTAAAGGGGCTTGACTGTCAAGCTGTACCCACTGTGCTTTGATTTTTTTTAAATCTTTTTCTCTAATATTTGACCACTTAATTTAATCTATAGTACTTAGTGTGATGAAAAAAGTAATAAAAATACGTGTCCCTGCAAAGGTAAATTTATTTCTCCGCGTCACAGGTAAACGTCCAGACGGATTTCACGATCTCATATCTCTCTTTCAACCAATCTCAATCTATGATGAGTTAACCCTAACACTTACTCAGTTGCCAGGGGTCATTAACCTCGACTGCGGGAGTGAACTTCCAAGTGGGCCAGAAAATCTTGTATATCAAGCGGCAAAACGTTTTTTTGTTGCGGCAAGTTTTGCGACAAACCTCGAGAGCTCAGAGTTTGGAGTTGATATTATCCTTAATAAAGATATTCCAATCTCTGCGGGTCTTGGCGGTGGAAGCAGTGACGCGGCCGGCGTCCTTATAGGGTTAAATGAATTGCTCGGGCGTCCTCTAAGTGATGAAAAAATAAAGGAATTAGCACTTTCAATTGGCTCTGATGTGCCGTTTTTTTTACTCAAGCATTCGGCAATTGTCCGTGGCAGAGGTGAGATTGTTGAATCAAAAGACGTATATCCCTACAGTTACCTCCTCGTAAATCCGGGTTTTGCCGTGAGTGCATCGTGGGCATATAGTAATTTAATCTTGACAAAACGAAGTGAAAATAATACTCTTAGTGGTTTAGAAGCTCTCTCCAGTGGCTCAGTTGGCGCAGGAGGGGCTCTTTTTAATGATTTAGAGTTGGCAGTAGAAAATGAGCATAAAATAGTTAGTGAGATTAAGGAAGCTCTCCTTGACGCAGGTGCGGCCGGGGCTATGATTTCAGGTAGCGGGCCAACTGTCTTTGGTCTTTTTTTAAAGAAAAACATCAGAGATTATGCCTATGAAAAATTAAAAAATAAATTTATGTCACCTCTTAGAATCTTTAAAGCCGAGGGCCTTGCTTGAGGTCTTACTTCCAAAAGACGCTGAGTATTATTTAAATTGGGGCGTAGCCAAGTGGCAAGGCACGGG
>JAGLUZ010000031.1 GCA_023134165.1 Deltaproteobacteria bacterium | reverse complement strand
CTACTTCTTTATGCCTTGAGGCGTGACACTGGATATTTATCGCAACAGGGAGGCTTGCTATGTGGCAAGGGGCGCTCTCGATATGAACGCCAATTGCCGTCGTAGTGCCACCAAAACCCATCGGACCAATCCCTGTTTTATTTATCTCTGTTAATAGCTCATCTTCAAGAGCCTTTATTGTACTATCTGGGTTAGAGGTACCAAGAGACCTAAGGAGAGACTCCTTTGCCATCACAGCACTTCGTTCAAAGTTACCACCAATCCCTATGCCAACAACTATTGGAGGGCAAGGGTTACCGCCTCCGTTTAGGATCGTATCCATAACAAAGGCCTTTACTCCTTCAATACCTTCTGCGGGTTTTAACATCTTTAAGGCACTCATATTCTCACTTCCCGCACCTTTTGGAGCAAACCGTATCCTTAATTTGTCGCCTTCTACTATGCTTTGATGGATTATCGCTGGTGTATTATCCCCTGTGTTCTTACGTTCAAACGGAGAGCAAACTGATTTGCGAAGATAGCCGTCCTCGTAGCCACGCCTAACACCTTCATTTATGGCATCCACGAGAGAGCCGTCAAGGGATACTTCCCTGCCAATATCAACAAAAAATATGGCAATCCCAGTGTCCTGACACATCGGGACCTGCTCACGCTCTGCAAGCTCAAAGTTATCTACAATTTGTCCGAGGACTTCTTTGCCAAGTGGCGATTTTTCACTATCTCTTGCCTCACGAAGCACCTTTGCCGCATCAGGGGCAAGGTTTGTTGCCGCACTCATGCAAAGTTCCCGTACCTTCTCTGTAATATCTGTTGCTTTAATGTTTTTCATTTAATTTTCCGTAAAATATTTTTTTAATGTCTCAGGGCGTCCCAGCACCGAAACAATCAAATAACAGGTTTGGTTATAATCGTACAAGACAAGCCTACATTTTAAATATCAAGCTCGCCTATGAGTTCCTTTACTGCTTTAACAGAAGCGTCAAAGGCCTTCTTTTCTTCTGCGTCAAACTCTACTTCTATTATCTCTTCTACCCCACCTGCTCCGAGCTTTACGGGTACACCAATAAATACGCCATCAAGACCATAAGGGCCGTCACAATAAGCCGCGCATGGGATTATTCGTTTTTTGTCTTTTATTATTGCCTCTGCCATCTCAGCAGAAGAGGCCGAAGGGGCATAATAAGCACTGCCTGTCTTAAGCAACGCAACAATCTCGCCGCCTGCTGTCTTGGTGCGAGCCATTATGGCATCAAGTTTTTCAGCACTCATGAGCTGACTTACAGGTATACCCGATACAGTTGAGTACCTCTTTAGTGGCACCATCGAGTCGGCATGTCCGCCAACAACCATTGCGTGAACATCTTTCATGGATACCCCAAGCTCCATTGCAATAAAAGAACGAAGCCTGGAACTATCCAAAGCTCCAGCCATACCAATTACACGGTTTGGTGAAAAACCACTTACCTTCCACGCAACGTAGACCATAACATCAAGCGGGTTTGTTACAATAATGAGCGTTGCTTCTGGCGAGTGCTTTGCAATCTCACCAACAACACTCTTTAAGATATTTGTATTTGTCTCAATTAAATCACTGCGACTCATGCCGGGTTTTCTTGGAAGCCCAGCCGTGATAATTACCACGTCACTACCAGCGGTATCCTTATAGTCATTTGTACCTCTAACATTAGAGTCAAAACCAATAACAGGAGAGGCCTCCATCATATCAAGGGACTTACCCTGCGGCATACCCTCCAGAATATCTATTAAAACCACATCGCCAAGCTCTTTTTGTGCTACCCAAAGTGCGGTTGTTGCCCCGACGTGACCACCACCAACAACAGTTATTTTCTTTCGTGCGTTTTGTGCCTTCCCTGTCATGATATTCTCCTTAAATTTTAAAAGAGCCAAAAAACTTCATTAATAAACGCTATTAGTTACAAACCTTGCAGAAAAAAATAAGACCGGCGCATTAAAAAAACAAATGCAACGCCGGTTGACCTAAAGTATTCAAACCATATCTTTTGATGAAAATATAATAAAACTGTACTGTATACAGTATACAAAAAAGCGGGATTTGTCAAGCAGGATTTTTTAGTATCTGGGGTAGGGTAATAAGAGTGAATAGAAAAAAGGGAGGAGGCTGTCTTTGCCTTTTATAATATCTCCTCTCCCCTTGGGGAGAGGATTAAGGTGAGGGGGATATTTAACTCCCCCGTCTGTCCTCAACAGTTGGAAAAGGGGGACTGAGGGGGCTTGAAAATGGGTCTTTTGAATTCTTCCCCTCTTTGGTAAAGAGGGGCTAGGGGAGATTTTATAATGGGGCTTTCCTGTCATCCTGAATTTATTTCAGGATCTCGGTTTTTATAATACCCCCTCTCCCCTTGGGGAGAGGGGGTAGAAAATCAAAAAAGTGGAATTTTATACAGCAACCAAGATTTTATTTGACAAATCATAAGGTTTGGGTTACTGTACTTTACAAATAGGGGCAAATAAACCATACAAGAGGAGGTGCAGTTTGAAATATGATTCCAACGAGTTACGTGAAATGTTTTACACAAATGTTTCTATAGACGTTCGCAATGCTTTGATAAGGGTTGTTTATAATGCGTATGAAGATTCCTATATACATTGTTACGATAATTTTAGTAACTCATCTCATGCTCGTGATTTACTGCCAGATTATAGGCGTGCCAAGGTTGAAGATTCTATTCTTGGAGTTGCTCATCGTTATGGACTGCAGTCTAACGTTAGAAAAAATAAAGCACTAAATTGCTCACATACCACATTGAGAATGGGTCAAGTAGAGTTAACAATAAATCTTACTGAAAGTTCTGGTTCTCTTCCGCGCATTTCTGATTTTAGGGAGAAATATGCCCTCAAAAGTCAGTTCGACTTATACCAGACGAATGAAGATTTTTTTGACTGCAGGCCTTTATATTGCATCTTAACCCACGGTGTCTTTAAGGTTAGTGAGCGTCTTGAAAAAAATAGTAAGTATTTTAAACAACGGGGATTGTCTCCTGATTTTTTAAATATTATAATTCCTGCTCGTGATTACAAATCAAGCCTAGTTAGTATAAATTTGATGCAGGAGCATGGAGATTTTATAAAGGGTCTTGCGGCATCTAGTACAGGACTCATAGAAGATCATGCGTTCCCAACGCCACATCGCAATGTCAAAAAAGATTCAGCTATATAATTAGAAAAACATCTTGATAAGTAGAGCTTTGTGAATTTTTAATGAACTTTGTGAGGAGGTGCATTTATGAGCGTAAGAACGCCTGGTTTTGTTGGTGCGCGGTTAAAAGAGGGTAGAGAAGTACGTGGCTTTACAGTAGCAAAATTAGCAGAACTACTTGGAGTTCAACGGCAAGCTATATATCAGTATGAAAAAGGAATAAGTACGCCACGTCATGATGTTATGCTTAGCATAAAGAATGTCTTGGATTTGCCCTCTAATTTCTTTAGACAGTCAAAAGCTAAACAGAATTCGGAACTTGTTTTTTACCGTTCTATGAATAGTACAAAAAAAACAACACGATTAAAAGCGAGACATCGTCTTGAGTGGTTAAAAGAAATTGTAGTTTATCTTAAACAATTTTTGCAATTTCCATCATTAAACTTGCCGGCAGTAGATAGTCCTGAGAACCCTGCAGACCTTTCGCTTAAAGATATAGAACAATTTGCTATTGAGGCTAGAAAATTTTGGGGGCTAGGCGATAGTCCAATTAGTGATATAGTCTTATTATTTGAAAATAATGGGATTTTTGTTACGCGTGATTGGCTAGACTCTGAAATGGTGGATGCATTTTCGCAAAGTAACATTGAAAGAAATGAATATTACGTTTACCTTGTTTCTGACAAATCTTCTGCAGTTCGTTCAAGACTAGATGCTTGTCATGAGCTGGCTCATTGCCTATTGCATCGAAATTTAGATAGATCTTATTTTAATGACCCTAAGACTTTTAAATTAATTGAAAAACAGGCAAGTTACTTTGCCGGTGCTTTTTTATTGCCCGAACGTTCATTCGCAGATGATATTTATGCTTTGTCATTAGACGGTTTTTTAGCAATTAAGCCAACATGGAAAGTTTCTATTGCAGCGATGATAATGCGAGCAAAAGATTTAGGTATTAGTTCTGAAACTCAAAAGACTCATTTATTTCGCAATCTTAATCGTAGAGGTTGGAGATATAATGAACCGCTTGATGATAAAATTGAACCAGAAAAACCAAGTCTTTTAAAACGTGCTTTTCAAATACTTGTAGATAATAACTTCCAGACACGGGATGAGATTACTATGCAACTTTCGTTTGCACCTAGTGATATAACAAGTATAGCTGGTTTACGAGAAGATTTTTTTAATAACGAGCGTAAATCTCTTTACGTTTTCGAAGTGCCTTTAGAAAAAAAGGGGAATACACAAACCAAAGAGGTGACGAATAATATTGATAATATTATAGAATTTCCAGACAAAAAAAATCGCTAAGTTCGTAAGGTGGACTGTGCCACCGCCTTTTTTAACCCCCCCTCACCCTAGCCCTCTCCCCCAAGGGGAGAGGAGATATTATAAAAACCACATTACAAAATCCCCCTCAGTCCCCCTTTCCCAAAGGGGGAGGTTTCAAAACAAAAACCCCTTGACACGCCCCCTTCCCCTTTGATAGTTTATCAGGTCTACTACGAATTAAAATGGGTGTTTTATGAGCATACTTTTTCTGGCTCTACTTTGCCCAGCTAAGGACAAACTTACTCAAATACGGTTTTTTCAAAAAATTCGCATTAAGCATTATTGCTTATACAAACTTAAACTCTAAGGAGGCTTTAAAAACACATGAAGAAAAACTACCTACTAGCACCCGGCCCAACGCCTGTACCAGAACGCGCACTCTTGGCAATGGCCGCTCCAGTTATACATCACCGTACCCCGCAGTTTTCGGCAATCTTCAAGGAAACAGCCGAACTCCTTCGCTACGTCTTCCAAACAAAAGGCGACGTACTTATGCTCTCAGCCTCTGGCACAGGAGCAATGGAAGGTTCAATTGTAAACTTATTTAGCCCGGGCGATGAGGTAATCGTCATAAACGGCGGAAAATTTGGCGAACGCTGGGGACAAATCTCAGAAAAATACGGCCTAAAGGTTCACTGGATAAAGGTTGAGTGGGGGGATGCCGTAGACCCGGCAACTGTAGCAAAATTAATGGGCGAGAACCCAAATGTTAAAGGAATACTTTGTCAGGCAAGCGAGACCTCAACCACAGTTCAGCACCCTGTTGAGGAGCTTGCAAAACTTACAAAAGACAAGGACTGTTTACTTATCGTTGACGGCATCACTGCCGTTGGTGTTGCCGATATGCCAATGGACAAATGGGGCATAGACGTCCTCGTCTCTGGCTCACAAAAAGCCCTTATGTTACCTCCGGGCTTGGCCTTTGCCGCCCTAAGTGATAAGGCTTGGAAGTTTAACGAGACCTCAACTTGCCCGCGCTACTACTTTGACTTTGCAAAGGAGCGCAAGAACCTCCACAAGGACACAAGTGCATATACCCCAGCCGTAGGACTCATCACAGGGCTTCGTGAGTCTCTCCTTATGATTAAAGAAGAGGGTTTAGAGAATACATTTAAACGTCACGACCGCCTTGCCAGAGCCGCACGCGCTGCCATGACAGCCCTTGGTCTAAAATTATTAGCCCCAGAGAACCCAAGTTTTGCAACAACTGGTGTTTACGTCCCAGAAGGTGTTGACGGCGCAAAGTTTGTAAAGTACATGCGTGACACAATGGGAGTTACTATGGCTGGAGGCCAGGATCACCTAAAGGGGAAGATATTTCGCATAGCCCACCTTGGCTACGTCGCTACCTTTGATATGATAATCGCTGTAGCCGCAATAGAGATGGGACTTACCAAATGCGGACACACCCTAGAGGTTGGTAAAGGGGTTGCGGCCGCTGAGTTAATACTTATGGAAGGCTACGAATAAAAATTTGTAGCAGAGCTAGATACATACCTAAAAAAATAATGATAAATGAGGTAAAGATCAGATGATGAAGGTACTAATAACCGATAATCTCTCAGAGGCCGCTGTTGAGATACTAAATGACGCAGACGGCATCGAGTGTGTTGTAGACCACAAGATAAGCCCAGAAGATTTAAAGAACTCCATAAATGATTTTTCTGCCATTGCACTTCGTAGCAGAACAAAGATAACCGTAGATTTGTTAGACGGAGCAACGACGCTAAAGGTTGTTGGACGTGCAGGCACAGGTGTTGATAATATAGACGTAAATGAGGCCACCTCAAAGGGTGTTGTTGTTATGAATACGCCTGGCGGCAATACAATCACAACAGCAGAACATGCCGTATCAATGATAATGGCACTCTCAAGGAATATCCCTCAGGCAACGGCCTCAATGAAGGCTGGAAAATGGGAGAAAAAGCAATTTCAAGGTACTGAGTTAACTGATAAGACCCTTGGCATACTTGGGGTTGGTAACATCGGTGCTGTTGTTGCAAACAGGGCTCAGGGGCTAAAGATGCATGTTATCTCTTACGACCCATATATCTCAGAAGAAGCCGCAGAAAAACTTGGCATAACACTCGTCACACTTGATGAGCTTTACGGAAAGAGTGACTTTATCTCCATACATGTTCCTCTTACTGATGAGACAAAGAACTTAGTCAACAAAGACGCCTTTGCTAAGATGAAGAAAGGCATAAAACTTATTCAGTGTGCAAGAGGCGGAATTGTTAATGAAGCCGACCTCTGCGAGGCAATAAAGGACGGCATAGTCTCAGGAGCAGCCCTTGATGTATTTGAAGAAGAGCCACCACCTGCAGATAACCCACTCCTAGCACTTGACGAGGTAATCCTCACCCCTCATCTGGGTGCGTCCACCACAGAGGCTCAAGAAAAAGTAGCCGTTGCCATAGCTGAACAAATACGCGACTACCTAACAAGCGGGACAATTAGAAATGCCATAAACGTACCAAGTGTACCTGCTGAGCTTCTAGTCTCCCTAGAGCCATATATCTTGCTCGGTGAAAAACTTGGAAGTTTTCAGGGTCAACTCCTAAGCAGTGCTATTGAAGAGATAACCCTTGAGTACACAGGGGATGTTGTGGAGCTTGATGTATCCCCAATTACCATAGCCACAATAAAAGGTCTCCTTAGCCAGGTAATGGATGAGGGGGTAAATTACGTAAATGCATCTCACGTTGCAAAAGAGCGAGGGATAAAGATAAATGAGGTAAAGACCTCACGTGCAATAGACTTTGCAAGTTCAGTAACCATCAAGGTTCGCACCAAAGACGGCGAGAGCCTTGTTGAGGGTGCACTTTTTGGCAAAAAAGAACCACGCATAGTAAAGATTGATGACTTCTTCCTTGATGCCGTGCCGGAAGGTAATATACTTGTCATCCAGAACGAAGATGAGGCTGGAGTAATTGGCCACGTTGGAACGCTCCTTGCCGAAAACTCCATAAATATAGGAAGACTCCACCTTGGACGAAAAAATGCTGGAGACGAGGCCGTATCGCTTTGGAGCATTGATGCAAAACTAAGTAAGGATATTACTGAAAAGCTCCTAAATGTTCCGCACATCGTTAGTGCAAAGACTGTAGAGCTTTAAAAAAAGCAAACTATGACTAAACCAAGATCCATACCACTACCCCAAGGGGTGCGTGACATACTCCCGGGTGAGGCTGAAAAAATATCAGCCGTCGAGGAGACAATTGTCGGTGTCTTTAAGAACTCCAAGTATAAAAGGATAGTTACGCCACTCCTTGAGTACGTTGACTCCCTTAGTGCTGGTCTTGGTGAGGAATTAAAGAAAAAACTCCTTAAATTTATAGAGCCGTCTACAGGTAAGGTAATGGCTATTAGGCCAGATATCACGCCACAGATTGCAAGAGTCGTTGCCACAAAGATGGCAAAGGCCGATTTTCCACTTCGCCTCTTCTATAATGAAAATGTTCTTCGCTATAGGGAGAGCGGGGATGGTCACTCAAAAGAGATCTTGCAGGTTGGAGCTGAGTTTATATCAACAGAGATGCCCTCTGACAAGGCCAACAAGGTAGCGGCAGAGACTGAGATGGTCATCATGGCAATTGAGTCTCTAAAGACCGTTGGCGTTAGTGACTTTAAGATTGACCTCGGTGACGTTGGTTTTGTTCGCTCCCTCCTTGGTCGTATTAAGTGCTCTGATGAAGAACGCTTTGAGATAAAAAAAGCCGTTGCTATAAAAGACACTCCGGGGCTTCGCAAACTCACAAGAGAGCTGACTGACGGAGCAATTAATAGTGATGACCAAGAACTTCTCATAGCCCTTCCAACCCTCTACGGCGGAACTGAGGTAATAGAGACTGCAAACAAATTCAAGGCCGCAGAGAATAAACTAAATGATTTATTACAGGTCGTTAGTGCTGTAACTGATAAAGGATACGCCGAGTACATTGCAATTGATCTTGGCGAGGTCAGAGGCTTTGACTACTACACAGGGATTATCTTTGAGGGATTTGCCAAGGGCTACGGCAAGGCAATACTAAGCGGTGGTCGCTATGATAAGCTCTTAGAGAAGTACGGCCTTAGTGCCAGAGCCTGCGGCTTTGCATTTGATATTGAGAATATCGTCGCAATACTTGAGAAAAACAAGTAACCTTGAAAAAACTTAGGTACTGAACTAGAGAACATAAAAAAATTAAGAACTGGGGATAAACCCCTTAAGTAATTTAAAAAAACTAATTGAGAAGATAAAAAAAATGGCAAAAAATGTAGTGATAGTAGGTGCCCAGTGGGGCGATGAAGGTAAAGGTAAGGTCGTTGACATCCTAACAGGTTACGCTGATGTTGTTGTACGCTTTCAGGGCGGCAATAATGCAGGACATACCGTAATCGTTGGAAAGGAAAAAATCGTACTCCACCTTATCCCCTCCGGCATACTCCACAAAGGCGTAAAATGCGTTATCGGTGACGGCGTTGTCATTGACCCCGAGTGCTTACTTGAGGAGATAGAGACCCTAAAAGAAAAAGGTAAGTTCAATCCTGAGGACTTACTCATCAGCAAAGACGCGCACCTGATTATGCCTTATCATAAAAAACTTGACGCCGCAAAGGAACGCCTTAGGGGAAATAGCAAGATTGGCACAACTGGCAGAGGCATTGGCCCAGCCTATGAGGACAAGGTCTCAAGATCTGGCCTTAGGTGTGCAGATCTCCTAGATAGAGAAATTTTTAGAGCAAAGCTAGAGACAAACTTACGTGAAAAAAACCACTACATCGAGACAATCCTTGAAGAAGAAGGTTTTGACCTAGAAAAACTCTTTAATGATTACATGGGTTACGCAGAGGCAATTAAAGACCACATAACAGATACCTCCCTCTTTCTTGACCGCTCTATGAATGAAGGCAAATCCATACTCTTTGAGGGTGCTCAAGGCACCCTCCTTGATATTGACCACGGCACATACCCCTACGTTACCTCCAGCAATACCGTTGCTGGCGAGGCCGCCACTGGCAGTGGTGTTGGCCCCTCCACCTTGGATGAGATTGTTGGGGTTAGTAAGGCCTACACAACACGCGTTGGAGAGGGGCCTTTTCCAACTGAACACGACGAAGAGCAAAACGCCGCACTTCGTGAAGAAGGCGAAGAATACGGAGCAACCACTGGGAGACCAAGACGCTGTGGTTGGCTCGACGGCGTTGCCCTAAGGTATGCAAAAAGAGTAAACGGCCTAACAGCAATAGTGCTGACAAAGCTTGATATACTTGATAATTTTTCTGAGATAAAGATATGCACGGCCTACAAAATCGGCGAGCAATTAATAGAAGATTTTCCAACTGAGGCCTCAATCCTTAGCAAATGCACCCCTGTATTTGAGACCCTTCCCGGGTGGAAGAGCCCAACTAGCGATATTAGGGATTTTGACTCACTCCCTGAAAATGCAAAAAAATACGTAAAACGTGTTGAAGAAATCGTCGGTGTCTCAAGCATCCTCGTAAGCGTTGGAGCGGCACGTGACGAAGCAATCATGGTTAGAAACCCTTTTTCGTAGGGAAGATTAAACCTTTTAGATAGTTACAATTTACGATGTCCCGTTTTCCCTGTAGCCACAAGATAGAGTAAAAAATCATTACCAAAAGAAGTAATAACGTATTGATTGTTTTTTTCCACTATCAATTCAGCAGTCAACAAAAAACCGAGGTACTTTTCAAAACTATAATCAGCAAATACCTCCGGACTTTCTTCTGCAACTACATCATAAAAACTTTTGACTGTTTCAACGTCAACGCCAGTTGCTTTCGAATTTAAAAAATTAAGTATTCCTTCTTGGCTTCCCCAAATTGCTCTTTCAATATCTGAAAGTCTTAAACTTATCTGTGTTGTTGCAAGGTGTCTTATCAACACCTTTATTTTCTCGTTAGGGTTAAGTTTATCCAAGTCGCTTTCTATTAGCTTTTCTCGCTCAGGAAGAGTCGCATAATCAAAAGTCTTCATCAACTTTTCAAATGAAGGTTCTTTTTTTAAAGATTTCTCTTGAGAAACTTGTGCAACCTCTATTCCTTCTTTACTAATCTTTTGTGTTTTTTCTAATAACCTCGAAATTGGTTTTCGAAATAAAAAAAGAAAAAAAACAGCTACTATTATTAAGGATATCGGCCACGCAGCATATTGAAGTATTAGCTTTATCATTTCCATTCTTACATTTACCTCTCCTTAAAAACTATCAAAAAGGACTGTAAGTGTCAACTTTCTACATAACACTCCCTAAATGACCCATTAACGTACCCATCCCTCTTATTTATAAAATAGCAGACACAAATATTTTTTCTAAAAACCTTCTTTTATAGCCCTTTATCATTGACTTTGCCCCTGCGTTTGTGTTATTTTTCAAAACTGTCTTAAGGGGCGCTTAACTTTGCCTGCCATAAGGCCTTTGTAAGGGTATTTTAAAGAGGCACTGTAATGGGCGAGTCACAAAAACAAGGTAAGAAAACGCCGCTTAAAACAACTGAGAATCAAAACAAAACAGATTTAAAGGCCTTTGCCGCACTAAGCACCATGGGGATTGCCATGGTACTTACTACACTTCTTGGGCTTTTGACTGGATACTATTTTGACAAATGGTTTGGCACGACCCCGTTATTTTTAATAGTATTTCTTATACTTGGAATAATTGCTGGCTTTAAGAACCTATTTGTAACGGTTAAAAGATATGGGTTGGATACAGACACTAAAGACGTCTTGGAAGACGGCTCTGAGCATTCGAAGAGCGGGGAAGAAGAGAAAGAAGACAAGTAATTCTCTTACTGACACTGACGTCACAGAGCAAGAGGAGTCCCCTTGGGAAGAACGAGGCGGACTGAGCTTAGAAGAAGAAGAGCTTGCGATAAACCATATCCAGAATTGCAAAAAAAGAACACACCTGCCAACCCTTGGAATAACACTCTTTGGGTGCGCAGTTTTTAGCATTTACTCAATAGATTTTACAATTGGCTTTTTCTGTGGAATACTGCTCGGACTGCTAAACCAGCGTATGGCAATAAAGATGATATCACGCTCTTTTACCATGCACCCGTTGGCAGCAAAAAACTTTATAACAAACCGTTTTTTCATGCGTTTTATTCTAACGGTAATGATCTTAACTGCATTAATTGGTTTCGGTGGGATAAGCCCACTTGCTTTAATAGTAGGATTTACTACAATGCTACTAATAACAATTTTAACGCTCGCTGTGAGCGTTGTTAAGGAGTACGCATAACAATGGAAGAACACGCACTATATTTAATTGTCTCGGGCTTACACGTCCCAACCTTTGGACTCCCTGCCCATACGGCTCTAATGCTCTACATTAGTGTCTTTCTAATAGTTGGCTCTCTCATACTAAAAGGCACGCTCTCAGTTGTTCCGGGAAAGATACAAAGCGTCGTGGAGATAATAATCGAAGGCTTTATTGGACTAGCTGATGAGACAATGGGCAAAAAAGGTAAGATATTTATCCCAGCCGTAATAACATTTTTTATCTTTATCCTAATCTCAAATGCCCTTGGTATGATTCCAGGGCTTTTACCACCAACAGCAAGTCTAAATACAACGGCTGCACTTGCTATCGTTGTATTCATCACAACGCATATCGTAGGTGTTGTAATACACGGCCCAAAGTACATAAAACATTTTATGGGGCCTTACTGGTGGCTTGCACCTATTATGATGCCAATTGAAATATTTAGCCACATTGCACGCCCGCTATCCCTTTCCTTTAGACTCTTTGGGAATATGTTTGGCCACGAGCAACTCATAATGGTGCTTCTGCTCCTTATGCCTTACTCAGCATTTATGCTCATGTTCTCAACAGTACTCGGTGTCCTTGCCATTGTTCTTCAGGCCTTTATATTTGCCCTCTTAACAATGGCCTATATCGGCGGAGCAATCGAAGAAGCCCATTAAGGACTCGGCGGGGAAAGTTACAACGGGGCTACAAATAAATAAAAAATAAATAAAATAAAAAAAGTGAGTTTCAAACTAACAGGAGGTAGAAGAAAGATGAAAAAGATAGTTATTGCAATTATAGGGTTCGTAGCAGTTCTCTTTGGTGCTGACATTGCCTTAGCCGCAGAAGGCGCAGAAGGCGTAAAAGAAAGTGCATACGGAAGTATTGCCCTTGCCGCCATATTCTTAAGTGCTGGCCTTGCCATGGGAATCGGCGCAGTAGGTCCTGGAATTGGTCAGGGAACAGCAACAAAAGGTGCCTTGGAAGGCATGGCCAGAAACCCAGGCATGGCTGGTAAACTTACAACAACATTACTCCTCGGACTTGCCATCATGGAGTCACTTGCTATTTACGCCCTTGTTGTTGCCCTTATGCTTCTCTTTTTATATGCCCCACAATTTATGTAAAAAAGAGAGTTGCAAGCTAATATAAATATGAGGTCGAGACTACGTCAAAGTGGTCTCGACCTTTTTTTTTATTCACCATATCGCCGACCCCTTTACCCTCTCAGCCAAACCTTAATTACCTTGATTTTTAAAAAAAATAAGTGTATCATATAATATGGTACAAAAAATCTTCCAAAATATATTTAAATCCCCTTTAAAAAAATAAAAGAGGCAAAGAGATAAATGACCTTACCTGTTTTAGCTGATTCCATAGAGCTTTACCTAAATGACATTGAGCGTTTTCCAATTCTCTCAAGGGAAGAGGAGAAGAGCCTTGCTCTTCGCTACTTTGAGACAAAGGACATTGCGACAGCGCACAAACTTGTCACGGCAAACCTCCGTTTTGTGGTAAAGATTGCCCTTGAGTTTCAGGGCTACGGCATCAACCTAAGAGACCTTATACAGGAAGGTAATATTGGCCTCATGACGGCAGTTAAAAAATTTAACCCAGAAAAGGGGTTTCGTCTCCTTACATACGCAACGTGGTGGATAAAATCTACAATCCAAGAGTTTATCCTAAAAAGCAAGGGAGCGGTAAAGCGAGGGGCAAAAGCACTAAAGAAAAAGCTCTTCTATAAAGACCACAATGATGAGGTAAATGTCTCAGACCTGTCCTTGAATGTAAAAATTGGAGAAGGCCTTGATGGTGAAGATACTTACCAAGACGTCTTAGCTTGCACCTCCCCAACCAATGAAGAAGAGGTTGCCGAGGTTCAAGAAAAAGCCCTAATGAAGCAAGACGTAACAACAGCACTTGCCACCCTCAGTGACAAGGAACGCCGTGTTATAGAGGCTCGCCTCCTGACTGAGCCACCGCTTAGCCTTAAATCCATTGGCACAGAGTTTGGTGTATCAAGGGAGCGCATCAGACAGATTGAAGGGATTGCTCTAAAAAAGATGCGTCTTGCACTCACTGATCCTGCTCAGAAAAAACTTACAGAAGACCTTGGCAAGAACACCACCCTCCCCGCACTTTGCCAGTAAAAAAAATACTCCTACTAGACCAGCCCTCATAAAGGGCGTCACCTCTAAATCACTTAACCCAAAGGTCTTTGACCTAGCCAAGAGATCTTTGAAAACCCTTATTTTTTTAGGACTTTTCTCTTTACATAATACCTCTAATGATGCTATTAAATAAGTTACAAAGACGCATTAATAAAGGACAAAGGAAGGTTTTCACTTGGGGATAAGACCCACCGTTGCGTTAATTAATGAAGACGCACTTAGAGATAATTACTTAAAAATTAAGGCCCTAACAGAGCCTAGCACCTGTGTGATGGCCATTATCAAGGCAAATGGTTATGGTCACGGTGAGGCAATTGTAGCAAAGGCACTTACCAGTGCAGGTGCCAGCACCTTTGGTGTAGCCATTATTGAAGAAGGCGTAAGCCTTCGCCGCGGTGGCGTAAGCTACCCTATAGTTATCCTCGGCGGTGTCTACCCAGAGCAAATAAAAGACCTTCTGGACTTTAACCTAACCCCCGTAGTCTTTGATATCGCAAATGCCAGACTAATTAATGAGGCAAGTCAAAAAAAAGGTCAAGTAACCCCAGTTCACATTAAGATAGATACAGGCATGGGACGCCTTGGAATTATGCCAACTCAGGTCTTGGAATTTTTTGCAGAATTAAAGTCACTCACGAGTATCTCTGTTGAGGGAATACTCTCTCATCTTGCTCGCTCAGAGAGCAAGAAAGAGCCAGACATTACAGAGACAAAGAAACAACTACAGATATTTAAAGAAGCAAGTAGAGCTGCAAGATCCATTGGTTTTAACCCCAAGTACACCCACATCGCAAACAGTGCGGCTATCCTGGATTATAAGGACTCTCACCTTTCTATGATAAGACCTGGCCTTATGCTCTACGGTGCCTACCCTGCCCCAGACCTTAGGGAGCGAATAGCCCTAACCCCTGTTATGACCCTAAAGACTCGCATTCTTGAGATAAAAAAAATGCCTAAGGGAAGCCCCATAAGCTACGGAGGTCGCTTTGTAACAAAGCGAGGTTCACTTATAGCAACCATCCCTATTGGGTACGGTGACGGCCTTCCAAGGGCTTACTCAAGCAAAGGTGAGGTGCTCGTCAGAGGCAAACGAGTTCCAATAGCAGGGACAATATGCATGGACTTAACCATGATTGACGTAACAGATATAGGGGACGTTAGAAAGAATGACGAGGTCATAATAATTGGCAGTGCAGAGAAAGAGACGATTACAGTTGAAGAAGTAGCAGAGAGGACAAGTACCATCTCTTATGAAATTTTCTGTAATATCTCTGCCAGAGTTCCGAGGTTACAGGCATGAAGGATTTCCTTGAGAGCCTTGGAAAAAAAGTCGAGGACGCTTTGCTAACAGCTGGACGTATTGGCATCATCTTTGGCCAAGTCTGCCACCTTGCCTTTACACCGCCCTTTAAACTTAGAAATATCTTTCGCCAGATGGAATTTGTCGGCGTAAATAGTCTCTTCATCGTACTCCTAACAGGTAGTTTTACAGGTATGGTGCTTGCCATGCAAAGCTACATTGCATTAAACAAATTTGGTGCTGAGAGCCTTGTTGGCACAACCGTTGCACTTAGCATGACCAGAGAACTTGGCCCTGTCCTAACTGGCCTTATGGTAACTGGCAGAGCAGGCTCTGCCATGGCAACTGAGCTTGGCACGATGCGAGTCTCTGAACAAATCGACGCCCTCTACACTATGGCCATAAACCCTGTTAAATACCTAATCGTCCCGCGGGTCATAGCTGGGGTCTTGATGCTCCCCATCTTAGTCATTGTTGCAGACCTAGTTGGGATAGCCGGCGGCTACCTAATAGGGGTAAATATGCTTGATATTAATTCCGGTGTTTATATGGCAAGAACTGAAGAGTATTTACAGATGAGTGATATCTTCAACGGCCTCATCAAGGCCGCTGTCTTTGGGCTTCTTATCTCCCTTAGTGCATGCTACCAAGGTTTCAATGCCAAGGGCGGGGCTGAGGGGGTTGGCAAATGCACTACACAGGCCGTTGTTATGGGTAGCGTCATGGTGCTTATCTCTGACTTTCTCTTAACCACATTTATGTTCTAGCCCTTGAAAGTATACGCACTATTATGATAAAAATTAGAGACTTAAAAAAATCATTTAAAACAAAGATCGTCCTAGACGGAGTTAACCTTGACATTGAGAAAGGCAAGATAACTGTCATCATCGGGCGAAGTGGTGAGGGCAAGAGTGTCTTTATTAAACACATCATTGGGCTAATAAAACCTGACTCAGGTCATATCTACCTCGATGATAAGGACATAGTCTCGCTTAGTGAGAGTGAGCACAGTAGCATATTAAAACGCTTTGGAATGTTATTTCAAGGTGCCGCCCTCTTTGACTCGATGACTGTTGCCGAGAATGTTGGTTTTCCACTAAGAGAGCATACGGGGCTTAGTAGTAAGGATATACTCACAACTGTTAAAGAGAAACTTAGAAGGGTTGGCCTTGTTGGCATAGAAGACCTAATGCCAGCTGAACTAAGCGGCGGAATGAAAAAACGCGTCGGACTTGCTAGAGCAATAATCATGGATCCAGAGGTTGTAATTTTTGATGAGCCAACCACAGGGCTTGACCCTGTTATGAGTGCAAATATTGGGGAGCTTATGTTAGATACCCAAAAAGCTCTAAAGACAACCTATATTGCTATCACCCATGACATTGCCCTAACCTTTAGGGTTGCCGACTACGTGGCCATGCTCCACGAGGGTCGCATCATAGCTGAAGGTACAGTTGAAGAGATTAAGAATAATCCGAACCCAATACTGCAACAATTTTTAACGGGCTCTACAAAAGGCCCGCTTCAGGTCACGTAAAAAACTTCTTACTTTTTATAAGATTTTCAAACGCAGGAATAATTCAATTATGCTAGAAAAAATATCCTCAGAGGCCAAGGTCGGTGCATTTGTCTTTATTGGCATTGCCATACTCGTCTATATGTCCATTAAGGTAAGCGGTGGTCTAGAGTTTGGAGGCGAAGGCTACGAACTTTACGTAAATATGCCAAGTGCCATAGGGCTAGACCTAGACGCTGCCGTAAGGGTTGCAGGCGTTGAGGTTGGTCGGGTTAAAAAAATTGAACTTGAGGATAATAAAGCAAAGATTACACTTAAGATACAACCGCATGTTATAATTGGTGCAGACTTCTCTGTAGCCCTTAAGTCAAAGGGGCTACTCGGTGAGAGATACGTCGAGCTTATCCCTGGCTCCCCAGGTTCACCAACCCTAATGCACGGAGACCGTTTAACACGCATTACCTCATACACTGATATCGAGACCCTTGTCACAGTTCTAAATAATGTTGCAACAGATTTAAAGGACATAACATCATCTTTCTCAGGCGTCCTCGGCGGTGAGGACGGCAAGACACTTGTCACCAATATAGCAAAAAACATTGAAGACGTTACCTTTAGGATAAATGCACTCGTTAAGAGAAATGACGAGAAGATTGAGCATATTGTACTTAATTTAAATCAATTCTCAAGCTCCCTTAAAGACGTAACAAATGCAATCAGTAGACTCGTAAATGCAAATGAGGGGACTCTTAACGAGAGCGTTAACGGGCTAAAGACTGCTACCGCAAAATTAAATGAAACGCTTGGAAAATTAAGTAGCATCACAGCCAAAATTGATGACGGCCAAGGCACAGTTGGAAAACTCATAAACGACGACGCCACACACAAGAAGATTAACAAGACACTTGCTGGGATAAATAAATATATTGACAAGGCCGAGAGTTTCCGAACCTACGTTGGCTACCGAGCTGAGTACCTAACGGAATCAAGTGATACCAAGAGCTACTTCTCACTTCGCGTGCAACCACAAAAGGACAAGTACTATTTAATTGAAGTAATTGACGACCCTCGCGGCTCTGTAGAGACAAAGACAGTGGAGCTTACTCCAGGCACATCAACTGTTATAACCACCACAACAGATAAAGTTAAGTTCTCTGCTCAGGTTGCAAAACGCTTCCATAACCTTGTTATCAGGGGCGGAATAATCGAGTCCACCGGAGGGGCAGGCCTTGATTACTACTTCTTAAAAGATAGCCTCCGTTTCACCTTTGAGGCCTTTGACTTTGATAGCGACACAAAGCCCCACCTAAAGGCTGGGCTAAAACTGCACCTTGGCAAGTACTTTCACATGGCCGCTGGGTATGATGATTTCATAAGCGATATCGGACTTGAGAGTGCCTACTTTGGTCTTGGCTTTGAGTTTGAGGACGATGATATAAAGTACCTTCTCTCTGGTGGACCACCAATAAATATGTAGTTTTTTTTGGAAAAAATTAGATTAGTTAACAAAAACCCTCATGGGTTTTAAATTGCCCCGCAAGGGGCTTTTATAATTTTCTCCTACATTTAGGGCATTAAAGCAAATACATTTGGACAAAAAAATGACGCCCAAAGAAGAAATAAAAATAAATGACCCACTTGGCGTGGCCTTTGATATAGGCACTACGACACTCGTTGGTGCGCTCACAAACCTTAAGACCAAAGAACGCCTTCGGACAATCTCAGAGCCTAACCCTCAACAACGATGGGGTAAAGACCTCCTGAGCAGGGTCAAGGCCATTACAGACAACCCCTTACTTCTTAAAGAGCTTCAAGGTGTGGTAATAAAGACATGTGATTTAATGCTAGGCCGTCTCTTACCAAAGGGGAAAAGAGTAGAGAAGATAATCATCGCTGGCAATACAGTTATGGAACACATATTTTTTTGCGTTTCCCCAGAAGGGCTTGGCAAGATTCCCTACCGTCCAGCCTTCAAGGAATCAAAAAAAATTAAGGCAACTGAGCTTGGTTTTGACCCTGCTTACGTGACAGAGAAAGCCGATCTATATTCACTTCCAATAATCGGTGGCTTTGTTGGCGGTGATACTATTGGGGTAATTCTCGCACTTGAGCTCCACAAAAATAGAGAAGCTCCAAGGCTTGCAATTGATATAGGTACAAATAGCGAGATTGTTCTCTCCACAAAGGACAAATTATTTACGGCAAGTGCGGCCGCTGGACCTGCCTTTGAGGGCGGAGAGATGATGTACGGAATGAGTGCAAAAGACGGAGCAATCGAGGGCTTAGAGGTAGTAGACGGACTCATAAAACTCCAAGTCATTGGAAATGCCACACCAGACGGCATCTGCGGCTCTGGACTAATAAAGGCAACCTCTGAGTTTATTCGCGCTGGAGTTATTGCCGAGAATGGCCAGATTCAAGGTTCTAAAGATATTGACTCTAACCTCTCAAACAGGGTAAAAGAAGGTGAGGATGGTCGCTACATTACACTCTACAGGGGGGGGGCAAGTTCACAGCAAAGAAAATCAACTCACCCAGAAGAGATAACCCTTTCGCAGGCAGATGTGCGTGCCCTTCAGGTTGCAAAAGGAGCAATCCGGGCTGGCATCTCAATCCTGCTTGATAAGGCCAAGGTCAAGATTGACGAGTTAGAGAAAATCTACATCGCAGGGGCTTTTGGTGCTAACCTAAATACCAGCGCCTTAAAGACAATTGGGCTACTAGAGGACGAGTGGCTCTCAAAGGTAGAGAGTACCGGAGACGCCGCCCTTCAAGGCACCCTCCTTGCCTTTGATAAGGACACGTGGCAAGAAGGCGAAGAGGTTGCAAGAAGTACAAAGTATGTTTCGCTATCAGGAAGCAAGCACTTTGAAAGAGAATTTATGAGCAATATGAACTTTAAAAAATAATCAAGATTAAAGAAAAAAAGATAAAAGGAAGAAAGGAAAAAAAGATGAAAAAAATCAAAAGAGCAATAATCAGTGTCACAAATAAAGACGGAATCAAAGAGTTTGCAACCAAGCTCTCAGAGATGGGTGTTGAGATAATAAGCACTGGAGGGACAGCAAAGCTTCTCTCTGATGGCGGAGTAGATGTCATAGCAATAAATGACGTAACAGGGTTTCCAGAGATGATGGACGGACGCATAAAAACACTCCACCCAAAGATTCACGGCGGGATACTTGCTGTTAGGGATAATGCTGATCACGTAAAAAAAATGGATGAATTTGATATAACCCCAATAGATATGGTTGTTGTTAATCTCTATGCCTTTGAGGAGACAATAAAGGACGGGGCTACATTTGAAGAGGCAATTGAGAATATTGATATCGGTGGTCCAACAATGATTAGAGCCGCTGCCAAAAATCACAATGACGTTGCCTGCGTAACAGACCCCGCTGACTACGACGCAGTCATCAGCGAGATGGAGGCAAATGACGGCTCTCTCTCAAGTGAGACTCGTCTTGGGTTTGCTAAAAAGACCTTCCAATTAACTGCTCGCTACGACGGTGCTATTTCAAATTACCTTGGAACTTTAAATAATGAGAGCGAAAAACGTGAAGAAAATGAAAAATTCCCTGAGACCTATACCTTCCAGGTCTCCAAGGTAAGCGGGCTACGTTACGGCGAGAACCCACACCAAGGAGCTGCCTTTTACACAAACTCCAGCCCAGAGGAGAAAACCCTAGCCACTGCCAAGCAACATCAAGGTAAGGAGCTTTCTTTTAATAATATTCTCGACCTAAATGCCGCCGTTAATATTGCCGCTGAGTTTCAAGAACCTGCAGCTGTCATCATAAAACACAACAACCCGTGCGGAGTGGCCATGACAAATAACGGCCTCTTAGATGCCTTTGAAAGAGCCCTCACAACAGACTCAAAATCAGCCTTTGGTGGAATTGTAGGCCTAAACGGCAAGGTCACTGAGGAGCTTGCAACAAGACTAACTGGAATTTTTCTTGAGGCTATTGTTGCTCCGAGCTTTGAAGATTCAGCCCTTGAGATTTTTAAGAAAAAAAAGAACCTCCGTGTAATTGAGACAGGCGGCCTACCTCTCCACAAATCAGGGCTTGATATAAAAACTGTCTGGGGCGGGCTTCTCTTGCAAGACCTCGACTTTGCCAGTGCCTCGGATCTAAAGACCGTAACAAAAAGAGAGCCAACAGAGAACGAGCTCACAAACCTACTCTTTGCTTGGAACGTTGCAAAACACGTAAAGAGCAATACCATAGTGCTTACCAAGAGCGGACAAACAATTGGCATCGGGGCTGGACAGATGTCTCGAATTGATTCAACCAATATTGCTGTTATGAAGGCAAATGACTCAGGCCTTGAGGTTAAAGGCACTGTCATGGCCTCGGACGCATTCTTTCCCTTCCCCGATAATGTGGAGATGGCAAGCACTCACGGCATAACTGCTATTATCCAACCTGGTGGTTCAATTAAGGACGAAGAGGTAATAAAGGCCGCTGATGAGCACAATATAGCAATGGTCTTTACAGGGATAAGACACTTTAGGCATTAATTTTTTAAGATAATCAAAAACTTTGCATTATAAAAGGAAAGCAAAAAAGATGAAGGTACTCGTAGTAGGAGCTGGTGGAAGAGAGGACGCGCTGGCTTGGAAGCTCAAGCAGAGCAAGAAGGTAAGTTGCGTCTTTACAGCACCTGGTAACCCAGGAACAGCCAAGCACGGCACAAATGTTCCAATCAAGGCCGACGACTTGGAAGGTCTTCTTGCCTTTGCCCTAAAGGAAAAAATAGACCTAACTGTCATTGGCCCAGAGCTTCCTCTAACCCTTGGCATCGTTGATTTATTTGAGGCAAAGGGGCTAAAGGTCTTTGGCCCCTCAAAGCTTGGAGCAGAGCTTGAGCGTAGTAAGGTCTTTAGCAAAAAACTCATGATTGATTATAATATTCCAACTGCCAAGTACTATGAGTTCACTACCGCAGAAAAGGCTCTTAATCATATCCGTAATTTGGATAAAAACAACCTCCCCATTGTTATCAAGGCCGATGGTCTTGCCGCTGGTAAGGGGGTATTTATTTGCCAGAGCTTAGATGATGCAACTGAAGCAATCAAGATTATTATGGAGAAAAAAGAATTTGGCTCTGCTGGAGATACAATCGTTATCGAGGATTTCCTTGAAGGAGAAGAAGCATCTTTTATCGCCGTAACTGACGGTAATACCGTTACTCCCTTTGCCTCTTCGCAGGATCATAAACCTGTCTTTGATACTGATCAGGGGCCAAATACAGGCGGCATGGGAGCCTACTCCCCAGCCCCGGTCGTTACCCCAGAACTTAGTAAAGAGATTATGGAAAAAATTATGATTCCTGCTGTCCGAGCAATGGACTCTGAGGGACGCCCGTTTAAAGGTGTCCTTTATGCTGGCCTGATGATTAAGAACGGAAAGGCAAAGGTTCTGGAATTTAATTGCCGTTTTGGTGACCCTGAGACCCAACCACTACTTATGCGTCTTCGGACTGATATCGTAGATATAATGCTTGCCTCAATAGACGGCACACTTGATAAAATAACCCTTGAGTGGGATAAAAGAACAGCCCTTTGTGTGGTCATGGCCTCGGAGGGTTATCCAAGTGATTACACAAAAGGGGTTTTAATTAGCGGCTTGGAAATAGCCGAGCAAGAGGGCAGTGGTGAAGTCGTTGTCTTTCACGCAGGCACGACTGAGCAATACGGCAAGATACTCACCTCTGGGGGGCGCGTCCTTGGGGTAACAGCCCTTGGCAGTGACATAGCTTCTGCTATAAAGAAGGCCTACGCCAGCACAGAGAAGATAAAATTTAAGGGTGCACACTACAGAGCTGATATCGGACAAAAGGCCGTATCAAGATAAAATCAACTAAAGACAGAGGAGAGAAAGATGGCAAAACCAGTTGTAGGCATACTCATGGGAAGTGATTCTGATATACCAGTGATGGAGGAGTGTGCAAAGACATTAAAAGATTTTGGAATTCCTTACGAGATTAGCATCTCTTCTGCACACAGAACGCCCGAGAAGACTGCAAAGTATGCGGTAACGGCAGAGCGACGCGGGATAAAGATAATCATAGCAGGGGCTGGAATGGCCGCACACCTCGCAGGTTTTGTAGCCGCCAATACAACGCTCCCTGTAATTGGAGTACCCCTTGAGTCTGGTGCGTTAAAAGGCCAAGACTCACTCTACTCAACTGTGATGATGCCAGGTGGCATCCCTGTAGCAACCGTTGCAATAGGCAAGGCTGGCGCAGTAAATGCGGCGATTCTCTCTGCTCAGATGCTATCCCTTAGTAGCCCTGCACTTAGGACAAAACTTAAAAACTTTAGAAAGAAAATGGCAAAAAAAGTAGAAACTAAGGATAAACTCCTACAGAGTAAAAAAATATAGGATACAAAAGAAACCTCGCTCAAAGACCTGCGAGCTTGCAATACAGAATAATGGTAGAGATAATAAAAAAAGGTAAAGCTCTTGAGTCTGCAGTTAACGCACTCAAAGAAGGCAGAATTGTTGCCTACCCAACTGAGACATTCTACGGCCTTGCAGTAGACCCCTTTAATAAAAAAGCACTTGAAAAATTATTTAAAGTAAAAGGTCGGTCTCCAGAGAAACCAATAGGGCTTATCATCTCTGATATTAAGATGGTAGGCCTTGTAGCAAAAAAACCTTGGCCGCCACTCTTGGGTAAACTCTCTAAAGAATACTGGCCAGGGCCGCTCACCATTATCCTAAACGCAAAGGATTCACTCCCAAAGATACTAACTGGTGGTACGGAAAAAATTGCCCTCAGGGTCTCATCAAATTTAACAGCAAGAAAACTCTCAAATAAATTCGCCCTGCCAATTACCGCAACAAGTGCAAACCCTGAGGGAAAGCCCCCAGCAACTTCACCTGAAGAGGTTCTTTCGTACTTTGAGGACAAGGTAAATATACTAATTGACGAAGGCAGGCTAAAAGCTAAACAGCCTTCTACGATAATTGATTTAACAGAGACCTACCCTCAGAATCAGATGCCAAGGATTATTAGAGGCGGCGAGATTACTGAGAGCGAGATCTTTGATTTTTTAGAAAAAAACAATCACTAGAAGCAACTTTAAGGTAAAAAGGAGGACAGATAAATTGAAGAGACTTGCTAAGTATTTTTTTGAAGGTATTTTAGTTGTTGTTCCAGCTATGTTATCGCTCTATATCGTTTACGCAATCTTCACCAAGATAGACGGCCTCTTGAGGCTCCCTATTCCGGGAATTGGTTTTATCATAACCATAGTTGCGATTACTTTAATCGGGATCCTAGCCTCGACTTTTTTAACGAGAAGAATCTTTGGATTAATTGAAAAAATTCTAACAAAACTTCCACTCGTAAAGCTTCTCTACACCTCAATAAAGGATCTCATGAGTGCCTTTGTAGGTGATAAAAAGAGCTTTGATAAACCAGTACTGATAACAATGGACACCTCAAGCGAGCTTCAGGCACTTGGTTTTATCACAAAAGATTCTCTTGAATTTTTAGGTCTTAAAGACCACGTCTCGGTGTACCTGCCCCAGTCCTATAACTTTGCTGGGAACCTTCTGATATGTCCGGCAAAAAATGTTACACCAATTAGCACTGATAGCTCTGAGGTCATGGCATTCCTCGTATCAGGAGGCGTCTCTGGTGGCTCAGAGGATGAGGATAAAAAATAATCTCTCTAAATTTAAAAGAGTATCTAGTTGACTTTCTTTGGCTTTAAGTTATACTGTGAACCTACAGAAAGAAGACAAAACAAGTCTTGTTCTGGTGATTTTTCATTAATCTTAGGAAGGAAATTTTTCATGCAAATTGAATGGGCAGATAAACTCGCAGTTGGGATAGTTGAGCTTGATGCAGAGCACAAGTCTCTCCTTAGTGCCTTAAATAAATTAGTCAACTCAATTGATTCTGGGCGTGCCAAGGAGGAGGTTAAGGTCACACTTGATTTTCTAGACGAGTACGTACATTCACACTTCAAGAACGAAGAAAAATATATGGACAAGTACGCCTACCCAGACGCCCTAAGCCACAAACTGCAACACAAAGTATTTTTTTCTAATTTCTCTAAGATTAAAGAATCTTTTGAGACCATTGGCACGAGTGCTACCCTTGCCCTTCAAAGTGAAAAAATGCTTGGTCTGTGGTTAATTGAACATATTGGAAAGGTTGATTTGGCACTTGGAAAGTTCTTATCAGAGACAGCAGTAAAGCAAACCAACTAAAATACTGGTACGCCTGTACGCCTCTATCCCAGTCCGCTGTTGCCTTGACCAAGACCTCTTATCCATGATAAAAAACAGAAGACAAAATTAACGGAGGTCACCGATGAAAATAGAGTGGACAGAGACTCTCTCAGTTGGGGTTACTGCAATAGATAGTGAGCATAGAGAACTTTTCAATAAAATTGGTACTCTTGTTGATGCCATGCAAGCTGGAAAGGGTGCAGAAGAGATTACCTACTCCTTAAAATTTCTAGACGAATACATTGAAACCCACTTCACTCATGAAGAAAATTTCATTGACGAATATTATTATCCCGGTGGCACAACACACAAACTAGAGCATGATAAATTTAGGAAGCTCTTTAAGGAAATTAAGGAAAGACTTAAGGCCGAAGGCCCATCTAAAAACCTCTCAATACAGACGAGCAGCTTTCTTGGCCAGTGGTGGATTGATCACATAAATAAAGTAGATAGAGAGCTTGGAGCATTTTTACAGAAAAAGCTCCCATAAAAATACTCCAAACAAATTAACAAAACCTAAAAAGAGAGAAGAACTAATCCACTTTTCCCTCAGGTAGCTCCTCTAGTGACAAAACACTATTATCAGGCCTCATCACAAAACTTGAGGTAACTGGCACGCACGAATTAAAGCCCTTCTCAAAGAGCACGACATTCACCCGTATATCGCCGCCCTCTGCGCCGTTCCATACCGACTCAACCTCGGCCTCATACTCAACTCCAGACTCACCTGTCCCCTCACAGGTAACAATATTTTCAACCCCCATGAGAGATACCAACTCCGAGTACGGTCGCTTCTGTATCTCCTCAAGTTGGTGGGCAAGAACTTTATCTGCTTCATCAAAATTTTCCAAAATAAAACCCCCTAAATAAAATTGCTTTTGTTTTTATTTTTTTTTCTCACTGCATTTACAAAACTTTTGAATTGTATTTTCTACCACACGCAGACTAATAAATCAATACTACCGAGTTCGCCTAAGCCTTACAGCAAAAAAAGCATCCATATGTTTTTTATTAGCAGTTGAATCACCACTTGGAAGAGTTATCAAAAAACCATCCTCCGTTACGAATTCCAAGACCGAACTTGGCAAATACCCAGAAGGGTCTTCTAAAATAAAATCAGCATTTTTCTTTAAAAAATTCTCAACCACATCTACTGTTTCTTCTGGCTCTGTGGTGCAGACTGAATAAACAAGCACGCCTCCAGGCCTTACAACCTTTGCGAGATTTTCCAAAAGCCTTGCCTGAACCACTGCTAGCCTAAGTACGTCTTCCTCTTTTCTTGAGTATTTTATATCTGGTGTGCGGCCGAGAACACCAAGCCCTGAGCACGGAGCGTCAACCAAAACAGAGTCAAAACCCTCCTTTGAGACGCCCATTTTTACGGTTTTTTCAAAAACTCTTTCCAAATTATCTTCCATCTCCAAGTCCGTGCTAAAGGTCTTTATAATTCCAAGATCAAACCTTGAGGCAAGCAAGGAAACCCTCTTAAGTCTTTCTTTGTCTTTATCAAGGGCAACAAGTATTCCCTCGTTCTTCATGAGTGCGGCCAAGTGAGTTGTCTTACCGCCTGGTGCAGAGCAGGCGTCCAGCACGTTATCACCTGGAGCTGGAGATAAAAGCAAGGCAACGAGTTGAGAGGCTTCGTCTTGAATATAGAAGCGGTCATCACTTGGATTTAAAGAAGACCTTGGGGCTA
>JAGLUZ010000030.1 GCA_023134165.1 Deltaproteobacteria bacterium | reverse complement strand
TTTAATCTAAGAACCTGACCATTTGTTTTTCTTAAAGATTTTTTGTAGAAAAATTCGCTACCTGTTATATCCAAAGATGATGTTATGAGAAAAGGGGCATCATCTTCTCCTCCTCCTTTAATTGAAAGCTCTACGTCAGCTTTTCCAGAGATCAGTGCTCCTCTAAGTGTCTTTGATTTAAATCTTTTTCTAAACTCATCAAAGGCCTCACCAGTATCCAAGGTGGCCTTTAGGGTTGCACTATAGAAGGGGCTCTTTGATACGTTCCTAATCTCTCCTGATATGTTCTCAACCTTGGATGAGCCATACTTGCCTCTTAAATTATTTACGTAAAGGTTTCCGCCGTGGGCACTGAGTCTGCCACTAATACCTGTGACTGGTTGCTTTAGGTTGGGATTAGAAAAGCTAAAGTCGCTTAGGCGAGCATCTAGTGAGAGGGTATTTAAGACTCCGCCTCCTGTCCCAAATGAGAGTTTTTTAATGATGACGATACCGGTGACAGGTTTCCTAATCTCAACTATTTTTTTAAAACCGCTAGGAAGAGCCTTTGGTCGTATCAGGTCTTTTATGTATGAGGCTTTAATGGGTGTAGTCTTTAAATTTAACTCAAAGGACGCTTGAGCCTTTTCTGAAGATTCCATGGTGAGAGTGCCGTTAATCGTGTGGTTCTCTATCTCAAGCGTTGTATCCTTTAGGGCAAAGAAGACCTCTTTATCCTTCCACGTTAACTCAAGGTCGGTATTTGCATTTGCAGAATTAATCTCTTTACTAAAGAGGCTTGGCATCTTAAGGACAAAGTCTTTGGAAGTGGCGTGACCTTTTACCTGACCTTCGCCACTTAGGACTGCCTCTAAAAAATTCTTATTACCAGAGGGATTTTTTCCTGTAAAATTATACTCTGTTTTAAGTGTTAAGGTTCCAGTTGTCTTTGCATCTTTAATCTTTACAGCCTTTAGGTACGGGGTAAATCTACCAACCTCTAGATTGTCAAGATTCAGGTTTCCTGTAAGGCTCCAAAAATTATTATCTTTAACTGCACTGCCAGAGATTTGAAAACTTGTCTTTGGGAGAATTTTCCCTGAGCTTTGATACTTTAGACCATCAGCAGAGACATCAAAAAACGCATTAGCATTAGATACCTCGTGGTGTTTACCTCCCCCAGCCATATCATCAAAGAAGTCTATCTTAGAGTTCTTAAGCTGTAGTGAGGAAAGCTTTAGGGTAAAGGTTTTTTTCTTTGAAAGTCTTTGAAAGTTTATTATGCCCTTGGTATCTCTTCTGGCTCTTAACTCAAGGTTTTCAAAGATAAGTTCTCTGATATTTAATTTTTTTAGGATTAACGGAAAGAGAGATACCGTGACTCGCATATTTTTGGCATTTAGTATGACCTCCTTCTCATCTTTTAAGGTTAAATTTATTATCTTTACTCTTGGATGAGGAGCAAGGTATATCCAGACCTCGTCCATTGTTATTGTACCGTTGATGCCACTGGAAGCGGCTTTTGAAATATCATCCTTCCACGGCGTAAGGTTTAGGGGAATGACAGATAGAGTGATATAGAGCAGGGCAAGGAGGGCTACTATGACAGTAAGCGGCCTTATCCGTAGTCTTTTTTTTGTAGATTTTTTCTCTTTTGTCATTTTTTTAAGTATGGAACAGGGTTGGGCTCTTTACGTGCCTGAGATTTTACTTAACTTTCAAGAGCAAAATATGTAGTAGTTTTTTTGTAAAGATACTTTGAGATGTATTATATTCAAGAGCTTGTAGGCGTGCAAGCTCTTTGTTTGGTGAGAGTAGTATTTATAACCCAGGTAGGATTTTTTTTAAAAAGCCTTGCTTAACGCTAATTGCATTATGAGGACACATTTCTTGGCAACAAAAACACCTAATGCAACCGTTATAATCAATAACAATCTCCATATTGTTCTTATTTGTCATTACCTCGGTAGGACAGACCGCAACGCAGATATTACACAAGGCACACCTAGAGGTCTCTATATGCGGGCGATTCGAGACGGCCTTACGAATTGGGTTGGCTAAAAAATTTGGGAGCATCTCGGTGAAGTTGGTCGAGACAAGAGGGGGAAATACAAAGCCTGATACCTTTACGTCCTCTATAGAATCCCCAAGTATTGTAATATCTTCAAGGTTTGTTGTGCCAACACCTAAGGCCTTTGCTCTCTTTAGGGTTGGCACGTCATCTGGCCTTGCTCCAAGTATTGTAGCGGCAATAACATCTAGGGCTACAGCGTCAGTGGAGGCAAGTAAGAACCCTGTTTTTTTTGGCTCCCCACTTCCAGGCCCATTACCCTCCATAGAGACCACACCGTCGAGGATTGTAAGGACAGGTTTTAAGTACATATACAAGTCAAGGAGCATGTCCGCAAAGTGAGTAGTCTTTAGACCGGCTGTCATGTGCCACTGAACCTTTCTCTTCCCGGGGATACACCCAAAGAGATTTTTCACCCCTAAGGTTAGGTACATCTGTGCATGTGTCTTTGCCTTGGGTAGGTTTATTATGGCGTCTACCTTTAGTGCCTCACCTGCGATAACAAAACGTTTAAACCTGCGCCCACTTTGATTGTCAACATTAACAGGTGTTGTGAGTTCAATGAATTCTGCGTCGTGTTTTTCTACGACCTCCATGATGCCGCATTTTTCTGCAACTTTCTTAGCACTTCCAATGCCCGGGCTATCTCCAACCACAGGGCGACCACCTGCTTTTTTAACAAGTATTATGGCGGCCTCAACAAGGGCTGGGTCAGTTGTGACGACACTCTCCCTTGGTTTGGCCGCTAGAAGGTTTGGTTTTATTAAGATGCGTGAGTTGGGTTTTACAAATTTTTCAATCCCACCAAGGAGCGTTACGAGTGCCTCTACTTTTTTTGAGAATTCTCCGAGTTCATAGGTACTCGTTTTTTTTATAGCGACACTTGCTTCCACGTACTCTCCCGTTGGGGTTTACCAGCAACTAAAAGGCGGGGGTTGATTGTTTGATAAAGACACTTACTTTATAGTCTTTAAACGATTCTTTGCCTGCTTTGCCTCATCTGTCTTTGGGTATTTTTTTATGACTTTCTTTAAAAGCACCTTGGCCTCGTTCTTTGCATCTAGCTTTTCAAAAGAGAATGCTTGCTTTAGGAGTGCGGCCGCTGTCTTACTACCTTTTGGGTAATTCTTTATGGCCTTATTAAACTCCAAGACGGCTCTTTCCCACTGACCCTGAGCATAGTAAATCTCTCCAATCCAGTACTGGGAATTTGGGGCAAGCTCGTGAGCTGGATAAAGTGATATGAATTGACGGAAGGTCTCTAAAGCACCGAGATAGTTTTTCTCAACCCTTACCTGATTTAGACCTGCCATATAAAGTGTAGTTGGGTTTGGTTTTGTTGATTCTGTAGCACTTGTCTCAGTGTTAGAGTCAATGCCTTGCGTTGCAATCACTTTTAGTTTTTCCTCTACAACCTTTAGGCGGTCACTCAAGGTAGAGACTGCCGAGGTGAGGAGCTCTGCGTTTTCATGTAACTTCTGAATCTCAAAGTCTTTCTCATCAACCTTGCCCGCCAAGATTGCCATCTCTTCTTTTATGATATCAAGGTCAGCACTCTCAAGGGCTCTGGAGCTTCCGATATCAGAGATAATCTGCTTTGTCTCTGCTAGGTCTTCTGTCATTTTAGTTATGGCAGACTCTTCTTTTTTACCCTTCTCTGTACTTACGGTAACGCAACCGTATAAAAGCACCTGAGTTAGGATAAGCAGAAGAGCAAGGGTAATATTATTTTTAGTAAGGGAGATTTTTCTCATTGAAGCCTCCTTAATTATTATTCAAAGTAGGGGGACCAAGCAGGTGCACTCTCGCTATCAGCCCCTGTGTGTATGGCCTTTACGGAACGCCCGTCAGAGCGCATTATGTAGAGTAGGCTTTCTTTGCCCGGGTAATCTCTATCAGAGCTGAAGACAATGTAGCGACCATCAGGGGACCAAGAAGGGGTCTTATTTACACCTCGACTTGTTAGTTTTATGTTCCCTGTGCCGTCTGCCCTGATTGTAGAGATATCAAAATTACTACCACTAACACTTGTATAGGCAATTGTCTCGCCGTCTGGACTCCATACGGGGTCGGTATTGTATTTGCCTTGGTAGGTAATGCGAGTGGGGACGCCACCATCTAAATTTAGCACATAAATCTGGGGGTTTCCAGTTCTATCAGAGACGTAAACAAGCTTTTTACCGTCCGGACTCCATGAAGCTGAGATGTCGATTGCAAAGTTATTTGTGAGGCGGGTATATACATTAGATTTAAGGTCTATGAAGTAAATCTCTGGGCTTTTTCTTCCACTAATGGTAAGCGAGATGGTCTTGCCGTCTGGGTGCCACCTTCCACCTATATTAATACCTGCCCTAGTTGAGACGGGATATATTTTATTGTCTTTCCTTATATCTAGTCTATATACCCCAGGATTACCAGCAGCGTAGGAGGTGAAGAGAACCTCGTTGCCATTAGGTGACCATTTGGGCGAGAGATTAATGGAATCATTCTTTGTGAGGTTTCGGTGGTTTTTACCATCATAGTCAGAGATAAAAATTTCTTTAGCTCCGCTTCGTTTTGAGATAAATAAGAGTTTTGTCGAGAATACGCCCTTTGTTCCAGTTAATTTTTTTATGAGTTCGTCTGAGAACCTGTGTGCAAGGGCACGCGGGTTATCTGTTGCACCAACATACCTCTTTGCAACGAGCTGAGTCTCGTTAATAACATCAAAGAGTCTAAGCTCTACAGTGGTTCTATCACCACTTACCTTTACCTTCCCCTTAATAAGTATCTCTGTCCCTATGATTCGCCAGTCTTGGTAGTTAATGTCCTTTGGTTTTAATGAGGCAGACGGAGCCTCAAGGTAGGCCTCTTCTTCAATAATATCAAAGATACCTGTGAAGTCTGTGTCATCATAGAGGGCATCAAGTACTTCTTGGGTTATCTTTGGATTGCCGCCTTCGTGGAAGACTTGTATGGCTAGCGGGAGGAGCTTTCCAGCTGGGGAGTCAATATTTAAGTAGACCTTGTCACCTGCAATAGAGGTAGAGGGAAAGAGGAATAATAATGAGGCTACTATAGTAAGTAGTTTTTTCTTCAAAGGTAGATTTAATATCCTAAGTATCTTTTATCTAGATTTTTTTAGAATTTAATACCAAGCTCAAGGAAGTTACCCTCCATCTCTTTTGGTAGGGGAGGGAAAGGGGCTGATTTTTTTATAGCCCTTTGTGTTGATTCATCAAAAAGGATGTTGCCGGATCTTTCCTCTGTCTCCATTGAGACGAGCATACCACGTTTAGAGATGACGATTGAAAAAATAGCATCTAAGTTTGTTGTGTCAACCTGAGTTGGTTGATTCCATCTTGAACGTATGAGGGTTACGATCTCGGCGTGGTATGCACTGAGTTTGTGTTTAAAGGCCTCGCGTGTAATGCTTGCCCCTTTCTTAATTACCGCATCTTCTATAGTGGCGATTTCAGAGGTGATTTTTTTATTTTTTCTCTCTGAGGCGGTAACCTTTTTCTCAATATTCTTTAAGCGTGCCTCTACAAGTTTCTCGGCTTTTTCTTCTTTTTCCTTAGCCTCTAAACTCGCTTTTATTCGAATCAGGGCATCTTCAATAGAGACCTCCTTTTCTTTTGGAGGTACTACTATGGCTTTCTTTGTTTTTTTCTTTATCTTTTTTGCTTTTGTTTTCTTCTTTTTCTTGGCAGGTGCCTTTACTACGACCTTTTCTTTAGCTTTAGTTTTTTTCTTGGTCTTTTTTTTTATAGGAGTGGGTATTTTTTCTTGTTCTTTAGGCTCTATCTTCTTTTTTTGAGTAGAAGAGGCCGCAGGTGAGATAATCTCAACCGTATAGGTTGGGGTGATGAACTTTCGCTCCACCTTACCCTTAAAGACTACTACAGCAAAGAGAATAGTAACAAGGTGCAGGATAACAGAGGTAACGATCATCTTACCAAAGCCGTCCCTGTAGGGTAATGGGCTTTTTAGTATACCCTCAGACAAATGCTAAGTCCTCCTGCCAAGTCTTTTTCATTTAAAAATAGAATATCTAAAATTCCTAATCTTTAGTTATTAATTATTGGTTGGGAGTGGCTCTGTGACCATGCCAACTTTCTGTATTCCAGCTTTTCGTATCTCGGCCATGGCCTTTGCAACCTGACCATAAGGGACTGAAGCATCAGCCTTTAGGAGTAGAGCATTATCAGGTCTTCTTTTAAAGATTGCTTGAAGTTTCTTCTTTAGTGAGCCAAGCTCCACCGAAGTCTTATTTATATAGATATTACCTTTCTTTGTTATGGTAACTATTACTGGCTCGTCAGTGGTCTTTATTGAAGAGGTCTCCACCTCAGGGAGCTTTACATCAATACCAGTTTGCATCATCGGAGCCGTAACCATAAAGATAATAAGAAGTACCAGGATTACGTCCACCAATGGGGTTACATTTATCTGTGAGAGTAGTTTCTTATTTGCCACGACCTTAGCTTATGGCCTCCTCATCTGGTGTTGGTAGGTTAAGTATTGTTTCCTTTGTGTCTCCAGTCTCTTCCTCGGTATTTATCCTAAGTTGTTTCTCAATTATATTTAAGAGGTCAGAGGAGAAGCTCTCCATTTCAGAGTTAATCCTCTCTGTGCGTGCGATGATGCTATTATAGCCAACAACAGCTGGGATGGCAGCAAATAGTCCCATGGCTGTAGCAACTAGAGCCTCAGAGATGCCCGGGGCAACGACAGCAAGATTTGCCCCGCCTTCAAGCCCGATTGCTCTAAAGGAATTCATAATTCCCCAGACCGTACCAAAGAGACCGATAAAGGGGGCGGTATTTCCTGTTGTGGCCAAAAACGAAGCCCCTCGCTCAAGTGCAATATTTTCTTGGGTAATTGTTTTTTTGATAATCCTTTTTAGGTAATCAGTCTCTATGTGGAGAGAATTGGTTTCAGTAGCTTCATCTACCGACGGGGCAAGTTCTGCATAAATATTTTTAAAGATCCTTGAAAGCGGGGTTAGCGGGTAGTTCTTTGTCACGGCCAGTATCTGTGTGAAGTCTCTGTTTTTCCAGAAGACCTCATAAAAGGCAGAGCTTTCTTTCTCTACCTTCCTTATAAGTGAGACCTTGTAGAGTATCACTGCCCACGAGATTACAGATAAAAGCAAGAGAATTAGCAAGACGAGTTTTACCATTGGCCCTGCCGTACTTATCATTTGCCAAAGCCCGCCGTGGGCTGATATTGCCGTTGTTTCCAATTGTACTCCCTTTTGCTGATTATTTTGCTATTATATAAAGTAGGCTCAAAGATAACATTTTTTTCACGAGTAAGTCAATACAGAGTGCCTCGTAAATCTAGGGGGTAGGTAGGGGTAAAAGTGCTTGACAATAAAGAACTTTTATGTAATTCTAATAAAACTTGCCTCATAAAAACGTGACAGGTATTCTAGCTAGATTGTAGCTTTAGCTGTCAAGTGAGGTAATACTTACCAAGAAAAGCGATTTGTGCCACGTAAAAGGTCTATAAAACTAGGCTATTTAGTTAAGTAGGTCGTTATGCTTACTTAAGTTGGTTTAACTGAAAATGCACTGTAAAGGTGTAGTGATATAGACTTTAAGAGACTTAGAAATTAAATTAAAAAGACAGATGTTAGGCGTGTAGCTTTGTAAGGAGTGGAATTTTGTTAAAAAAAATCAGTAGTAAATCCGCTAAACGTTTTTTGACTTTAATGTTTATCCCAGGGGATGCGTCAAGGGCAAAAAAAATCAAGCTTTCTTATGGTAAGTATAAAATATTAAGGTTCGCGCTTGTGGCCTTCTTATTCTTTGCTCTAGTCTCAGTAGTTGATTACGGGGCAATGAGTGTTAGGGTGGCTGAGCTTGGTAAGATAAAAAATGAGAATAATGCCCAAAAAGCCGAGTTAAGATCCTTTGCCTCTAAGATAAGCGAACTTGAGACACAGCTCTCAAAACTTCAACTCTTTGATAAAAAACTTCGCATAATAGCAAACCTAGAGGACGTAGCTCCAACAGTAGAAAACCAACTTGGCATGGGTATGGGTGGAGCCTCTAACGAGGATGAGTACTTCCTTACGACAAGTGACAAGCGTGATGTACTTCTAGAACGTATGCACACTGACCTTGAGCAACTTGAGACCGAGGCCTTTAGCCAGGAAAGAAGCTTTACGGAACTTCAAGAGCATCTCTTTACTCAGTCCTCAATGCTTGCTTCAACCCCTTCTGTTTGGCCAGTACGCGGGTGGACAACCTCTCTCTTCGGAAAACGTAGAGATCCTTTTACGGGTCGCACCAAGCACCATAGTGGTATGGATATAGCCAACAGAGCTGGTACGCACATTAAAAGCCCTGGAGACGGAATCGTTACACGCGTAACAAGGCTCCCTTCACTAGGTAAACTTGTAGAGGTAAGTCACGGATACGGTCTAAAGACTCGTTATGGTCATCTCTCAGAGGCCTTTGTAAAGGTTGGTCAAAAAGTCGTTAGGGGAGAAAAACTAGCGGCAATGGGAAGTACAGGTCGCTCAACTGGGCCTCACTTACATTATGAAATAGTCCTAAACGGCGTTAATGTTGATCCAGTTAGATACATTCTCGACTAGGGGGGCTAGTAGTTGATGGGCGAGCAAGGGGGATGGAGCTAGAGGGTGGAGTTGGAGAAATTAAAAATGCTTTCTCCTCCAAACTTGATACTTTAAAGTAGTCCTTCTAACCTTATATAAATTATCAAAAAGACTCTTTCGATTTCTTCGAGAGGGTCTTTTTTTATGGAATTAATAAGGGGGGGGCAAGGCCGATAAGTCTCCCTTGGTTGTTAATGTAGACTTAAGTCAGGAAGTAAAGACCCTGCCTTTGACCTTTTAGCCACTTAACTCCTCTACTAATTGCTATCCGTCGTATATTGTATAAGCGGAGGGGAGGCAGAGTTAAACTTAAGATACTAAATCTCTAACGATTCAGCATTATTAGCCTTTATTCAGACAATAAAAAAACTCCCTTTGCAGGCCTTGTGGCTCGCAAAGGGAGTTTTAATTAAATAGTATTTACAACTAAGTTTATTACTTTCCCTTAGATAAGGAGAACGTAGAATAACCTCATTTTTTCTTCTTCAACACTTCCACCTAAGGCCGCATCTGGATCATCAAGGCC
>JAGLUZ010000003.1 GCA_023134165.1 Deltaproteobacteria bacterium | reverse complement strand
ATTGAGATAATCGTTGCCTGTGATATATATGACGCATTAATATCACCAAGACCTTACAGGAAAAACTCCTTTGATAAACGCTCAGCACTTGAGGAGATTACAACTATGGCAGAAAACGGGGAACTTAGCTGGAAGATTGTAAAGGCTCTTATCTCACTTAGCCGTGAGGACAAGCCACACTTTAGTAAGGTTGTTGTTACCACGGAAAAACGCGGTAAAAAGCCAAAAGGCAACCTCTACGGCACATTTATGGATGATAAAAAACTAACCTAATTTATTTATTGCAGGTTTGTTGTATAAAGAATATAAAAGGCAACTTCACTCAAGGTAGGACTATATAATTTTACAACTGCAGAGCTAAGGAGAAATTACCATAACCCGCTCTATCAATCTTTACCCTCCTTAACCTTAACTCGTATTTTCTTTAGACTGATTCTCACATTAGTACAAAGCGGAGAGGTAGGGAATTCCTTTAAAAACCTCTCGTAATTATCCCCAGCCGCCTGATAAAATCCGACCATCTCAAAAATTGAAGCCGTTCTAAATAAGGCATTTTCTCTTAAATTTATAGGTGCTTGAGGCAAGTTTGAGACCATCTCAAAGGTGGTGGCCGCAAAATCCAGATCTCCTTTATCATAAATCCTCCCCGCAATCTTATACTGCAAATTAGGCTCTACACCCAGAAGGTACTTCCAGTAATATTCTTTATATGCCTCAGCCGCCTCGTCTGGCCTAGACTCAAACATATACTCAATGGCTTTAGTATATAAATCTCTGCCTTCTTCATCTTTCCTAAAACGCGTCTTTATGCGGGCAAGTGCAAGAAGAGCGTCAGGGTTTTTAGTGTCCTCTCCTAGTGCAATACGAAGGGCTCGCTCCCCCTCTTCAAGACCAATTGGACTAGTAGATGCATTTATCCCAATCTCCAAGTGTTTCTCTTCTACTGCCTTTCTAGTAAGGCCAAGTTTCATGGCAAGTAAGACACCTGAGACCATCCCCCCAATATGAGCCCAGTTAGCAGTATTATCTGTGGCCACCCCACGCACCTCTCTAAGCCCTGCGACAACATCCAAAAAAAAGAAAAACCCAACTACAAAGATTGCATTTACCTTTATCTTCAGGTTTAGGGGGATAACAATGGAGAGTAGTCCAAGGACAGGGATAGGGATAATCAGGTTCTTAAAATAACAACGCACCGCATAAAGACCCATCACTCCAGATATTGCCCCAGAGGCTCCAAGTGCGTGCTGAACCTTGCCACTGGCCATATAGACAACACCTACATCTACAATTGAGGATATAAACCCTGTTGCCATATATAGCCAGAAAAACTTCACTGACCCAACGCGTCTCTCAACGACAGTTCCAAAGGCCCATAAAAAGAGCATATTACCCCAGAGATGGCTGTAACTCCCATGCATAAAGATATTTGTCACAGCACCGATTGGCACATTCCAAAGACTTGGTATATGAGGGAGGAAGATGAAATTATCTAAAATAAATCTTTTTGTAAGAGCCGTTGACTGCTCATGGATATGAAGGTGAACAAAGATATTTACGAGTATGATTAGGTAAGTGACCCATGCAACTTTCTCCTCTTTCCACCCGCCCTCTGTATAGGCAAAGGGCATCAGGCTTAGGTGCCTGCCAAGGACAGAGAATACACTCTCTCTATTTCTTATCGAGAGTACCCACGCAAACAAAAAGACAAAGACAGGGAAAAATATAACAATGGGTATTAAGAAGTAAAAAATTATATCTTTTAGGAGATATATAAACCCGTATAGAGCCACTCCCTTGCAGATAAAGGCAAGCTCTGCGTGGTTTTCCAAATAATTAAAGAACCGAAGCACAATAGATTCTTTTTCTTTAGGGTTATCTTCTTCTGAAAAACTCACTAAATACCAATACCACCTCTCTCCCTAAAAATCCACCGTAAGGGGTCTTTTTCTGTATCACATTCTTCCCTGGCGGAGTCTCCTGTAAGGGACTCCGCCCTCACGCAGTGAGCCTGGGGAGGGATTGTTTGCCTATGGCTCACCCGGTAAGGTAGAGTTCTTTTTTATCATGCGTCTCATCTTTGACTCGACGCATTCTCCGGTTGAACCCTGCGTTGCCTTTGGCAACAGGGTTCAAATCCAGTCTTCAGAGTTATAATTAAAAAAGGGGAACTGCTTTTTGCAGTCCCCCTTTTTTTTAAATTATTAGCTCCTGGGGAGGGATTCGCCCTCTGCTCATTAAAGTTAAAATAAATTATCCCTCGCTTCGGGGCCAGCCTTCCTTGCTTTCTTCCTCACTCTTCGCTCGGCGCAAGAAAGTCGTTCGAATCCCAACTTCCACAAACATCATAAAAAAAATGGAACACTTTTGTGTTCCATTTTTTGTATGATGGCTCCTGGGGAGGGATTCGAACCCCCGACAAGGTGGTTAACAGCCACCTGCTCTGCCAGCTGAGCTACCCAGGAATAAAATAAATTACCTTAAAAATCAAAACGCCCCCTATAGCTTGGGGCGTTCACATCTTTCTATATTAATACTTCTCATGGGTGCAAGTCAAGAAATTTGTTTCCCTAAACGCCTGGATTTGTAAATCACTCTTCTTTTATGGTAAGATGATATATATCATAGCAAGGCACAGTGGTGCTCGGCTACAATAATTATACAGAAAAAGAAGGAGGAATTTTAAGTATGAGTGGATGCGGAAGCGGTTGCGATGACGGAAGCGGCGGCCCAATGTCAACGGGCAAAGAGCTCGTTATGTTTGTCATGCAAGCACACGGCGGAGGAGTTGCTGGAACAGATATTCCAAACGGCCCGTTGGATACAAAATGCCAGGGGTGTGGAGAAGAGTTTCAGATGAAAACTTTTGTGGATAAATGCCCAAAATGCGGTGGTATCCATGCGATAAGCCCACCACAAGCCCATGACTCGGCTAATATCCAGTTTGCAGGCGAAGACTTTAAGGGATAAAACCCATCGTAATCTTTAAAATTTTACATCAATAAAAAACAGCGGATCCTCCTTGAGGGTTCGCTGTTTTTTATTATTTAGCAAGAATTTTTTTAATCTCTACTTCCAAGACAGGGAGTTTGTTTTGAATAATATCCCATATAATATTAACGTCAATTCCGTAATATTCGTGAATAAGTATATCCCTTAGCCCCGCCATCTTTTTCCACTCCACAAGCGGATACTTAACTCTTACTTCATTTGGAATTTTTTTGACGGCTTCCCCGATGACCTCAAGGTTTCTAATAACCGCATCAAGGGTCTTTGAATCTGCGGATAGTCCTTCAAGGTTCACCCCAGAGATGTAATCTTTAATCTTTGCTGTGGCTTCAAGAATATCATCAAGATAAACCCTATAATCCCGTGGCATAGGCAACCTCTTTTAATATAGACGTGCGAAGCCTTGGTTTTATAGCGTCAGTAAGTACTAAATCTACACGGCACGAAAAAAGCTCTTCAAGGAATATCTTCAAATCCATATACGCATCAAAGGTCTTCTCTTCTAGCTCCACAAGAAAATCAAGATCACTCTCTGAGCCTTCTTCTCCCCGCACACACGAACCAAAAAGCCCAAGCTCCTTTACACCGTAGGCCTTTATCTTCTCTTTATTATCCTCTATCGCTTTAAAAACTTCGTCCCTATTCACCGTTTCTCTCCTGAACTTACTACTTTATTTATACAGGAAAGAGGAGATATTTTCAAGGCGGATAGAGAGGGAGGGGCAACCAAGGCAATAAAAAACAGCGAAGCCTCCTTTGAGGGTTCGCTGTTTTGGTGTGGGTAAGGTGTCACAACTGCCCTGCTTGGATTTAGTTATCCAAAATTGTCTGAGAACTTTTGAATTTCAGTTTGGAAACTATCTATCGGGTTTAATTGATCTGGTTTCTTGGTGAGCTTATAAGATGCATTGGCACCTTTTTCCATGCTTACTAAATTACCAGCCTTACCTGTTGTAACATCTGCCTTGGACCAAATTCCAAAATACAGATCAGCCGGAGATACGCCCAGACATAACAACCCCTCATACTGTCTATGATAACGAATATGATTAAATTGAAAATGTTTATTTGTGTCTTCTGTGGCAGTTTTTAATTCAAATTCAATGTCTAATATTTTAATATCCCAAGAATTTTGCGTTAATCGTTTGCCTTTTTCATTTACTGGGAACGAGCACGGGATATCTAACTCAACACACAGTCTTTCTATAAAGTTCTGTCCAACGCTACCAACTTTAGTATTGGGGATTAGTTTAACTTTCTCAAATAGTGCGCTTTTCCATTTTGAGTGATTGTTGAACTCAGACAATACTGCTTTAAATATTTTTAATGGATCACACATCTATAAGTCCATTTTCTGTTAGCACAGCACGTATATGACACATACTAATGTGTCTACAATTATGGCTTGCCAAGTTGCTATGGTGTAACCAATCTGCATTTTTCAGTACATGTAGAACTTTACGTTTAGAGTGCTTGATTACAATACCATAACCGCATACATATTTTACCTGATCGAAACTGGCAACCAGTTTTGGTGGCTCAGAATAGAACGTGCGTTGCAAGAAAAAATCAGCCTCGTGTATACGTTTTTGTCCGCAAAGTCGTTCTTTACGCATGTCAACTGTAAATAGATCGATGTACTGATTACAAGTTTTTATTTGCTGTTTTTTGACATTTGTTTTTTTTGCCCATATCTGCCACAAAGCATTTATTTTAACCGACTTACCATCCACATCAATAAAACTATCGCGAGGCAATATCGATGAATGAACAAGGTGCAATCCTTTTACTCTGTCTATTAGGTTACTCTTACCTCTGCTTTGGAAACCCATAGGTAAAATGAAGCCTACATAATCAGAAAATTTCGCAGCATGATTCAAAAACATTAAAGCTAGCCAGGCTCTATAACCAAAAGGTGGGTTGCCGACACAGGCATAAACATGGCCGTTCTTTTTTGGTGTCCATGATAAAAAATCACTACGAACATAGTCCTTCCTAAAAGAATCAACATCAATTCCTATGCGACGAGTATTTGGCAATAAATCATAGAACGAACCTAAACCCGCAGAAGGTTCAATAAATTTGTAATGCGATAAATCAGCACCATCGGATATCATATAAGCATTAAGTGATTCCCAGCATTTTTTAGCAACGTCGGGATGCGTGAAAAATTGATCCAATCCTACATTTTCGATATCAACCCAATTAGGTATCTGTGTATTTTTCTCCCAGGCCTTATTACGAATCCCTATAGCAGGTTTCATTTCATCCTGACGATATGAATTATAAGCACGTATTTTTTCAATCATGGTATTCAATACTTGTGATTCTTGACTCATACTATCGATTCCTTATTTTATTATTTGCTAACCTACTATAAAGAAGGCCGGCTATTTTAAGCTATACCTGAGCTAAACATACAACTTTAACAACATTCAAGTGATGCTCATTTTTACATAAAAGAGTTAAAAGTATCAAGCATATTATTCTCTTATAAAAAAAACCTTTACTCATCGTACATCTCAAGGCTAAGTTCCCCTATCTTTAGGTGGACGACAAAGGAGGAGACCCCGTCTGTTTCTTCACACGAGCGGAGGAAGACGTCTTTGCCCTCTATTCTGATGCCCGATTGAAGCTCTATTTTTTTTATCGTCAAATACTCAGGTGCTGTCGTATCAAAGTTATTCTCTATTACGCATTCTTCTACATTTCTGATAATAACCCTTGATTTTATCCGCTTGCTCCTGTCGAGTCTGTAGGGGATGAGTTTACCTAGGTAGCTCTCTTGTTTTTTTATATTGAACCGCTCTATGGGGATTAGGATTGCTTTATTCTCTTCGCTATATAGTAGTTCCTTAAAGCGAAGTGTGGCACGCTCGGTTAGGACAAGTATCTCTTTTAAAATCGCCTCTGTAAAATTATCTCCAACCACCAAAAAACGCATCTTTACAACCTCCTACTTTTAGGGCTCTTAGAATCCTATCTTTCGTTGATAATTTATCTCTACTCTGTTGGGCATTTCTCTTGGAGCATTGTCATGGCACTATTAAGCTCAAAATGGCCGCCAAGGAGAACGAGCATATCGCCGGCCTTGACTAAGAAATCCCCCCTTGGGTTGGTGCTGGCCTTGCCGTCTCTTATTATAGCCATAACCGTTGCGCCGCATTTTTTCCGTATATCAAGGCTTGCAAGGGTCTTATCCTCAATTGAGCATCCAGGCTCTACATAGAAGGTCTCCATCACACTTGTCTCAAGTATTGTAGCAAGGTTGACGAGACGCTCGTGACCAAGGGAAGGGTTACGGAGCATTGCGTAGCCTTCTTGGCGAACTAGGTCTATCTGATTTTGTATAATATTCCCTGGAATATTATATTCCTTAAGTACTCTGGCAAAGACCTCAACTGAGGTCTCAAATTCTTCTGTGATTACTTGATCTGCACCGAGCAAATATAGTTCTTCAAGTTCTTTTATGTAGCGAGTGCGCACAAGTATCGTTACATTTGGATTTATCTCTCTTGCAAACTGCACTGTGCGTCTTGTTGTTACTGGGTCGGTTACAGCTAGGACTAACATCTTTGCCCTTGTAATACCCATGCGTTTTAAGACCTCTGGGTGGCTTGAATCCCCAAAGTGGGCAATGTGACCGCTCTTGCGAGCCTGCTTAATACGCACAGAATTTATGTCCATCACAACGTGCTCAATTGCAGTTTCCTTTAGGACACGCGCCAGGTTTTTTCCATTTAAGCCGTAACCAACAATGATTACGTGATCTTGGTGAAGCCCCTCAACTTTTTTCTCATGTGATTTATATCTGTAACCAAAGAGCTTGCCAACATAGGCCGCAATATTTGGTGAGTACTCAAAGAAAAAAGGCGTTATAGCCATTGTCATGACCGATGCCGCCAGAAGGGTCTGATAAAGATTATTTGGGAGCATCTCATACTCATTGCCCATCATAATCAATATAAATGCAAACTCACCAATCTGGGCTAGATTTAGACCAACAATTATGGAGAGCCGAAGCGGGTACTTAAGCACCTGCCCAACAATAATTACAACCAGTGCCTTTAGGATTATTATCCCAACCACAATAGCTATAAGATTTAAAAATGAAGAGTAAATAAAACTTATCTCAATTAGCATCCCAATAGAGATGAAGAAGAGGGAGCTAAAGGTATCTCTAAAGGGCAGAACCTCAGCCACAATCTGATTTGAGTACTCGCTCTCTGAAATTGCAAGGCCTGCTATAAAAGCCCCTATAGCAAGGGATAATCCAAGGAGTGAGGTCACCCAAGCAGTACCAAGGCATACGAGGACAATTGTTAGCATAAAGACCTCTCGGTTTCTAAGCTTTACAACCTCATAGAAAAGTTTTGGCACAAAGTAAGCGACAGCCAGTACTATTACAACAATAGAGGCCAGTGCAACTCCAATCTCCTTACCAATGCCAATTAAGGATACGCCTGTCCCCTCACCAAAGCCTTGGATAACCAAGACCATTAGTACTACACCTATGTCTTGAAAGAGGAGAATCCCAACTGAGAGCTTTCCGTGAGAAGAATTAACCTCGACTCTATCAACAAGTAGCTTTAGGACAATTGCCGAGGAACTCATGGCCACGACAAAACCAACGAGGAGGGCAATCTCAAAGGATAGCCCAACGTAGGTCATAAAGAAATAAACAGGAAGTATTGTTAGAATAAGCTGGAGTGCACCGCCTATCATCGCCTCGCGCTTAATGCTCAGCATTCGCGTGACAGAGAACTCTAGTCCAATGGTAAATAGCAAAAGGACAATACCAATCTCAGCTAAGACCTCAACTGCTTCTTTCTCTGCAATTAACCCAAAACCGTAAGGGCCAATAATCATACCTGTTAGGAAAAACCCAACGATTGTCGGAAGCCCTACCTTGGTTAAGGCTATGGCAACTGGCACAGAGACGGCCATGATTATTACTATATCTTTTAAAAGAGGTATTCCCTCCAATGAATTGTCCTTTCCGAAAAAAACTTTCTCGGTTTTATTTTTTTTATATTACTTACAGAACCACGAAAGAAACTGGCCTAAATAAAAAACACACTTGCCTTTGCTGTTAAGAGTTAACCCTTTTTCTTTTCTTAAGAATTAACCTTACTTGGCTTTGCCTTGGCCTTTGGTTTTGTTTCTTTGTTATTATTTTTAGTAGCCTTTGCAGGGGCTTTTTTCTTAACCGCCACCTTGGCTTTAACTGCTTTTGGTTTTGCCTTAGTTTTTGGCTTTGCCTTAACTGGTTTTTTCTTTGCGCTCTTCTCTATCTCACTCTCAACCTTTGCTGTCTTCTCCTCAAGTTTCTTTATCCTCTCTACTATCTTAAGTACGTCCTTATTAGAGAGCGGATTATCAAGCGGGGTTTTCACTGCAAGATCATAAACAGCACCACCGAGCTCAGTGAAGAGTTTCTCTGCGTCCCTGTTTGTGCTATATGCCTTTATGCGTAGCTTACCAACCTTTGCAACCTCCTCACCTTTCTCGCTTGCAACCCTAGCACCTTCCTTTACCGCACTCCAGCCCTCTTTTGCAGCCTTTTTTAAATCACTGCT
>JAGLUZ010000029.1 GCA_023134165.1 Deltaproteobacteria bacterium | reverse complement strand
CGTACCCATAACAGTACCTGTCTTTGTCTGTGATGCTGATTGAATCCTTGCAATACCAAAGTCCGTTACCTTTATAACATTTTTCTTGGTAACCATTATATTCGCAGGCTTTATATCCCTGTGAACGATTCCGTGGGTGTGTGCAAAATCAAGTGCATCTCCAACAGTTGCGACAAGGAGGAGTGCGTCCTTTAATGGCAACAGTTTATCACCTTTTGTCCAGAACTCAAGGTCTTTTCCGTCTATAAGCTCCATTGCAATGTAGGCAAGATTACCCTCCTCGCCAACATCAAAGATGGTTAAGATATTTGGATGATTAAGTGTCCCTGCACTCTGAGCTTCCCTGAAGAAACGCTCCTTTAGGGTATCTATCATCTTCTCTTCTATTTCATCAAAGTTAACGGTCTTTATCGCCACCTCGCGGTTTATCTTTGGGTCTTTTCCAAGGTAAACAACACCCATAGCACCCCTGCCAAGTTCACTCAAGACCTCATACCTGCCAAGGGTTGGCATCTCCCCGCCTGCATTTAAGATAGTTGCACTATCACCCTTTAGGTTAACCACACCACCAGAGCCTGCGGCAAGGGCTGTTACACGCTCTAAGCGTGCCTTAATATCCTTAAATTTTTTATCCCCTATTTTTTCGTAAACAGCCAGAGCCTGAGACCAATTCCGTTTCTTCTCAAAATCAAGGCCAAGACTATACAAAACATCCTTTATCTCATCGGTAATAGGAAGGGTCTTGAATTTATCAAAGGCCATCTCTAACATACCTTTACTTTGAAAGGTAAGGCCAAGGAGTTTATTTGCCTCATCACTCTCACTCTCTGCCGCTATCTGGGCTTTTTCAGTAAAGAGCAGTCTCCTAGAGGTTATGGCTATAAAATTAGTAGCAACGAGCAAAGGCGGATGGATAAGTTCAATCCAGACGTTTTGAGACTTAAAGATATAGAGAACAAACCCAATATAAACAAGGGCAAGGGAGGCAGAGACAATTGTACTTATCATTGCAGGAGTCTTTGATAAGACAATCGTTGTTACGAGACCAAAGATTATTATCGCAAGGAGGGCTGTTAGCTTTGACCACCACGGCTCAACAATCGTTGTACCAGAGAGTAAATTCTCAATTACTGTTGCCGTACGCTCAACAGAGGTAAAAAGCGGGGATACAGGTGTTGGGGCAACGTCACCAAAACCAATATCTGTTATGCCAAGTAAGACAATTTTATCTTTAAAGGCCTCGGCACTTACCTTTCCATTAACCACATCAAAGAAGGAATAAACAGGGAAAGAAGAATTAATATCATAATAATTTATAAGAATGCCAAGACTATCATCGGTTGTTATGGTTGAGTTGCCGATGCCAATAGAGCCGCCTTCACGGAGATCTACCTTAAGCCCGCCGTTACCGAGGCCAATATAGTTTGCGGCTACAGAGAGTGCAAAAGAGGGGTAGTAGCTTCCGCCGTACTCAATTAGGAGTGCTTCCCAGCGATCAATACCGTCGCGGTAAATTCCTGGATATTTATTAATATGCCCAAGAGAGGAGCTTACCTTCCCTAATTTATCGATTGGTGCAAGGACATTTGCCCCTGATATTGGGAGTACGAGGGTTTCATCTGGTGGTGGAAGAAGGGCTGTTAGTGCGCCACTTTTAATAAAACTCGGTGCTTCTGGGGGTTTTCCGCCGATTATTCCAGAGCCAGTAAAGGCAAAAGGAAGTACAACATTTGCAGAATTTTTTATAGCATCAGCGAGTTTTGCATCATTATCAAACTCTGCAGAGAGTGCATTTAATTTTTCGTAGTAGGTCTTGCCCTGCGGTGTCCCACCTAGGCTTAGTTCCTCAAAGCTATCTTTTAGGGTTTTAAGGGCAATAAGCCCGGTACTTTCCTCAGGCTCTGAAAATAAGACAGTAAGGCCAATAACCCTTGCACCGTCGTCCTTTAACTTACCTACAACCTCGGCCACTCGCTCCCTTGGCCACGGCCAGCGACCAATCTTTTTGATACTCTCCTCATCAATTGCAACAATGGCTATGCGGTCTGTATCAATCCCACTGGAGAAGAGCTTTACCCTGAAGTCATAGGCCTTAAGCTCAATTTCACCGAGAAAACCACCGGTTGTCCCAACCATAAAAGAGGCACAAAAAAATAGCGTTACAATTAACCCTATTACCCAGTTAGGAATCTTTGTAAGACCCGTTTTCTTCAAAAAATAATCCCCAACTCGTCTTTTAAGGCACTTTTAATAGTCCCAAAAAACAAGATAATCTAAATTAATAATTGATAACTCTGTATTTATAAATGAATAAAAAAACTATTTTGGTGCCTCTACATCATAGAGTTCTTTGAGTATCTCGTGGGCTCCTGCCTTTAAGAGCCTCTCTGCAAGCTCAATTCCAAGAGCCTCGGCGTCATCGGTTTTGCCCTCAATCTTATCTTCTATAATTGTTTTTCCGTCAGTACTTGCCACAAGACCAGAGAGTTTAAGTTCACTACCACTGACAAGACCGAAAGCCGCAATCGGCACCTGACACCCACCCTCCAAACGTTTCAAAAGGGCTCGTTCTGCACGCACAGCAATTGAGGTTGGTGCGTGATCAAAGAAGGCCACAAGCTCATTTACCTCGCTATCGGCACTTCTGGTCTCAATTCCAAGAGCACCCTGACCAATGGCTGGGAGCATGTCTTTTGGATCTATGTAGTGGGATATTTTCTCTGACCATCCAAGCCTTCTAAGGCCTGCTCCAGCAAGTATTATTGCGTCAAACTGACCTTCTTCGAGTTTGCGTATTCGTGTATCGAGGTTACCTCGAAGTTCAGCAATCTTTAGATCTGGGCGTTTTTTTAGTAACTGGGATTGACGCCTAAGGCTTGATGTGCCAACGGTTGCTCCCTCTGGAAGGTCAAAGATATCTCCGCCCTTGTGGAGAAGAGCCGCATCCCTTGCATCCTCACGCTCGGTTATGCACCTTAACTCCAGGCCTTCTGGGAAAAAAGTCGGTACGTCCTTCATCGAATGCACTGCTAAGTCAACGGTTCCAGCTAAAAGTGCCTCTTCTATCTCTTTAACAAAAAGCCCCTTTCCTCCTACCATCGCAAGCGGAACGTCGGTTATCTTATCCCCAGTTGTTTTGATTTTTTCAAGCTCAACCTCCAGACCATGCTTTTGCTCAAGCTCACTCTTTACCCACTCTGCCTGCCAAAGTGCAAGCATACTTCCCCTTGTTCCAATTCTAAGTTTTTTCTTCAATGTGTTTTCTTACTCCTTATATTTATTAAGGCTAGGCACTCTCTGTGCCACTACTTGCCTTCTTAAGTTCTTCCTCTACTTCTTCAAGGTCAAAGAGCTTTCGAGCGGCCGCGATATAGAAATCACTCTCAACACTGTTGGCCTCTTTCTTTAAGTGAGTAACAGGGCTATGGAGAACCTTATTTATTATGGCCTTTGTCATTGACTCAAGGGCTGATTTTTCTTTTTTTCCAAGGCCGTTAAGCTGCGTGAGAACCTTATCAAGCTCACTCTTTCTAATAGCATCAAGACTCTGCCTAAGTGCGATTATCGTTGGCACAACATCTAGGGATTTCACCCACCTGTAGAAAGTAGATATCTCTTCCACAACTATTGTCTCGGCCTCGCCAGCCTCCTTTGCCCTCTCCTTTAGGTTAGCGGCAATTACCCCTTGCAAATCATCAATGTCATAGACATATGCGTTGTCTAAGTTATTTACGAGCGGGTCAATATTTCTTGGTACAGCAATATCTATAAAAAACATAGGCTTATTGCCTCTTGCTTGGAGCACTTCTCCAACGTCTTCAGGGCGAACAATAAACTTTGGAGCTCCTGTCGAGGCTATGACAATATCAGTGTCCTTTAAAAAATGCGGAAACTCGCGAAACATTACAGGCGTGCCGTTGAATTCCTTTGCTAAGTTAACAGCTCGCTCAAAGGTTCTATTTGCAACTAACAGCTCCCTGACCCCTGAGTTTAAGAGATGCTTTGCCGCAAGCTCTGCCATCTCTCCCGCACCAATAAGCATAGCGGTCTTACCCTCAAGGTCGCCAAATATTTTTCTAGCTAACTCCACAGCGGCGTAACTAATCGAGACCGCCGAAGAACCAATCTTTGTCTCAGTTCTAATGCGTTTAGCTACACTAAAGGCCTTATGAAAAAGTTTATTTACAACTGTACCAGCGGCATTGTGATGAACCGCTAGGCTAAAGGCGTCTTTCACTTGGCCTAGAATCTGAGGCTCTCCCATGACCATCGAGTCAAGGCCAGCAGAGACCCGAAAGAGGTGCTTTACCGCGTCCTCGCCTGTATATAAGTAGAGATGCTCTTCGAGTTCTTCAAATGGTATTGAGTGGTAATCAGCTAAGAACCGCTTAACCTCCCAGGCCCCTTTCTGTGCCTCAGCAGAGACGGCTATAACCTCAACTCGGTTACATGTTGAAAGAATAACACCCTCATTTATATGAAATATTGAGGTGAGTTTGGAAAGTGCCTGCCCTATTATCTCGGCCGGAAATGAGAGTTTTTCCCTAATCTCCACCGGTGCTGACTTGTGATTTAGCCCAACTATAATAAGATTCATCTTGTTATTTCCCCTATGTTATCAAAGACTTAGATGGTTTATAAAAGCCCGTGTCCTTCACCAAGAAGGAAGTATATTATAAAAGAAGAACACAGAAGAACTCCGAATGCCAAAACTGAGAAGGTAGCACTAACACGACCCCTCCACCCGCTTGTCATTCGACCGTGAAGTAAAATTGCATAAAGCAACCAAGTTATGATTGACCAAACTTGGCGATGTTTCCACATCCAGTAAGTCCCAAAAGCGTATTCACTCCATATTGCACCCGTCATAATGCCAAGCGTTAGGAGCGGAAATCCGTAGGAAAGACATCTGTAATTTAGCTCATCAAGGAGGTCTAGCGAGGGCAAAACAAAATAAAGTCCACCGAGTTTTCTACTCTTCAGGTAGTGATCTTGAATAAGATACATCACACCAAATAAACTTGCCAAGGCAAAAAAAGCATTACCAAGGACAGCGAGTGTCACATGAATTGGCAACCAATAAGTCGCAAGCACTGGCGATAAGGGGACAATCTCGCCTGGCATAAGTGAGGCAACGACCACAAAAAACAATGCAAGAGGGGCAAGAAAAGCACCAAGAACAGTTAGCCTGAACTTATAAAATAAGACAATATAAAGTACAACTGTTAGCCACGCAAGGAGCGTCAGTGACTCATGGAGGTTGGTTGCAGGGAAACGTCCGCCCTCAAACCAACGAGAAAGTATCGTCATTGTATGGAAAACAAAACCAGCAAATATCACGTTTCGACCAATGGTACCAAGGCTTTCCTTATGTGTGATAAGGTAGCCTATGAAGACCAAGGTAGAGACCAAATATATTCCAGCCGTTATATGTATAAAAATATTACTCAAATTTTAACCCCAAGGGTAGAGAGCGACCAACCCTTGCCAAGTATTTTTTTTAGGAATTTATTTATCTCTTTTTTATCCCCCTCCTCTATCCAACCCAAGACAGGGGAGTTCATCAAAAGAGCGTATACCCTTGATTTTATAACATTTTTTGTCTTTGATTTCAACAACTTATTGCGAATTTTACCGACAAGTTCTATGAAGGTTTCAAGACCTGCTGGGAGATTTTCATCCAAGCTATCTTTGATGGTTTTTGCAAGGTAGGGGCTTTGCCCAGAGGTCGAGATGGCGATGGTAAGGGCGCCGCGCTCCACTACGGCTGGCAAGATAAAGTTCGACAATTTTGGTTTGTCCGCAACATTTACCAGCACCCCAAGTGCCTCGGCGTCCATGGATACTGCCTCACTCACGGCCAGAGAACCCGTAGCACTAACAACGAGAAACCACCTTGGGTTGGTTTTTTTGTCATCAGGTAAGACCTCACCACCGAGGAACCCAGATTTATATCGCCTCGCTATGTGCTTGATTTTATTATTATTTTTTGTTTTGACATTTGATTTAATCGTTATTTTTTTTAGCCCTGCTGTGAGGGTTGGGCTGATGACAGTGACGATTGCACCGGCTTTTATCAGCCCCATGACCTTGCGCTCGGCCACTACGCCGCCGCCAACGACCAAGACATTTTTACCTTTTATATCCACAAAAATTGGGTAATAATCCATCCAAATAGAGTACCACTCGGCCTTGGCAGATGTCAATTACTGATTAATTAGTGACTTTTATGAGTCAAAAGATGCAAAAAAGGTGCAGAAAGGATGCAAAAAGAGTGCATTTTATGCGCACAAAAGATGCATTTTGGGACTTAAAACCTTACTTCTTCAAAAAATGCGTCTTTAGAATTTACTTCAGGTTTTTTGATGTTTTTGTATGGGAGGGGGTAGGTTTCCAGACAATTAAAGTTCAATTCTTAAAGCGGTCTTAAGACAAACGGAAGATTAAAGAGTTTTCAGCTCTAACTTCCCCCTTTCGTAAAGGGGGACTGAGGGGGAATTAGTAGAAGCCTTTACGCGGTGGCACAGCCCACCCTACAAATTATACATAGTACTAAATAGCTACTTCTCCAGACGGAAAAGTGTTTGAGTGAAGCCTGAACAATAAACAAAAAAATCAAAAACTAGCTTTTAACTTCCTTAACACATCATAGGTTCCCATACACGGCACCTTAAACTCTTTACAGATATTAGGTATCTTAACTTTCCTTGTTGTATTTGGAGCTAGCACTTCACCAGTCACTACAATAGCCTTCTCTGATTTGGCCTGAGCAATAATCCAAGGGTCAGCTCCAGCAAGAAATTCACTAGACCTGTGAGATGGATAATTTTTTCCAACATAATCTGCAATATCTTTAAAAATAATTTGCGCACTATCGTTTGGCTCAACAATAAAACCTCTTTTCTTGCGTTCTTTAATCCATACTGCCAGCTCATCATCCCCGTATACTATTTCATCATAAACAAATTTAGAACAAAAAATCCTTTCCTTACTTATTTGCTCATCTAACCATTTCCAAAAAGCAGGAACAATATCAAAACCATAAGGACCGTTTTTTGCCTCAATTAAAATATTAGCATCTAGGCTATATCGTTGCATATTACTACCTCATACCTAGTTTATTTGCAATTTTTTCCAAAGTTTTAACCTTTACATTGAGAAATTTAGCACCATCACGGTGCAATAACCTACCCTCGAAAACAGCATGCACAATAGAATGAGTTAG
>JAGLUZ010000028.1 GCA_023134165.1 Deltaproteobacteria bacterium | reverse complement strand
TGCGATACTTAGGCCAACCCCTCTCCATTCTTTAACATGCCACGCATGCATGGCTCCAGCAAACCAGAACCAAACAATTGAAGACCAAAGCGTCTTTGGCTCCCAGAGCCAGTATATTCCCCAAGCAAGATACGCCCACACAGCGGCTGAGAACATAGAGGCAGAGAAAAAGAAGAACCCCCATACAATCCCTCGCCCTGCAATGTCTTGATAGTCCCCAAGTACGCTTTGATTATTTAAGGCCTCATCATCACTGATGCTCTCATCCGAAGCAGGGCAAGCAGAGTCGGTAGAGGTATCATCCTTAACTCCTCGAACTCTGGCAAGCAAGTAAAAAACAGCCCCTGAAAAAGCTAGGGTAAAGAGTGCGTATGCCGCAAAAGAAGTAGAGACATGGAACTCAAACCAACGAGTCTGCAAGACAAGTGGAAGCTCCCTACCTGGTGATTCATTTATAAAGGCAACGACCATGGCAATGAGTGAGATAGGTATCGTTATAAGCTCGGTTACTCGCTCATTATATCTGAAAATTACGATGACACTTACAAGTATGGTTGTGAAACTATAGAGAAGAAGGGTCTCGTACATGCTAAACATCGGCAAGTGTCCTGTCTCACTGGTACGAATTCCAAGGGCGATTAGGTGCAAGAAAAGCCCAAAGGTCAACATATACCTAGATAGCTTTTCGAGTACTCCTTTCTTTGAAAAACTATAAATTAATACAAGCAAAAAAGCCAAGGCATATATTACAAATGCACTGATTAAAAAATATTTCATAAAATTAATCTCCATCAAAAAAAACAAAGTAAAAAAAAAACTCTAAAGTACTATTTTTTTCCTGCCCAGATATACTTATGTATTTGAAGCTGAAGCCTCACCTTTAGTCTGTCCTTTAGAATCCACTGCGCAAGGGTTTCCGGCTTAAGCTCTGGTGAGACTGGGGCAAAGAGTATATTCTTGGTCTTACTTAGGATATATTTTTCAGTAAAATCCTTTGCACTCTCGTAATCAACCCTGTCCTTTATAACAAATTTAACCTCATCATTGGGATTAATTAACTCTAGATTGGTTTTTTCAAAACTTCCTTCCTGCCCACTTGAAGGACACTTTATATCAACAATCTTTACTACCTCTTCAGAAAGTCCTTTAAAACTTTTTGTGCCATTTGTCTCAAGAAGCACCTCATAATTAGCATTAATAAGTTTCTCTGTGAGTCTAATTGTCTCATCTTGAAACAAAGGTTCGCCACCTGTTACCTCAACGAGTGAGACCTCAAATTTAGAGACCTTAGTTAGCACCTCATCAATTGTCATCTCTGTACCACCCTCGCTACCTCTGGCATAATCAGTATCACACCAGTCACAAGACAAATTACACCCAGCTAACCTTATAAAAACACAAGGCCACCCAGAGTATGAGGACTCACCCTGAATACTTAAAAAAATCTCACTTACTAGCATCTTAAAATTCTTATCCTTTTTCACGTAAACTTTCTTTAAATATTTCAGTGCGAATGACCGTGACCGTGATCCTCATGAACCATTGTCCTAAAGAGTTTGCCCCTCTCACAGCGACTACAATCAAGCTGAAGTGTCGTATATGTTATGTGGTGTGTGTCAGCTAGCATCTCGTTAATATCACTAATTAGGCATCCCTGTTCATTTCGGCTAATATCAATACCTTCCGTAACCTCAATGTGGGCACTTAGGGCATAAACATTGTGGCATATGCTCCAGATATGAATGCTATGGACTCCTGCTACCCCTTCGAGGTCTGTTATGTCATCAACAACACGCGGCAAACTAACCTCTTTTGGGACACCTTCAAGAAGTATATGAGCGGCCTCACCAATGATTCTAGTTGCCCCTAAGAAGATAATAAACCCAATAAACACGCTTATCATTGCATCTATTGCATAGTAACCAGTATAGTAAATAACAACAGCACCGATTATTACACCAACAGAGGCTACGGCATCTCCAAGGACGTGCAAGAAAGCACTCTTAATATTAAGGTCATTCTTTGCATACCGCATCAAATAAAAGGCAACCCCAAGGTTTACGATAAGACCAATCAACGCGACGACCAGCATCCCAACGCTCTCGACCTCTTCTGGGTTGATTAACCTAAAGTAGGCCTTATAAAAAATAAAGAGAGCCATCAAGACAATACTTATTCCGTTTATAAGGGCAACCAAGACCTCGACCCTGTGCAAGCCAAAAGTGCGGTTTGAGGTTGGTGGGCGTTCTGAGGCATAAATAGCCAGAAGACTAAGCGAGAGAGCAAGAACATCCATAAAGACGTGGGCAGAGTCACTGAGTAGGGCAAGGCTATTGGTAAGGAGACCGCCAATAAGTTCTGCAAAAAAGATAAGAGCTGTAAAAAATACCGCTATCTTCAAACGACCCTTGAGTTTTGCATCTATCTCTGGGGGCTTTGGAATGCCAGAGGCAGTGGATAGATTTGAATTAAAACCGCACTTTTTTTCTTTCTTACTCTTCACTCTCAAACTCCTTAAAGGCCTCTTCCAGTATCTTCTTCTTTGAGACCTTTTTCTGCGTCTCATGGGTCTTTGTTGGTGCTGGTATGGGTTTCCTAAGTTTCTTAAATAAATCCCCTCTCTTTATCACAGGGGTTCTGGCTTTTTTCATCTAATCACCTCTGAGATAAAAGAAGTTCCAAGGCCGCCTTCGTTCTCCACACCAAAGTACTCCAAGACTGTCTTGGAAATATCAGCAAAGGTATTCCTTGTGCCAAGATTAACACCACTCTTTATCCCTTTGCCACATACAAGGAGCGGCACATATTCCCTTGAGTGATCCGTCGAGGAGGTAGTTGGATCACACCCGTGATCTGCTGTGAATATAAGGATATCTTCTTCCTCAAGGTTACTCAAAAGTGCAGGGATTTTTTTATCAAATTCCTCTAAGGCACCTGCGTAACCTTGCGTATCATTTCGGTGACCATAAAGCATATCAAAATCAATTAGATTGGCAAAGACAAATGTACCCTGATTGGCACTTTTCTCTTCTTTTATCTGTATTTTACCTTGAATTATATCCATAACCCTATCAAGTGTCTCTGCATTTCCGCTGGCCTTAAGCTCAAGAGATAAACCTAAATGACAAAAGATATCAGGAATCTTCCCTATTCCAATAACATCAATGCCAGAGTCATTTAAGGTCTCAAGCATTGTCTTACTCTTTGGGGAAATTACAAAATCTCTACGGTTTTTTGTACGCTCAAAGCCGTCCTTGACGCTACCTACAAAAGGCCTAGCTATTACACGGCAGACATTATACTCGTCCATCAATATTCTGGTTTTTTTGCATATTTCGTATTGTTCATCTAGGGGGATTACCCCTTCATGAGCCGCAATCTGGAATACGCTATCTGCTGAGGTATATACAATAGGCTTCTTCTCTTTTATGTGCTGAGGACCAAGACTTTCAATAATACTTGTCCCAGAAGCGGCCTTGGCAAAGAGCCACCCGTATCCAGTTACTTCATTAAAACGCTCCATCATCTCTAGTGGGAAACCTTCCGGGTAGGTTGCAAATGGGGGGTCCGTTATGATGCCAGCCATTTCCCAGTGCCCTGTGGTTGTGTCCTTACCAACAGAGGCCTCACTCATACGACCATACGATGCCTTGGGAAAAGTTGAAGGACTTTGAACCTCAACACCCTCAATATTACCAAGGCCGAGGGCCTCCAAGTTAGGGAGGTGAAGCCCACCTGTAGCCTTAGAGATATTACCCAGTGTGTTAGAGCCCGCGTCATTATAGAGGTGTGCGTCTGGCAACTCGCCAATACCAAGGCTATCTAGTACGATTACAAAGAATCGTCTTTTTTTATTTATCATTACAAAAAATCCAAATTCGTTCCATATACTTAAAATTTACCAGTTAATACAAAGACCTGCAAGGATTTTTATAATTTTCTCCCATCTTTACTTGCTCTGAGCCTTTTTATTGCCCTTAATTTTTTCAATGTGATATCAGCCATCTTTGATGGTTGCTCAGTGATGTGGTTTTGTAGTAATATGACTTTGATGTCACGTGTATCTAAAACCTTAAACTCTTATATCATCAGAGAAATGACGGTCCCATTTTTTATGACCACCGTTATCCTAACCCTAACAGTACTGCTTGGGAAGGTGCTTAAACTCGTAGAGCTTTTCTTGACGCACGACGTTAGCTTTGTCTTTATCTTTGGCTTTGTTCTCTCTATTATTCCCTCTTTTATGATCTACATTATTCCGTCCTCCTTCCTTGTGGCAGTCCTTATTGCTCTTACACGGCTTAGCTCTGATAATGAGATTATTGCTATGAAGGCAAGCGGGCTTAGCCTCTATAGTGTTATTCGTCCAGTCTTTTTTCTAGCTGCACTTGCTACTACCCTAACCCTTGCACTAACACTTTACTTGTATCCTTACGGAAACCAAAACCTAAAGGAACTCCTCTTTGAGATGGCTCGCACAAAGACAACCTCTGGGATAGAGGAGAAAACCTTTTATAGCGAGTTTCCAGGTGTTGTCATATATATTGACCACATACCTGTTATAAAAGATAAGAGTGTTGACAAAGACCCCGCATCAAAGATGAGCGGTATTTTTATATCTAAAGAAAATACAGCCGGAGAGACGCAGTTAATCTTTGCAAAAAATGGGAGTTTTCTGCCAAGTAGTGAGGAGCTTATGATTCTTCTCAAACTTGAGGACGGCACAATACACAGAAAAAATCAAAATGACGCTACCTACCACATCGTTGAGTTTTCAAGCTATACAATGGAGCTTGATATGGGCGGTGCTGGAATTAAATCTAAGGACACAGGTAGTACTCCAAAGAGAAGGCGAGTTAAATCCAGTAGAGAATTATATACGTGGGAACTTATTGAAAGAATTAAGGAATATGAGGGGCAAAAAAATAGGGTTGCAAGACTCACAACTGACCTTCACAAGAGATTTGCCCTTCCAGCCTCGACCATCCTCTTTGCTCTAATTGGAATCCCGCTTGGTATCCAAAGGGTTCGCTCTCCAAAGTTCACAGGCTTTGTCCTTGCCCTTGGCGTTATTCTTGGGTACTACGTAATTTCAAAGTCCTTTGAAGCCCTCGGAGAAAACTCAAGCATTAATCCAATCCTAGCGGCTTGGGGTTCAAATATAGTCTTCGCCGTAATTGGAGTTGTCATGATAACTAGGGCCGCAAGGGATAGGGATAACTTTTCAGTTATGTGGCTAATGGAAAAGCTACGACAAATTGCGAGTTTTTTAAAGAAAAAGGCTCAGAATTTAAAAAAAGACAATAAGGATAAAAATAATCAAGGATGACTATCTTAAGAAAATACATACTCCTTGAGTTTGTTAAGGTCTTTTTACTTACAACACTCTCGCTTGTGACACTCTTCCTCCTCGTTGATATCGTTGAGAAAGGTGATGAGTTACTGGAGCACGGCGTCCCGCTTAAGGTAGCAGTAAGTTTTTTCCTCTTTAAGGTGCCTGCAATAATTTGTCAAATTTCACCAATATCAGTCCTTTTAAGTGTCCTCCTATCGCTTGGCCTCTTAAATAGACACGGCGAGATTTCAGCTATAAAAGCAAGTGGGATTAGCATCACTACCGCACTTGCCCCTCTCTTTCTCGCCGGGATTGTAATAACACTCGTTATTATCTTTATAAGCGAGACGGCCGCACCTCCTGCAAATAGGATTGTCGAGAACATTGAAGGAAAGTGGCTGACCAAGACCAAGGTTGAGCACTTTGGCAGAGACGGGCTGTGGGGAAGATCCAGCGAGGTCTTCTATAATATCAGGCGGATGAACCTGGAGGAAGAGACCATAAGTGGCATAACCATATATGAACTAAGCGAGGATAAGGAAAAACCCTCAGGACTTAAGAGAAAGATAAGAGCCAGAGAGGCCGAGTGGAAAGACAACGAGTGGATTACCGCTGAAGCTTTCATTACGGATTTTACTGAGGGAAAACGCTTTAGAGAGAAAAAAGTGAAAGATTACGTCTTTAAGTCTCTACGTGATAGCGAGAGCATTCTGAGTGCTAAGCGTCACTACGAGCAGATGGATTTTACAGAGCTTAGGGGTTTTATCAGAGGCTTAGAGAAAGACGGCTATGATACCTCTAGGTACAGGGTCGAGCTTTACTCAAAGCTCTCGTTTCCTTTTGTAAACTTCATAATGGTGCTAATTGCCATCCCATTTGCACTAAGGAGCGGACGTAATACCGGGCTTGGCCCAGGCGTTGTCATTAGCGTCTCTATTGGATTTAGTTACTGGATAATCTTTGGCATGACAAAATCCCTTGGCACAAGCGGGATTATCCCGCCAATTATTGCCGCAACCTTCCCAGACGTTCTCTACCTTGCCGTGGGTTTACTTATGTATGGGTACGTAAAACAATAGACAGAACACATCCCTTTCTTTCATAATCAAAGTTTAAATAAAGATGACTATATAAAAAAGGGATCTGCTCCAAAAATAAAAGCTACTTTTCTATCTTTATTGAGGAGAATATTTCTTTAAATTCTTTCTCTGAAAAGTCCTCACCTTCTGGTGGGGCTGACATGCTAATTATAAACAAAAAATCCCCTCTTGGAATTAACCATGTGCTTGAGATGGTCTTAAATTCGCGCCCCTCGGCATTAGCAACTGTGTACTTTGCCTTTACGTATGCTCCTGTTAGCCCACTAACCTTCACCTCTTTAATACCATCAACAAGAGTGAAGTCTGCAAAAGAACCCTCCAAGACCTTTACTGTACCCTTTAGTAGGTCAATAGCACTTATTCCCTTGGCCGCACCAAGGGGCTGAAACATCACCTGAGCACTAGGGTTTAAAGTTTCATAAGGCTCCTGATACTTTGCCACAACTACGAGCGGTACATTTGCACGCTCCCGAATGTAGTTCTCAAGTTCCTTATCCTTAAGACGAATATTTGCACGGTTCTCTGAGATGGTTTCTGCACTTAAGTAAACCCAACCACTTGGTTTTTCAAATGAAAAACCAGTCATTTGGTTTGAGAACCTCTCTGTCCCACCTGTAGCATTTGCCTTACTTACCCCACTTGGGCCTCCGCCGCAACCAAGTACAGAAAAACAAAACAGCCCAAGAACTATAATTAAAAAACTTAGATTTTTTCTCATTATTTTTTCTCCTTTTTTTTTAAAAAATTATTTAATTCTATTGCTCACACGCACCGATATACTTGCCAGTAACTTTGGTCTCTATATTCATATTAAACCTTTTATCTACCATACGGTACTGCCCACTCATAGTAGACCCATTATAAGTTGCAGTTCCTGTAAAGATAGAGCCTCCGGTACAACCTCCCTTCCAGGATATCTTACCACCAGCGGAGAGTTTCTCATTCATAATGCACCCCTTTCCGTCATAACCCCAAGCAACGTCAAAGAGAGAGTTTTTTGTTAGGCAATGGGTTAGGGTTACGGGTAGAGTACCAGTCTCAAAACGCACCTCCCAAAGACCGTACTTTACAGGCAAGTCAAGGGGGTTGTCAATTGAAGGGGTACTTGGCAATGCACCTTCTTTTACGCAAGAAAAAAGACCAATAACAAGAAAGAAAAAAACCAGAAAATAAACAAGACGAGTAGAGGCAAGTTTTATGTTTTTTGCAAAAATTCTCATGAAACCTCTGTAATAAAAAAACCTACTAAAATCTAATGAAAAAAAGCAAAAGAAAACCGCTTTAATCTACTCCTTACTCTTCTTCATGGTTCTTAAAAAAAGCTCATCCATCTGTTTTTTATCAACCACAGAAGGAGCCTCGCTCATTGGACAGTAAGCCTTCTGTGTCTTTGGAAACGCTATGACGTCGCGAATAGATTCTGACCCCGTCATGATGGCAACAATCCTATCAAGGCCAAAGGCCACACCGCCGTGAGGGGGCGTCCCGTAAGAGAGGGCTTCAAGTAAAAACCCAAAACGCTCGCTAGCCTCCTCATCACTTATGCCAAGTTTTTCAAAGAGTTTTGCTTGAAGCTCTTTTGTGTGTATCCTAATTGATCCGCCGCCAATCTCTACGCCGTTTAGGACAAGGTCGTAGGCCTTGGAGCGAACCTCACTTGGGGCTGAGTCAAGTTTATCCATATCCTCATCAAGTGGGGCAGTAAAGGGATGATGAATTGCAATATGGCGACGCGCCTCAGCGTCGTACTCAAGGAGCGGAAAATCTGTAACCCATACAAAGTTAAACCCTTCTTTTGGAATAAGATCCAGTCGTTTACCAAGCTCCAAGCGAACTCTACCAAGTACAGTATTAACCACACTCGTAGTATCAGCAGAGAAAAGAAGAAGGTCTCCAACGGTAGCGTCAAGTTTAGAGGCAATATCTGCTTTTTCTTTATCACTCAAAAACTTTGCAATCGGGGACTGCCACCCACCGTCGCCGTCTTTTTCTTCGTTTAGCTTAACCCAAGCAAGCCCCTTACCACCGTAGGTTCCAGCCAGAGCCGTTAAGTCGTCCAAGTCTTTACGTGAGTAAGTCGCACACCCTTTTGCATTTATAGCGGCAATCTTTCCGCCTTTCGTTGCGATATCAGCAAAGACCTTAAAACCTGAGTCCGCAACAATACTGGTTAAGTCCTTTAACTCTAGGCCAAACCGAGTGTCCGGGGCATCAAGGCCATATCTCCTCATTGCCTCGGCGTAAGTAATCCTTGGAAAATTCTCCACCTCTGTATCAAGGGCTTTTTTAAATATATTTTTAATGAGACCTTCCATGCACTCCATAACATCGTCGGCATCAACAAAACTCATCTCTGCATCAATCTGAGTAAACTCTGGTTGCCTGTCTGCTCGAAGGTCTTCATCACGAAAACATTTTACGATTTGAAAGTATTTATCAAAGCCAGAGACCATCAGTATTTGCTTAAATATTTGAGGCGACTGAGGGAGTGCATAAAAATGCGCAGGATTTAGCCTAGAAGGCACAAGATAATCGCGTGCACCCTCGGGCGTGCTCTTTGTAAGCATAGGAGTCTCTACCTCAAGAAAACCTTCAGAGGAAAAATACTCCCTTGCGGCCATGCTCACCTTGTGCCTAAGTACAAAATTAGCGAGAAGCTTTGGACGTCTAAGATCCAAGTACCTATGCTTTAGGCGAATATCCTCACCAGCATCTGTATCATCTTCAATTAAGAACGGAGGCACCTCTGAACGATTTAAGATTTCGAGCTCTGAGACCTTAACCTCGACCATACCAGTCTTTAGGTCTGGGTTCTCTGTCTCCTTTGGTCTGGCAAGAACCTCCCCCCTAATACTTAATACAAATTCACTCCTGAGGCTGTGAGCCTCACTGTGAATATCCTTATTCTCTTCGGGATTAAAGACAAGCTGAACAATTCCTGTGCGGTCTCTTAGGTCAACAAAGATTAACCCCCCGTGGTCGCGTCTGCGTTGTACCCACCCCTTTACAGTAACGACCTCTCCGATTTGAGTGCTGGTAATCTGACCACAGTAATAACTTCTTTTACTTTTTTCCTTATCTTTCAAGAACTTGCCTCCGTCGGTAATTTAAGGAACTATAAACAATTCCATACAATTTAGATAGTTTAATTTTATAACACAGACGCCATGTCATTACAATTCTTTGATAACTGTTTTTTTCCTTTTTTACCTTGACAAATAGCCCCTTTTCCTGATTATAATAAGCCTGTGTTTAGATTAATTTTTTTTAAGATAAACTCAAAAAAAGCAAGAGTGGAGGAAAAAATAATGATTAAGATTGGTTTAGCGGCTGTCCTCCTGACGGTTTTCTCCTTGGCTTTTTTATTGCCAACTCCAGCAGTTGCTGAGTATGGAGATATCGTTTTAGACAGCAAGATGGACAGTATGGAAAAAGCCGGCGTCCCTGCGGTTGTCTTCCCTCACTGGTTTCACCGTATTCGTTTTAAATGTAAAGTATGTCACGAAAATATTTTTATCATGAAAAAAGGCGCAAATGACATCAATATGGGGCTCATAATGGACGGAGAATTTTGTGGTACTTGCCATGACGGTCTCGTTGCATGGGAAGCCCTATACTGCGACAGATGTCATAGCCATCAAGGTAACTAATTAGCTACACTACCCTAATCAAGGAGGAGCAACAAAAATGAAACCCACGACTTACAAATATCTTATTTTCCTCTTCTGCGTTACGGCCATTGTAGCTTTTACTACTACATGGCAGATCAAAGAAGCTCAGGCCGCAGGTGCAAAGCCAACCTTGGATCCAAGTGATCCAAAAAGCTCCCTATATCTTGACTCAAGAGGGAAGTTGGCTGGCACAGGTAGCTCATCAAAACCAGTTAGTGAAGCATTTAAGGCAGGTCAGGGCTGGCATCCTCAGGCACTTCAATCCGAAGGCCTTCCAAAGGATCGCTACGGCTTGGTTGACTGGGCAAAGCTTGTAAACGATGGTTCAATTGAACCACTACATTCCCTAGACGAAGACGAAGACGAATTACCACCCCTTGATGTTGATGTTGTAATCCACTCAAAGGGCGATTATGTTAAAGACGTAAAGTATCCTCATCAAATTCACACTTACTGGTTAAGTTGCGAGAACTGCCACCCTGCCATCTTTGAGATGGGCGCAGGTGCAAACCCAATAAGTATGGTTGAGATAGCCGAGGGCAAATGGTGTGGTAGATGTCACGGAAAAGTTGCCTTCCCACTTGCTGATTGCAACAGGTGTCACACCATACCAAAGAAAGCAAAGAGGTAAAAAAAACGTGAAAAGATTATTATTGCCATCTTTGATAATTGCGGTCTTCATGATTCTAGCCATAAGTCCAAAGCCAGCTGCAGCGGCCGGGCTCGGAGAGATGACCTTTGACAACAAAATTGAGAGTATGAAAAAAGCTGGGGTAGGTCCAGTAATCTTTTCTCACACAACACACGAGAATACAATTAAGTGTGCTGAGTGTCATCCAGATATCTTCATCGAAAAACGAGGAGCAAATGATATGTCCATGAAAAAAAATATGGACGGAGAACACTGCGGAGCTTGTCATGATAGCACCGTTGCTTTTCCAATGTATCAATGCTCTAAATGCCATACACAGGTAGGGGCGGCTAAATAGCCGTCCTTACCTTTTTTTAATTTTCTTCTATTTCCCTTCCTGCCATACACTTCAAATAAAAAAACTTTCTACGCAAATCATTTCCTTTCTTTTAGAAGTAGGGACAGCATAGCGTGTCGGGTAAATAGCAATCTAACCCACTAAAAAAATCACCTTGCCCTCACCCTTGTCTTATCCAAATAATAATACTAAACTTTTAAAACAGCAGGAAAACTACCAAATTAAAGGCTTAACAAAGACGCGGCTTCTTTATCGACCATCCATATTAGATTGTTATTTTTGGGGTGTATTAATTTTGCAGGAAAATCCTTGGTCTTTAAATCACCTTCAAGTGCTTCCTTTAGGGCTGTAGCCTTACTCTCACCTGAGACCAAAAAAATAGTAAGATTTGAGTTATTTACAACCTCTGGGGTAAGCGTAATCCTATCGTATTTATGTGATTTCGAGGTGGTACTAACAACAAGTTCACTCTCGTCGTAGTTATTAGAATCAAAGCCTGGAAAGACAGACAAAGTATGACCATCAGTGCCAAGCCCTAAAAAAACAATATCAAAGCTAACTTTCTTTGGAGCAAAAAAGCCACTAAGTTCTCTCGTGTATTCCTTAGCACCATCCACAGCACCTAGCTCGCCCTTAATCCTGTGAACCTGATTCTCAGTTATTCTAATCTTTGAGGTTAATTCGTCTCTAGCAAATTTATAATTACTCTCAGAACTACTTGGACTAACGCACCTTTCGTCTCCAAAAAAAAAGTGCACCTTCTCCCACTGAGTAAAAGGTAAATTATCCTCTACGGAAGAAGCCGTCTTTGAGATTTCTTGATAAAGTTTTAGCGGGGTATTCCCGCCAGCTAAAGCAACGGAGAAACATTTTCCACTGCTAGACAAGAGTCTCTCAAAGAATAACTTGGCCGCACCTTTGGCCAAATCATCAGGGTTTTTAAATACACGAATATCCATAAGCAGTTACAGTTGGAATTAGTAAAAACCGTATTCAACTATTTTTTTCAGTTAAGTTTTTTTTTGAAAAGTCTTTTTTTCAAACAACCTACTTGGAGTTAATAATATCAGCACCGTATTTGGCCGCACCCAGAAGTGCTGTTCTATTATTTAGAATAACCTTTACAGGCACCTCAAATAAAAAGTTCTTAAACCTTCCCTTGGCCGTAAATGCTTTTAAAAAATCCTCGCCTTTAAGAATATCTAATATCTTAGGTGCTATACCACCACCAATAAAAAGTCCCCCTGTTGCCATACTCTTCAAAACAAGGTTGCCTGCCTCTGCACCGAGGATTGAAACAAATAACTTCATGCTCTCTTTGCAAACTCCGCTCTCTTTATCACCCATAGCCTCTGTTGAGATAACAAGGGCTGGATCCTCGCCTTTATCTAGACGCTTTGTCACATTTTTTGAGACCTCATCATATGAGGCCAAAAAATCAAAGATATTTTTTATCCCTAACCCAGATAAGATTCTCTCATAACTAACGTGACCGTACTTTTCTCGAAGGAAACAATACAGGCCAATGTGAACAGTGTTTACTGGGGCAAAGTCAGCGTGACCACCCTCGGTGGCAATTGGCTTTCTCGTCTCACCATCGAGGTAGATTATCGCCTCACCAAGCCCTGTGCCTGGAGAGATGATAGCAGAATTTCCAAGGCGTTTTACTCCTTTGTTGAGAGTGAAAAAATCCTCATCACCAAGGACAGATATTCCGTAGGCATTTGCAGCCATGTCATTTATGAGTTTGAAATTCTTAAGGCCAAAAAGACCTTGAAACTCATCAGTCTCTATTGTCCAATCAATATTAGTTAAAGCTGTGCGTCTACCCTCATGAACTGGGGCGGCAACCCCAAAGACAGTAGCTGAGAGAGAGGTGGCTGGAAAGTCCGCTTTTTTGAAGAATTCCTTTAAGAGATTCTCTGGTGTCTCAAAATCTCTGTTTATGTATGTAGAAGAAAAGATCTCTCCTGCAAGTCCTTTTTTAGAGACTCTAAAAATAGCAAGCTCTGTCTTTGTCCCACCCATGTCGCCAGCAAGAATAACTTTTTCAATCTGTTTGTTCACCTTAGTTATCATCTCCATCAAGGTTCTTTACGCCGTGACCACCGAACTCGCCCCTTAGTGCGGCCAAGACTTTCTCACCAAAACTATCACTTTGCCTTGAGCGGAACCTTCTATGAAGAGACGCTGTTATAGCAGGCAAGGGTATCCTAAGGTCAACGCCTTCGGTAACAGTCCAACGACCTTCGCCGGAATCCTCAACATAACCCCTAACCCCAGAGATGTCTTTTTTAAATGCATCCTCCATAAGTTCTAAAAGCCAAGAGCGTACAACACTGCCCTGATTCCAGAGATTAGAAAGTTTACTCATATCAATCCCCTTGCCATAGCGAGAGGCGTCAAGTAATTCAAAGCCCTCAGCGTAGGCCTCCATAAGCCCGTACTCAATTCCGTTATGCACCATCTTTACGTAGTGACCTGCCCCACTTGGGCCGCAGTACATAAACCCATTAGGCGGAGCAAGTGTCTTTAGCACTGGACGTAACGCCTCAAAATCTTCCTTTGCACCACCAATCATAAGACAATACCCAACACTTAAACCCCAGATTCCACCGCTTGTTCCAATATCAAGGTACCTTATCCCAAGTTTTTCAAGTTCTTTGAAGCGACGTAGGTCATCCTTATAAAAAGTATTTCCACCGTCAATTATAATATCCCCCTTAGAGAGATACCCCTTTAACTCATTTATAAGGTCGTCAACAACTCGCCCAGCAGGAACCATTAACCATATTATCTTTGGACTTGGCAAACTCGTTGCAAGTTCCTTAACTGAGGCCGTGCCAATTGCTCCGTACCCTTCGGCCTCAGTAACGGCCTCTTTGCCCCTCGCAAAGACAGAGACCTTATGACCAACGCCACTCCCTTTTTCTTCGCCACCGTTTAGGAGACGCCTCGTCATATTCATACCCATCTTTCCAAGACCAATCATTCCAATATGCATCTTAAAACCTCCATGCTTTTCAAAAAAAAAATTACTACAATGAAACCTTGCTAAGATTAATAAATATTAGGGAGCGACCCTTTGTTATGAGTGCCTCTGCGTCACCAATGGCTTGAGAGAATATTAATTGACCAAAGGTAAATTCGCCGTTTGGAAGAATTAAGTCCTCAGAACTGCCTGTTGGAGGGGTTGCAAAAACAATGAAGATGCCCTTGCTTGGGCCTCCTTTATGAAGTTGCCCTGTGGAGTGCAGATATCTTGGGCCAAAACCAAATTGAGTTGGGACTTTAAATCTTTCCATCAGCTTAGTTCTTATATCCTGAATTGAAGTAAACCGAGCGTCAGTAGCAGTATCAATCAGGGGTGAGGTGTAGGAGAGAAGTGAAAGGTACCCGCCTTCTTTAATACGACTTTCTATAAAATTTTCTATCTTTGAATATATGTCAGCACTATCCTCGCCCCCAGACATCATTAAAAAATCAAAAGAATTTGTGAGGCTCTGAGGTAAAGTAAGCTCTGCACTCTCAGTTTTATTTGGAAGTTCTTTTAAGATTGCTTTTGTGAGTTTTTTTGCCTCCTCTACATCTGGCTGATCAAAGGGATTAATATCAATTACTACCCCAGCGGCGGCAGTTGCTACCTCCCATAGATAAATTTGAGCACCAAGTTCATAAATATCCTCAATCTCAATCTCAATTACAGGATAATTTACCCCACGTAGGTCTTTAATAGTATTTACAAAGCTCTTATCCCCTTTAACCACAATTATCACAAAGACTCGGTCTTCGGAGTAATCCTTGCCTAGAGCTTGAGCCTCTCCAGATATGGGGATAATACCCTTGCCGTCCTTGCCCGTACTCTCGGCAATAAGTTGTTCGAGCCAAAGCCCAAAGTAACTTAATTTTTTTGGCAAAAGAAAGGTCAGTTTGTCTCTCCCCTTAAGTGCTAATGCACCGAGGGCGGCTCCAAGCCTGGCACCCTGGCTCTCCCACTCATCACTCTCATGGGAACATTCAAGTGCCATAGAGTTTGCAGAATTTAAAAGCCCCACAATATCAACTCCAATTAAGGCCGCTGGAACCAAACCAAAATAAGAGAGGGCAGAGTAGCGACCACCAATATCAGAGGGGTTTACAAATACTTGACGAAAGGACTGCTCACGGGCAAGGTTTTGCAAATATGAACCCTCATCAGTAATCGCTATAAAATTATCACCTGGTTTGTCAGTTAATTTTGAGAGTTTATCAAAGAAAAAATCAGAGAGTGAGAGAGGCTCGATGGTAGAGCCAGATTTACTTGCAACAATAAAAAGTGTCTTTAAGAGGTCAACTGAATCCAATACGCTACTTATTGCAGACGGGTCTGTTGAGTCTAGGACAATTAATTCAAGCTGTACTAGTGGTTGATGAAAGACCTCAGAGAAGACAAGAGGAGCTAGACTTGAACCACCCATCCCAAGAAGTACCACACGTGTAAAACCAGAACCGTGAATCTCCTTTGAAAACTCTATTAGTTCAGCGGCCTTCTCGCTCATTGACTGAGGAAGGTCAAGCCACCCTAAAGAATTCTCAATTATTCGTCTATGCTCAGGGGTGTCTTTCCATAGGATTGAATTTTTTTCGTGTAGATTTTTCAGAAACTCCCTAGAGGATAGCTCCTCTAGAGCAGAATCAAAGGCAGAGAGATAACCGCCCAAAGATAGATTTTCAGTACTCTTTAGAGTCATATTCCCTCGCACAAAAGTAAAAATTAAAAGCGCAAAAAGTCACTCTAGCCAATAAAACTCTAACTGAAAAAAAAGGAGTCGTCAAGTGTGAGGGTTTAATTTTATTTTTCAGTTAATTTTTTTTAAGATTTTCCTAGAAGTCTCTCCGCTTGAGCAGTCAGTTCCTCTGAGGTTAGCCCAAACTCTTTGTAAATTGTCTTTTGCGGAGCTGAGGCACCAAAGTGTTCAATCCCCATCACAATACCCTTACTACCCGTATATTTGTGCCAGCCCTGAGGTGAGGCCGCCTCTATCGCTACCCTAGCAGAGACTCCACTTGGAAGAACCACTTCTTTATAGCCCTCGCTTTGAGCGTCAAATAACTCGAAGCACGGCATACTCACAACGCGAACCTTTATTCCCTTACCCTTTAACTCATCAAAACTATCCATCGCTATCTCCACCTCTGAGCCACTGGCAATTAGGATAACCTCTGGTGTAACACCGCCAGAATCAGCTAGAACGTAACCACCCTTAGAAAAATTCTTTGTAACCTCTGGATTAAGGGTTCTAAGCTTTTGTCTCGTTAAGATAAGTGCACTTGGCCCTTGACTTGTGAGGGCAACCCTCCAAGCCTCTGAGGTCTCATTTGCGTCAGCTGGACGAAGCACCAGAAGTCCTGGGATTGCCCTAAGAGAAGCTAAGTGTTCGATTGGTTGATGCGTAGGTCCGTCCTCACCAAGACCAATAGAGTCGTGCGTAAAGACGTAAACCAGAGGAAGCTCAGAGAGAGCCGCCATACGTATTGCACCTCGCATGTAATCAGAAAAAACAAGGAATGTTCCACCGAAAGGAATTAATGCTCGACTAAGGGCTATGCCATTCATGATTGAACCCATGGCATGCTCACGCACACCGTAGTGGATATTTTGTCCGCTCTCAGCTGGGGCAAACTCCCCAGCATCCTCTAACCAAGTATTATTAGAAGGGGCAAGATCAGCTGAGCCACCAATTAAAAAAGGTGCTTTTTTTGCCATTGCATTTAGAGCCTTCCCTGAAGCACTTCTCGTTGCTACGCCGCCGTCTTCTGGGTTAAAGGTTGGCAAGGTCTCTAAAGCGTCTTTGATGAGTCCGCCGTTTAATAGCAACCCAAGCTCCTTTGCAAGCTCTGGGTGCTTTACCTCGTACTCCTTAATGTCTTTATTCCACACGGCCTCTAAGTCATCGCCCCTTACAGTTGCTTCACTAAATCTTGCTAGAGCTTCTTCTGGGACAAAAAAATCTGGACTATCAGGCCAACCGAGTTTTTCTTTTGTAATCTTTATCTCATCCTTACCAAGCGGAGAGCCGTGAGCTGAAGCACTGTCTTGTTTTGCAGGACTTCCAAAACCAATATTTGTGCGGGATATTATTATTGAGGGTCTTTTCTTTTCTGCTTTTGCAAGGCTTATGGCCTTGGCAACCTCTGTTAGGTTATTGCCGTCAACTTTTTGTACGTGCCATTTCATGGCCTCAAACCGAGCAGAGACATCCTCAGTAAAGCTCTTATCTGTTGAACCCTCTATGGTAATCTTATTATCTGAGTACAGGTAAACAAGGCTACCTAATGCGAGATGACCAGCCAAGGAAGCAGACTCATAAGAGACCCCCTCCATCAAGTCACCATCACCACAGATAGCAAAAATATTATAATCAAAGAATGAAAACCCAGGTTTATCATAACGGTTAGACATATAACGAGCAGCCATTGCCATTCCAACGCCTGTTGATATTCCTTGCCCAAGAGGACCGGTCGTTAATTCTATGCCTCGGTCAATATCATACTCAGGGTGTCCTGGAGTCGGGCTCCCCCACTGCCTAAAGTTCTTTAAATCTTCTATAGAAAAATTATAACCCGTAAGGTGGAGGAGGGCATAAAGGAGCATTGAACCGTGTCCAGCAGAGAGGACAAAACGGTCTCGCCCTGCCCACTTTGGGTTATTTGGGTTGTGCCTGAGGAAACGCGACCACAGGACGTAAGCCATTGGTGAATCCCCCATAGGCATTCCGGGATGTCCGCTATTTGCTCGCTCAACACCGTCTACGGCTAAGAAGCGTATCGTATTAACACATAAATCATCTGTTGCATCAAAATCTCTACACTCATCACCTTTAACTTCTTTATTACTACTCACGATATTTATCTCCCTTAATAAAAAAATTTACAAATCTTTGATTGTCTTAAAATCTTTATCAACCTCTGGGGCAACGAGGCCACCAGACATTATAACCTTAAAGGCCTCCTCAACAGTCATATTAAGCGGTATGACGTCTTCCTCAGGTACGGCAAAATAAAAGCCAGAGGTTGGGTTAGGCGTTGTTGGGACAAATATATTTATCGTCTGCTCAGGGGTGCGAGCCTGAATCTCCCCCTTTGTAGTGCAGGTTACAAAGCCAATAGCGTATAAGCCCTTCCGTGGAAACTGGAGCATTACGACACGCCTAAAACTATCTTCATCCTTTACAAAGAAGGTCTCAATAAATTGTTTTGTGGCCTTATAGATAGACCTAACAACTGGTATCTTTGATAAAAACCACTCCCAAAACTGAACGAGTTTTCTTCCAAGAAAATTTGTTGCAAGAAAACCAATAAGAAAAACAATTATTATAGTGACAAGAAGACCAAGCCCTGGAATATGAAAAGGCAAATAAGACTCAGGTCTATACTCCACAGGAAGGAGCATAAAAAGAGAGTCCATCGAGGTAACAATCAGGAAAAATATATACCCTGTAATGTAGACGGGTACAACGATTAGGAGTCCAGTTACAAAGTACCTTTTTATAATTCTTCTCATCTTGCTGCCCTCAAACAACCTTGGCTATTTTTTTTCCAATCCGAACTACACTATTAGCCTCGTCAACGTAGACCAAGACCGGAGAGTGCGAGAGAGCCTCGCTCTCATCATAAATACCGTAAGTTGCGATTATAACTATATCACCTTTTTTGGCTAAATGTGCGGCCGCACCGTTTATGCAAATCTCACCGCTCCCTACTTCACCCTCTATTGCGTAGGTCTCAAAACGATTACCGTTGGTGATATTATATATCTGAACCTTCTCAAACGGAACCATCCCAGCCGTATTCATCAAAGTTTTATCAATTGCAACGCTACCCTCATAATCAAGGTTTGAATCCGTAACAGTTAACCTGTGTAATTTACTCTTTAGTATTGTTCTTTGCATCTCTTCCTTTCTCCTCTTTTTTCGTGAGTTTGCTTGCTCATTTGTTTTTTTATTCTTTTTCTTTAAGGTCTTCTCTCTAGGATGCAGTTATCAATTAGCCGAGCCTTACCAATCCTAACTGCAATCAACAGGACAGCCCTATCTGTAACCACACTTAAATCTTCTAGAGAAGAAGGGTCGCAAAGCTTAAGGTAATCTACCATAACCAAGGACTCCTTCTCTATTATTTTCTCTGCCCCGAGGAGTATCTCCTTAGCTGAGGTACTACCTCTACGGAAAATTTTCTCTCCAGCAAGGAGAGCCTTTGATAAAAGCCCAGCGACCGCTCTTTCCTTTTCTGTTAGATAGGCGTTCCTAGAACTCATGGCAAGTCCGTCTGCCTCCCTAACTGTTTTAAAACCAAAGATATCAAGACCAAGCATGAGGTCTTCTGTCATCTTCTTTATTATAACAAATTGTTGGTAATCCTTAAGGCCAAAGACTGCCCGCCTTGGTTTAACTATCCCAAAGAGCCTTGCAACAACGGTTGCGACCCCTCTAAAGTGTCCCGGGCGACTTTGTCCGCATAATTTATCTGATAAACCTTCAACCTCTACGTAGGTCTTAAAACCCTTTGGATAAATATCAGTAACTGTGGGCATAAAAACAAGGTCAACCCCAGCCTCCTCTAATTTTGCAAGGTCCTCTTTATCGTTCTTTGGGTACTTTGAAAAATCCTCGGACGGCCCAAACTGAGTAGGGTTTAGAAAGATACTCACCACAAGGAGATCTCCATCTGCGGAGAGCCTTCTTCCTTCTTGAGTAAGTTTTAAATGCCCCTCGTGGAGTCCGCCCATTGTTGGAACAAAAGTTAGGCCACGCCCCTTTGAAGCCGCCTCACTTGAGTAGGCCGCCATCTCAGAGGAACTCTTTATAATCTTAATAAGAATGCTCCTTCTTTGGGAATTCCCCGTCCCTAACCTCGTCTATAAAACCCGTAGTTGCTTTGGTAATAATGCCTTCTAGGTCTGCGTATTTTTTTACAAATCTAGGGAGCTTGCCAGGCGTTAACCCAAGCATGTCATTAATGACAAGCACTTGACCATCGGTGCCGCTACCCGCTCCAATACCAATAGTTGGAATCTTTAATTCTCTTGTTACCTCACTTGCAAGAGTTGCCGGTACACCTTCAAGTACCAAAGCAAAAATCCCAGCACTCTCTAGGGCGCGCGCGTCTTCCAAGAGACGGCTCGCTTCGTCCTTGGTCTTGCCCTGCACCTTATAGCCACCAAGGGCATTTACAGACTGCGGGGTTAGACCAATATGACCCATAACAGGGATACCAATCTCAGTCATTGCCCTTACAGTAGGGGCAACGCAAAGGCCGCCCTCAATCTTTACCGCCTCAGCTCCGCCTTTTTTAATAAGTCGACCTGCATTTTTTAGTGCGTCCCTTAGGCCAGCCTGATAAGACATAAAAGGCATATCCGCAACAACAAAGGCACTGCTCACGCCTCTACGAACAGATCTTGTGTGGTAGATTATCTCCCCCATTGTTACAGGCAGGGTTGAGTCGTAACCAGCCTCGACCATACCAACGGAATCACCAACAAGAAGCATCGGCACACCCGCAGTGTCTAGAATCTTTGCTATTTGAAAATTATATGCCGTAAGGACAGAGAACTTTTTTTTCTCTTCCTTATACTTTAAAAAATCATCAACTCTTATTTTTTTCTCTGCCATATTATTTACGCCCTAAATCTTTATTTTAAATAAAAAAACCCCCGCTTTGGGCGGAGGTTTGCGTCCTTTTTTAAAAAAAGGCATAACCCAACAAAAACTCGCTAAGGAAAAAAACAAAGTACTAGCAAGCCCTAATTGTTAAGGGGTTAATAAACAATATCTCCGTCCCAGTCCGTTTGACCTATTAACCTAGGCCTTGGATCCAAGCGGTATGTAGTGCTGAGTGCCGCCCTTAATTGACCTTACCTCTTTTACAAGGTTAGCCAAGTCAGCAGGGTTCTCAACAAAATCAATCTCAGAGGTATTTACCACCAAAAGGGGCGTCTCTGTATAGTAGAAAAAATACTTATTATATGCTTGAACAAGCCTCTCTAAGTACTGCTCGTCGAGGTTTGATTCATAATCATTATTCCTCTTATCAATTCGATTAAAGAGAACCTCCTTTGAGGCCTGAAGGTAAATGACGAGGTCTGGTTTAGGGATACGCTCATCAAGTAATTTATATACCTGCTCATAGAGGCCAAGTTCATTTTCATCCAAGTTTAGGTAGGCAAATATCCTATCCTTTGCAAAGAGATAATCAGAGACAATACTCGTATTAAAGAGGTCTCCCTGAGTTAGGTCTTTTTGCTGTTGATAGCGGTTTAGGAGAAAAAAGAGCTGAGTCTGAAAGGCATACTTTTTTACGTCACTATAAAATAGTGGCAAGAAAGGGTTATCCAGAACCTCTTCTAGTACGGTTCTACCGCCAAGCTCCTTAGCTAAGAAACCAACAAGAGAGGTCTTTCCAACGCCTATTGGCCCTTCAACAGCAATGTAGCGAGGCTTTTCCATATTTATTATCTGTAATTATCCCTACTTACGGAGCAAAAGTCAAGAGTGAGAGAAAATGCTTCTTAATTACCAGAAAGAGCCTCAGTAAGTTTAGCAAATTCAGCAAGCTCCAGTGTCTCACCTCGCCGCCCAGGATCAATCCCAGCATCCAGAAGAGCCTCTGCTACCGCTTCGTTAGAAAATCCAGCCCCTTTTAAAGCATTTGAAAGTGTCTTTCTTCTCTGTCCAAATGCCCCTCTTACAACCTTCTTAAACAAAACTTCATCAGCAACATCTGCACCAAGTTTATCCAGAATGCGAAGACCAATGACCGTTGATGTGACCTTTGGGGGAGGCCTAAAACACATAGGGCTTACGTCAAAAAGTTTACTTGACTTGGTATAAAGATTTGTAAGAACAGTTAGCCCGCCGTAATCTTTTGTAGAGGGTTTTCCAAGAAGACGCATAGCAACTTCTTTTTGTATCATTAAATAAAGTTCGCTAAAGGCCGCTCGCTCTTCAAAGAATTTTGCGATAAGAGGGCCAGAAATATTATACGGAAGATTTGAGACACACTTAAAGGTACCTTTATTTTCTCTTGAGAGCTCCAAGTACGAAACCCGAAGTGCGTCCCCTTCAATGATTTTAAGGTTATCAACCCCAACGCCGAGTTCCAAAAGACGTTCTTTTAAAGTACTTGCAAGAGTTTTGTCAGCCTCAAGGGCAACCACGCGCGCACCGCAGCGAAGAAGCTCAACCGTGAGTGCTCCAGTACCAGGGCCAATCTCTAAGATAAGCTCGCCTTCTTCAACGCCAGCACCTGAAACAATTTTTCTGATGATATTTTTATCAATTAAAAAATGCTGACCAAGACGTTTCTTTGGTGTTGGACTGGCAACCTTTTCACCATTAAATTTGTTGGCTAAAATTTTTATCTCTTTTTTTTTAGGAGGCATGCCAGTTAATAATATTTGAAATATTAATTTAAAATATCTTGTTTTATTTTTTTGTTTTTATTTTTTTCTAAATTCTTTTTCTTCTCTTTATCGTCGAGCAAGACAGAAAAAGACTTCAACGCATCCAAATAAGTCTTATCTTTATTTAGTGGGGTTGATATCTCTATTAGTTCTTTAAGCGTATCGTTACGTGCCTTCCCAGAAGAAACCTTTGGGTAATACGTATTTACCCTTGATATTGGAATTATCCCAAAGGAATAAAGTTCACTACCCTTAAACTTATACTCAAAGATTGCCCCACCAGTGGTTCTTCCACTCTTTTGATCAAAGATGAAATTACCAAGGCTATATGCAATTGGTTTATTCTTATAAAACTCAACACCTTGCAAGACGTGCGGGTGATGACCAATTATAATGTCTGCACCTGCGTCAATTATTTTTCGTGCAAGACCTCGTTGCCACTTTGTAGGTTGCTCCTTATACTCCTTACCCCAGTGAAGAGATACAATCAGAACATCTGTTTTTTTCCTAAGTGTTCTTACGTCATCTATAACATAACGTTCATAGATGGATGCTGCACCTGGTTTTTCTTTTGTTGCAAATACGTCTGGGTGTGCGATGGTATAACCGATAAAAGAAAAGTTAGTGTCACCAAGATTTACAGACGCCGCCTCTCTTGCTTCTCTTAGATTTTTCCCAGCTCCAAAAAAACCAATGCCTTCTTTACTCAGTAGCCTGCGAGTCTCGGCTATGGGGGAGGGGCCAAAATCCATTGCATGATTATTAGCAAGACTTAAGATCGTTAGCCCGGCTTTCTTAAGTACCTTTGAGGCCTCGGGGGTGGCTAAAAAATTATACGGTTTTTTGAAGTATGGTTTTTTATTTCTACCTGCTTTGTCTTTACTTTCCCCGAGCATGCTCTCTAGATTTGCAAAGACAATATCACCTTTTTTAAGGTACCCGTCCATAAACTTAAAGGGGTAATCATTATCCCTCCTTACCATTGCACGCCCGATGCCTCGACTAAGCATAATATCACCTAAAGCAAGGAGGGTAATCTCTTTAGGCTTTGGTCTTACTTTTTCTTTGGGTTTTAGTTTTACTACGACTTCCTTCTTAGATATTATCTCTGGAACTTTAGGGGTAAGCTCTTGGCCTTTTATGTTAGAAAGAGAACAAGAAGAAGTGACGAATACCAGAACCAAAAAGGTAAAAAAATATTTTATCTTTATTATTCTATTATATTTTTTAAGATGATTTTTTGTTTTTTCTATCATGATGGTTCTGCGTTTAGGTCAAGACCTGCACGTTTGCCGCGTTTAAGTAACTCAAAACCAAGCAGACCAATCATCGCACCATTATCACTACAGTACTTTGGTTTAGGAATAAAAAGTGAGAGACCTATTTCTTTTGTTGCAACTCTTAGTTTTTCTCTAAGCCTTGAGTTACACGCAACTCCTCCAGCACAGACAATTGAGGTAACCCCAACCTCTTCGGCCGCCCAAAGTGCCTTCTTTACAAGTACGTCCACAGCAGATTCTTGAAAACTTGCCGCTATATTTTTTTTATCAAGATCCGTAAGTACACGCCCTGCGGCCTCTATACCCTTGACAACATTTAAGACCCCGGTCTTTAGGCCGCTAAAGCTAAACTCAAGATTACCTTTCTTTATGTAAGACCGCTTAAATTCATAAGCCTTTGGGTCTCCTTCTTTTGCAAGTTTATCTATAATCGGGCCCCCTGGATATCCAAGCCCAAGGAGCTTTGCGACTTTATCAAAGGCCTCGCCTGCGGCGTCATCACGGGTCTGCCCAAGGACACTTAAATCGTCAAAGTCTTTTACAAAAAAAAGTGTCGTGTGTCCGCCAGAAACAACAAGGGAGACAAATGGGAACTTTAATTCTTTAGACTCCACAAAGTTCTTTTGTGGCGTGACCTCTGCCTCACGCTCATTAGAGAGAAAAGCAGAGAGAGCATGCGCCTCGATATGATTTACACCAACGTAGGGTTTCCCCGTTGCATATGCAACGGACTTTATAAAGTTAAGTCCAATTAGAATTGAACCAACAAGGCCTGGCCTCATGGTTACGGCAAAGGCGTCAATCTCTTCAATTGTGGTATTTGCTTTTTTTAGTGCAGTCTCCATCACAGGGATGACATTCTCTATGTGTTTCCTAGAGGCAAGCTCTGGGACAATGCCCCCGTAGAGGGAGTGAATATCATCTTGAGATGCAACAATATTTGAGAGTACAGAAGAGCCGTCCTTAAGGATAGCAACAGATGTATCATCACAGGAAGATTCAAGAGCAAGGACGAGCATCAGGCAATCTCCCTTATAGCTTTTAAAAATAAATCAACCTCACCCTCAGTTGTAAAATATCCAGGGCAAACTCGTATCGCACCCAAAGGGTGAGTATTGGCCGTGGCGTGCGCCTCTGGGGCACAGTGCGTACCACACCGAATCATAATTGAATAATCCCTATCAAGGATAAGACCGACCTCAGTTGGAGTTATCCCTTTAAGAGTAAAACAAAGAATCGAGACTCGCTCTTCGGCCTTTGTTGAGCCAAGTATAGTTGTTCCCTCTATACCTTGAACCCCGCAGATAAGTCTTTTGAGTAGGGCTACCTCACGGGTTCTTATTTTTTCTATTCCCTCGGTTATGACAAAATCTACCCCAGCTCCAAGCCCACCAATACCTGGCGTATTCATAGTCCCAGACTCAAGCCTCTCTGGAACCTCTAAAACATCTTCAAGCTCTCCAGTGCCGCCGTCAACAAGTGGCCACGGCTCAATCCCACGGCGCAGATAAATAAAACCCGTACCTTGCGGGCCAAAGAGCGACTTATGGCCTGTCCCAACAAGAATATCTGGGTCAAGTTCTTTAATATCCACCGGGACTGCACCAACGGTCTGAGCAGCATCAGTCATAAAGATAATATTCTTTGACCTACAAAATTTTGCAATTTCAGCAATGGGTTGTATTGTACCAAAAACATTTGAGGCATGAACTATTGTTACAAGTTTTGTCTTATCAGTTATGGCCGCTTCTACGTCTTTTACGGTGATAAGATCCGCTCTCTCACTGCCCTTAATCTTGGTAATATCAACGCCCTGCTCTTCTAGTCTAAATAAAGTTTTTGCAACAGAGTTATGTTCAAAGGCCGAGGTAATGACGTGATCGCCTTCTTTAAGTAAACCTTTTAAGGCAATATTTATAGCCTCTGTTGCGTTCTTTGTAAATGCAATCCTAGATGAATCACTGATATTTAAAAGTTTTGCCAGTGACTCGCGAGCGTTAAATACAACGCGACTTGCCTCCAGACTTAGCCTGTGTGAACCACGTCCGGGGTTTCCACCTTTTTTAGTGAGAACCTCTACTACCGCTTCAGTAACACAATCTGGTTTTGGAAAACTCGTTGCACCATTATCTAAATAAATTGATTTCATAGCTTAATACTTTACCATCAAATAGATAGCCTTTGCAATTCAAAGAAAAAAGGCCAGCAAAAAACTGCCGACCCTGATACCATCTATTCCTTAATAATAAAAATCTACTCAATTCACCTTCACTAGCTTATCTTCTACGTAAACAAATCTCTTTTTTTATCAACTTTAGGTATCTTAATCTTTGTAATTCTAAGTTTTTCTTTCTCGTACTTACCCAAAAATCAAGATCAATAATTGTCATATTATCAAGTATTAAGATAAGTAGATAGGAGGCTGACGAATATAAAATTAATACCCTAGGAGGCTTAAAACAAATGACCTCAGAAATCGTTCCCTATGGTTATAACCAACTTTCCCTTAACGTCGCCGGTTCCAAAATAACGAAGAGCCTTGGAGGTCTCATTTAACGGATAAGTTTTGTCTATAACAGGTTTAAGCTTGCCAGTTTCAAGTTTTTCTCTTAAAAAATCAAGATCTTTCTTCTTTGGCTTATAAATCTGAACACCCATCTTCTTGTTGCTTACCATGGATATTAACAACCCGAAAAAAATAGTTTTAAAGACTAAAACCGTAGAACCGCCAACTAAAGTAAAAATTCCTTTAGGATTTAAAACACGCCTATAATCAGAGATTGAGTGATATGCCGCATGATCAATGATCAAATCATAACGCTCCCCTGTTTTGGTGTAGTCAACTTTGGTGTAGTCAATTACAGCGTCAGCTCCAATAGAGCGCATCGTATCCAATTTTCCAACACTATCTACGCCAGTTACCTTAGCCCCGAATAGTTTGGCAAGTTGGACTGAAAAAGTGCCGGCACCTCCGCCCGCACCATTGATCAAAACTTTTTGTCCTTCATAAACCTGACCTTTATCTTGAAACCCCTGCAAAGCAATCACTGCGGCTTGAGGTACGGCCGCGGCCTCTTCAAATGTCAAACCTGCGGGCTTTTTAGCCAATGCGTCTTCTGGAGCAGAGACATACTCAGCAAAAGCACCCCAACCAGACTTGCATAAGTCGCCGTAAACCTCATCACCAACTTTTAAAATTTTTACGTCTTTGCCAACTGCTTCAACTCGCCCCGCCACGTCAGCTCCTAAAATCTTATGCTTTGGTTTTAAAAGCCCTCCGAATAAGCGATTCAAAAAAGGTACGCCTCTGAGGAGATCAAAATCCCATGAATTTATTGATGCGGCATAGATTTTTACAAGAACTTCATAATCCTTTGGTGTGGGTTTTTCTACTTCCTTTAATTCAAGAACATCAGGAGAGCCATATCTTTCATATACAATCGCTTTCATAAGTTTTCTCCAGGATTGCTTTGAGACGAAAACCTAAAAATTTTCCCTATCAAGGGTTCGGTACTGAATTGCCTCTGACAAGTGGTGGTTCTCGATATTAATTTTGCCTTCTAGGTCGGCAATGGTGCGGGCAACTTTAAGGACGCGCGTGTATGCTCTGGCCGAGAGGCCAAGTTTATTTACCGCAACCTCAAGCAAAGCACTTCCCTTTGCGTCCGTTGCGCAGAATTCTTTTATCTGCCTTGCCGTCATATCACTATTAGAATAAATCCCCTTTACTTTTCCGTTCAAAAATCTTCTCTCTTGAATTGTGCGAGCTTTTAGAACCCTCTCCTTCACAGCCTTTGAAGGTTCCCCACTTCTCTTTCCGTCAAGTTCCCTAAAACGCAGAGCAGGCACATCGCAGTGAATATCGATTCTATCAATAAGCGGACCTGATAATTTATTCCTATAACGCTTTACCATCGGCGGGGTGCAAGTGCAGTCCTTCCCCGGAGTGCCTTGAAAACCACACGGACACGGGTTCATCGCACAGATGAGCATAAAACTTGAGGGATAGGTCAGTGATATCGCAGCCCTTGATATTGTAACCGAGCCGTCTTCAACAGGTTGCCGAAGAACCTCTAAAACATTTTTCTTAAACTCTGGGACTTCATCCAAAAAAAGCACGCCGTTATTTGAGAGACTAACCTCACCAGGTCTTGGGATTTGACCACCTCCAATAAGGCCTGCATCTGAGATTGTGTGGTGCGGTGAGCGAAAGGGACGCTCCGTAATAAGGTCACTTCCATTTGTTAGAACCCCAGCAACGCTGTGAACCTTTGTGGTTTCAATTGCCTCCTCTAGGTTCATCGCAGGAAGTATACCCGGCAACCTTCGTGCGAGCATAGTCTTTCCAGAACCCGGCGGACCAATTAAGAGCATATTATGCCCTCCAGCGGCGGCGACCTCTAGGGCTCGCTTTACGTGCTCTTGACCTTTAACTTCGCTTAAATCTACGAGCGAAGAATCTTCTCTTTCAAAGTAAGAAGTTATATCAACCTTCGTTAATTCAATCTCGGTATCCCCGTTTAGAAATTCAACGATCTCAGATAAATTCTCAACCCCTCTCACCTCTAAGCCTTGAACTAGGGCGGCTTCCTTTGCATTCTCCTTTGGGAGTAGGAGTTTTTTTCCAGTCCGAGCCGCTGTAACAGCTACCGAGAGCGCACCTCTAACAGCGCGAACTTTTCCGTCAAGCGAAAGCTCACCAAGGATTAAATAATCATCTAAATTCTTGCATTTTATAATTCGCTCGGCAGTGAGTATGCCAACAGCAACTGGGAGGTCAAAAAGGGTTCCTTCTTTTTTTATATTCGCAGGAGCAAGATTTACAGTCACACGACCGTTTGGAAAGTAATAACCAGAATTTTTTATAGCACTCCTGACGCGGTCCTTGCTCTCCTTTACCGCACTGTCTGGCAAACCAACAGTTGCAAAAGTAGGCAAACCGCCAGCCACATCAATCTCAACATCAACTGGGTATGCGTCAATTCCAAGAAGTGCACAACTTTGAACCCTTGCATGCATAGATAATCCTTAAGGTGAATAAAATATATTTTAATTTGAATTATTAAAGGAAATATTTACTTAAAGATATTAACAGGTAGGAGCGTTCTTTTCAATTAATAAATAAAAATCTCTCCCATCTCATAGTTAGAGTACCGTATTACTTACATGTTAATTCTCATAATTATGCAGCATCACCCTCGATTAGAATTAAACTAAAAGCTATAAATATTGACAAGTTCAGCTTAAAGATGTACCTTAAACTTAGTATTTTATTAATTTATTTCTGTATTTACAATAATTATAATAACTTTTAATAGATCGGGTCTAGTCAGACCAAAATAATTATCTAATTAAATAGAGGAGGAATATTTATGTGTGATGACAGTAGCCTAAAACTATCTTTATATGCTGCAATAACAGCATTTGCAGTAGCCATAGCGTTGTGTACAGTTGCCGCTTTTTTAAATGGCTCTTTCTGGTTAGCCTATCTTTCTCCTGCACTTATGCTTCTTACGGCAATAGCTTCTGGCATAGCAACTATCGCTTTAATGTTAGCAGTATATTTTGCAAGAAAATATTATGAATGTATGCTTGAAGGTTTAACAAAGGAGGAGATGAACAGAGACCTTTGCTCAGGTGAATTCCAAAACTTTACTAGGAATATAGAGGCCCTAGTATTAACAGCTGGAATACTAACCACAACAGCGGCTGGTATTGCTCTAAGTGCATGGATACCTTGGATTCCACAACCAGCGATGTGGTCACTTATTGGAGCTATGGTTGTTACAGCTATACTAATAGCCAGCCTATTCTTTTTTTGGCGCTCATTTAAAGTATGTATAATAGATTTAAGAGCATAGACGTTTTCGTTGAGTTGCAAAAATCTAACTTTAAAACATAAAAAATAGACACCAAAACGACTCTTATAAACTCAACCGTCGTATTACAGGCCTGTTGAAATCATGCTACGATTTCAACAGGCCTTGCCCTAATAAATAAAAGTCTCGCCCATTTTTTGATTTGGGCCGCTGTTTAGCATCTTCACAACGGTATTACCGTCAGAGAAGAAATCAATTATATTTAGGCCACCATAGTCCTGTTCAATCCTAAAAAAATTTTCAAGTGGCATCCCTATTGCCTCAGCCAGGATTATTCTATTCACTCCGCCGTGTGCGATAATACATACCTCTTCACCAGCGTGAGCTTTAACTATTTTTTCAATCACAGGTAAAACACGCGTACTCAACTCTTGGAAACTTTCCCCGCCTTGCAGTTTGTTCTTAGCGAGGTCAGAGAAATTCATATGCGCCTCATCTGGATAAAGCTCTATTGCTTCGGATCGTGTAAGCCCCTCCCACCGACCAAGATGAAGCTCACGAAGCTCTGGGAGTTTTTCAAAAGGCAGTGTGAGCGCTTTGCCTATAATCTCAACCCCCTTGACTGAACGCATAAGGTCACTTGAATAAAGGGCTGTAATTTTTTTACCAGTAAAAAAATCAGCAAGTTGGTTCATCTGTTTAAGACCAAGCTCGGTAATGTCAACGTCAGTGTGTCCGTTATACCTAAACTCGTGGTGGTTCTCAACCTGACCATGTCTGGCTAGATAGAGCCTAGTCACTTTTACTTCCTTCAATATTCAATCCCCCTGCGAGCCTTTACCCCTGAGTCAAAAGGATGCTTAATCTTAAGCATCTCAGTTACGTAATCTGCACTGCGGACTAGTTCCACTGGGGCGTCTCGACCAGTCAAGACAACCTCTAAACCTTTAGGGCGTTCATCCAAAAACTTTTCCACTTCATCAAGCTCTAAAAAATTATCACCAAATGCACCTAAAATTTCATCAAAAACAATAAGGTCTATCTTTTTTTCTTTGGAAAAAATCTTTTCCTTGGCTTGATCAAATAACTGCTTCACAGATACTCTGACTTTTTCTTTATCAGTCTTTTTTCCTGTAAAAAAAGGATGTCTTGAGGTACTCCTTAGAAATTCAATATTCTTACTATGTTCCCTAAAAAAATCTTTCTCCCCAGAAGGGTCTGCCTCTGGTTTAAAGAACTGAAGAAACAAAACCTGAAGACCACTACCAACTGCACGAAGAGCAAGGCCTAATGCGGCTGTGGTCTTGCCCTTACCTTCTCCGGTGTAAATATGTAGCCGCCCTGAATTTTGATTATTTTTTTTTACTCCGCAGTCCATAAAAAATCCTCCATTTTTTTCAGTCAGAAAAGGGCGCAAGTTTTTGTTACCAAAACATCCTTGTTAATTTCTTGAGGTGGGTTTTCGCTCACCCATGATGTCTCTCGCCACGTCTTCCTTGCCGCCTTCCTCTAATATCTTTAAAAGTTTTTTTGTCACAACTCCAGGGCCATTAGCCGCCCTTAACTTTTCCATGCAACTAACAATCATATCTTTTGGAGAATTAATAAAACCCTTATCATCGGTAACTAGTGCCTCGGCAATAAAACCCTTAACAGCCTCGTCTTCGACACTTTCACATTTACTAAGTGCACTCTCTAAAATTGAACCCGCCTCACCCTTGGAAGCCTCAAGAGTCGACCAAACAAAATCCGAGACCTTTTTTAAGAATTCGTCATTAAAAAAACCTCGGATTTCTTTCACCTCTTCATCAAAAAATTCAGGATGAAGTATTATTATTTTTAGCAGGGTTAGCTCTGCAAGTTTTGTTACTGAAGGTTTTCTTGTCCCCTTAAGTGTATTCCTACTGTCTCCGCTTTTAGGAATCTGAACACCTTCACCGCCTATTGAATCATAAATTATTTTTCCGTCAAGACCTAGCATAGAGGAGGCAAGAGTTACGTAGTGTCCAAGCTCTGCAACATTTTTTATTTTCTTTAAAAAAGGTGTGGCTTCATTTAAAAAATCTCCCTTACCCTCAGCTGTCTTTAGGTTAAACTTACTGCCCAGATCGCTTAGGAAAAACTCCATCAAGGGTACAGCTTCTTTGATTGCTCGTTCCATACTTGAAGCCCCCTCGGACTTTAAAAAATCATCTGGATCCTTACCTTCTGGGACAGTAATAACCTTTGCACTTATCTCTTGCTCAAGAAAAAGCTCTAGCCCTCGAAGTGCGGCTTTTTTGCCTGCATGGTCAGCATCAAAGAGAAGGTAAATTTTCCTTGCTTGCCGCTTAAGTCTAGAGATATGAGACGGCGTTAGTGCCGTTCCCATAGTGGCAACACAATTTTTAAATCCGTATTTGTGGAGTGCAATGACATCAAAATAACCTTCAACTACAATAACGTATTCCTTTTTTCGAATCTCGTCCTTTGCTTTAAAGTACCCATAGAGCGTCTCTGATTTTTTAAAGAGCGAACTCTCCGGTGAGTTTAAATATTTCGGCTCTTCACCATCAAGACTCCTTGCACCAAAGGCTATAACCTTGCCCTTAAAGTCTGTAATAGGAAAAATTATCCGCCCTCTAAAGCGGTCGAAAAAACGAGCATCCTTTTTTCCCAGAAGCCCAGCCTTCATAGCAAGCTCTCTATCATAACCTTTACTCTTTAAAAAACCGCTAAGCCCCTCCCATCCTTCTGGGGCAAGTCCAATTCTGAAGTCCTCTTCAATATCGCCTGTAAAGCCCCGCTCCTGCAAGTAACTTCTGGCTCCGTTGCCTAGTTCTGACCTTAATCTTTCTCTAAAAAAACCCATCGCAATGCGATTGAGTTCTATCATAGAATCTTCTTCTGATTTTTTTTTACGAGCCTCTGCCTGGGCGCGAGGACTCCTCTTTTCCTCAGTAATCGTAATGCCGTAACGACTGGCAAGAGACCTTAGAGCTTCTGGAAAAGCAAGCCCCTCGTGCTTCATCAAAAAAGATATTACGTTCCCTCCAGCGCCGCACCCAAAACAATAGTAAATTCCTTTGTCCTCATTTACAGTAAAGGACGGAGTTTTTTCATTATGAAAAGGACACGGTCCTATGTGATTTGCACCGCGTCGCTTTAAAGCCACGTAGGAAGAAACGACCTCTACAATATCAGCACGCATGCGAATCTCTTCTATTTTTTCCTTTGGTATCATATCTATATAATTATTTTTTAAAGAACCTCAACAATCGTTATGGCAGAGCTTCCACTTCCAGCACCAGACTTAAAACCTCTAACAATCTTATTGTCTTTCAAATACTCTTCAACTGCGTGCTTTAGTGCACCTGTTCCGACACCGTGAATAACCTCAAGCCTTCCGACCCCATCCATGTGTGCGTTATCAAGGGCTTTCTCTAAAACGCCTAGCGCTTCATCAGCCCTCAGGCCAATAATATTTACGCTACCTGAAAGTGTACTCTCAAAGTTCTCTGTGTCATTATTATTTTTTTCAGGTTTAGTAACTTCCGAGGAAATTTTTTTCGAATTTAAAACCCCTCGCCTAACAAACTCAAGTCTCTTCCAGTCGCTCCAAACCTTAAGATTTCTTGATAAAACCTCAGCTCTTTTCTTTGTACTATCTATCTTTGTTACTATCCCAGGGAGGCAGCCCCCACCACCTGCACCGATTAGGACCTCATCACCTACAGATGGTACGTATTTTTTTTCTTCAGCCGAGAAGATTACTTTTAATTTTTCTTCTTTTTTTCCAGCGTTTTTCTTTATCTTCTTCAGTTCTTCAAAGTCTTTGCTCTGAGTTGCTTCCCTAGCTTCTTTTAAAATCAGAGAGAAATCTTCCTTGGATTTTTTTATGACCTTATTTATTTTCTCTCTAGCACTCTTTAAAAGTTTTTCTCTATCATCTCTAAGTCGTTTAAGTGCGTGTTCTTTTTCCGCTAGATTTTTCTCTAAATTTTCATTTGTTCTTATAAGTGATTCCTTCTTTGATTCAATAATGCGCATAGCATCTACAAAGGCACCCTCATCACCTTTGAGGCGAGCCCTAGCTCTGGAAACAATCTCATCTGGTATGCCGTATCTTGTTGCAACTGATAATCCGAGACTTGCACCAGGCACGCCGTAACAAAGGCTATATCTGGGCCTAAGTGTTTCTTCGTCAAAGACAACTGAGGCATTTTCGAAAGTTTTATCAATTCCAGCGTGAGCCTTTAAAAGATTTAAGTGCGTCGTTACGACCGCCACTGTTCCCCTATTCCTAAGCTCCTCCAAAATTGAGAGGGAGAAAACACTTCCCTCTGCTGGGTCTGTGCCAACGCCAATCTCGTCAATTAGGACGAGCGTCTTCTCTGAGGCAACTCGTAGCACCTCGCCGGTTCGTTTCAGGTGAGCAGAGAAAGTACTTAAATCTTGACTTATATTTTGTCTATCACCGATATCAGCATAGAGAGCCTCAAAAAAAGGGAAAGTACTTCCTTCTTCTACAGGAAGA
>JAGLUZ010000027.1 GCA_023134165.1 Deltaproteobacteria bacterium | reverse complement strand
TATTCCCTCTGCCGCTACCCTTGCCTTATCACGTTCAGCTGTTGGGTCATCACCCTTCTTTGGACGAATAAGTATGTGGCTAGCCTTAACCTCTTTTTGCTTTGTATATTGCATCTTATTTTTCTCGTAATACGACGAAATTGCCTCTGCACTAACCTTTACTTTAGCACTTAAGCTACCTCTACTAATAAATGCAGATAAGACACGTACCTGTGTTGGTATTAGAAACTCTTGACCCATTTTCTCAAAAAACTTTTTTTCTTCAGCGTCACTGGTGGTGACGATAGAGGCAAAAGAGGCTGGGGTAATCTTTACGTACTCATAAGAGGTATCTCTAAAGTCGTCATAAAAAGCCTTCTTTATATCTTCGCTACTAAGAGCGACCTTGCTTACAACTGAGTTGCGCATCTTATTTACTAGGAGATCATTTTTTAAACTTTCCTCATACATCGCTGGGTTAAGACGATTTCTCTCTAAGACAGAGTAATAAGTACCTTTATCAAATACACCGTCTTTTTGAAATACAGGCTCTGATAGGATTCTCTCCTGAAGCTCTACCTCAGCTACCCGAAGCTTCTCATCTTTTGCGGCGTGAAGTATAAGCACTCTTTCTACGAGAGAATTAAGAACCTGACCTCTGACATTTAACCTCTCCAAGAATTCCTCAGAGAACTGGTCTTTTAAGGTAGCTCGGTAGTACTCGACTTGTCTGTTATACATATTTGAGTACTCATCATAGTATATAGGGGTGCCGTCTACGCTTGCGACAACAGCCTTAGACGGGTTATCTGGCGAAGGTGCTACCCCGTACCCAAGAACAAAGACAAATATTATTACTGCAAAGGCAAGAATGACTAACCATGAATTACGTTTTTTCCTCATAAAACCAAGCATTAAAAAATACCTCCTGAATTTAATTTCAAAGCCTAAAAGGGCAATATAAAAAAAATAGTATCAAAGATTAAAAAATAAAAAAGTCCTAAAAAACTTAAAACTCTAAAATAAAATAAGACAAAAATATGGAGCCAGAAAAGCTCTTAAGACGAAAAAAGTTATAATAATAAATTTATCCACTAAATTCAACTATTTTAAGCATTTTCTTCTTGCTAATTAGATATTTTTTCTGTTAAATTCATAGTTACAGATTAAAAAGGAGTCTACATGTTAAATTATCTTCTAGGTCTCTTCTCAAATGACCTCGCTATAGACCTTGGCACTGCGAGTACACTCATATACGTAAAAGGAAAAGGAATTGTAAGTAATGAACCCTCAGTCGTAGCTGTTAGAAAGGACGGCCGGGGTAAAAGGGTCTTAGCAGTTGGCACCGAGGCAAAGGCCATGCTCGGTAAGACCCCAGGTAATATCACTGCTATAAGGCCACTTAAAGACGGCGTAATCGCTGACTTTGAGATAACAGAGGAGATGTTAAAGTACTTTATCGCCAAGGTACACAACCGCAAACTCCTTGTGCGTCCAAGAATTATCATCGGTGTTCCTTCTGGAATAACTCAAGTTGAAAAGCGAGCTGTCAAGGAATCAGCATACTCTGCTGGTGCAGGCGAGGTCTACCTAATAGAGGAACCAATGGCCGCGGCCATTGGTGCTGGCCTTCCCATTACTGAACCTTCAGCCAATATGATAGTTGATATCGGAGGTGGTACTTCAGAGATAGCTGTTATCTCTCTTGCTGGAATAGTGCAAGCAAAGTCAATTAGGATTGGTGGAGATAGGTTTGATGAGGCAATCGTTCAGTTTATAAAGAGAAAATTTAACCTCTCTATAGGCACAGGTGTTGCTGAAAGAATAAAACATACACTTGGACTATCAACAAACGCAGATAATATAGGGCATTCCATGCAGATTAAAGGCTCAAACCTTGTAACAGGTGTGCCTGCAACAATTGACCTTCAAGGCTCTGAAATAAGAGAGGCATTAAACGAACCTGTAAATGCACTAATAGAGGCTGTAAAACAAGTCCTTGAGACCACTCCCCCAGAGCTTGCCGCTGATATGGTAGATAAAGGTATTGTCCTTGCTGGCGGCGGAGCCCTAATAAAGGGCTTAGATGCTATACTTAGAGAAGAAACAGGACTTCCAATAACAATTGCAGATGACCCGCTTACCTGTGTTGTCAAAGGTGCAGGCATGGCTCTTGATAACATCAAGCTCCTAAGAGAGGTCACTATACCAAACTAGCATGCGTGAATTAATCTTCAGATACCGCGTAATACTTTGCTCCGTACTCCTTTGCCTCTTATCCCTTCACCTTATCTCAAAAGGTCGCTCAGGAAGTGGCGGCGTACTCATTGTTAGTCGTGCCATCACCTCTGTTGTAAACCCTATTAATTATAGCTTCTCAACTATAAAAAACTCACTAACCTCTATCTTGGATAATTACGTCCTCTTACTTAATATAAAAGAGACTAATCAAGCACTCCTTCTAAGAGTTGATAAACTCAGCAAAGAAAATAACCGACTTAAAGAAGAAGAAGCCCTACACTCAAGACTAAAAAAACTCATATCCTTTAAAGAAAACACCCCAACCAAGACCATAACTGCATCAGTTCTTAGCATTAGCTCGCTTCAAGGTAGCGGAGGTTGGACGCGCGTAATTACCCTAAGTAAAGGCAAAGCCGATACCATAGAAAAGAATATGCCTGTAATGAGTCCAGGCGGAGTGCTTGGAAGAATTACAGATGTCTCAACCCATAACTCAAAGGGTCTGATGTTAATTGACCCTCGCTCTAATATTGACGTCATAATACAACGCACTAGGGTTCGAGGAATAGCCGAAGGCAACGGAACAGATATAACACTAAAATACGTCCGTGACTTAGAGGACGTCCGCATTGGAGACGTAATCGTAACTGCTGGGCTCTCTGGAGTCTTTCCAAAGGGCTTAAAGGTCGGAGAGGTAACTCAAGTACAGAAGGGTTGGGATAATTTCTTTAAAAGCATTGTTGTACGCCCCTCGGCCGACCTTGAGAGACTTGAAGAAGCACTTATCCTTACAGGTATCTCTAGTGAGGTAGCAGAGCAAGAAAACGCAGAGAAAATACAGAAGAATCTCACAAAGAAAGACCTCGGTAATTAAGAGAGAAAAAAAAATGAAAGAATTCATACTATTTATACCTCTAACTATAATCTACTGGAGCTTTAAGAGCACCGTACTGCCGGGCTTTCCACTTCCAGACCTCTCCCTAGTGTTGGTCTTCTACCTTGCCACGAAGAGGAATACGCTTGGCGGTGTTATCCTTGCCTTTGTCTTAGGGTTCATTGATGATAGCTTTAGCAGTGCATTGCTTGGTACTTCTTCTTTTGCACTAATACTTGTTTACTTACTCGTGCAGGTGCTCATGCAAAAAATGCACTTCACAAGAGCTCCAATAATCGCAATGGGTGCCTTTGCCCTAACCCTCTTTAAAGGTAGTGTCATGTGGGTCTTGCTTTATTATAGTGGAATTAGTATTAGCTACTTCTACGTATTTGTACCAACTGCCGTTACAACAGCCCTCTTTACCCCAGCTCTGACCTCGTTAATTGAGGTTATGCAAAGGGTCAAACTACCAAGATCCGGACGTGAGAATATACGCTAATGGATTACTTTAACGACAAAGAACCTCGCGCATTTAAAGAAAGACTCATCTTTGCAACTATCGTAATCTTCCTTGGTTTCTTTGTTCTAACCATAAGACTTTGGTACCTCCAAGTCATTAGCTCTTCGCAGTACAAAGAGCTTTCCAAGACAAACCTAATACGCATAACCCACTCAGAGGCCCCGCGCGGAATTATCTATGATAGAGACGGCATTAGGATTGCAGAGAACCGCCCGGGCTTTGACCTCTCGGTTATCCCTGAGGATATTACGGACTGGAAAAAAACAAAGGAAACACTCTCTAGGTTACTAAGCATTGAGGAAGAAGTAATAGAGGAGCAACTTAAAAAGGCAAAAAAACGCAGACCTTTTAAGACCGTAAAGATAAAAGAGAACCTCTCTTGGGATGATATGACACGCGTCTCTGTCCTAAATTACGAACTTCCCGGTGTAATTGTCTCAGTTGCACCAAAGAGGAATTACCCTTTTAGTGCTCAAACTGCACACCTCCTTGGTTACCTCGGTGAGATTACAGAGGACGAACTCTTAAGGTTTAAAGATATAGGACGCCCCTATCAAAATACCGATATGACAGGCAAGTACGGGATTGAATCTATCTTTGAAAAAACCCTAAAAGGCACTGACGGAGGTCGCCAGTATATGGTTGATGCCGTTGGCCGAGAGGTTAAGGTCTTAAAGAGTATAAAATCTTATCCTGGAAGTAACCTAAGACTTTCAATAGATATGGATTTGCAAAAAATAGCTTTTGAGGCCATGGGGGATTATGCTGGAGCAGTTATTGCTGTTGACCCAAATAACGGCAAGATACTTGCCATGGTCAGTACCCCGTCCTTTGACCCAAACCTAATCACTACAGGGATTACCAAGAAAGACTGGAATGAGATTATCTCAAACCCCTTGCACGTCCTAACAAATAGAGGCATTCAAGGCCAGTACCCACCAGCCTCTACCTTTAAGGTCATAACCGCAACAGCCGCTCTTGAGGAAAAGATTGTTACCCCAAGGACAAAGATTTTTTCAGGTGCTTCTTTTTGGTTTAAAAAACACGAGTACAGGGACTGGAAGGCCTCTGGTCACGGCAAGATAAGAATCCATGACGCAATTGTTGAGTCCTCAGATACTTTCTTCTATCAGGTAGGGTTAAAGGTTGGTGTTGATAAACTTGCCGAGTACTCAAAAAGTTTTGGCCTTGGTAGCAAAACTCAAGTCTCGCTCCTTGATGAAAAATCAGGGCTTGTCCCGACAAGTGAGTGGAAAAAAAGACGCCTTAAAACCAAATGGTATGAGGGGGAGACTGTCTCTGTCTCTGTTGGTCAGGGCTACCTGCTCGCAACTCCAATACAAATCCTAAATATGTACAGTGCCATAGCAAATGGAGGAACACTCTATACCCCGCAACTAGTTGACCGCATTGAGACCCCTGAAGGTAAGGTTTTAAAAGAATTTACCCGTATTAAAAAAGGGCGAGTTAGTGCGTCAACCGAGACCATAAAACTTATCCAAGATGCACTAAGGGGGGTTGTTACAGAGGAGAAAGGTACAGCAAGGCGACTTAATGTACCAGCGCTAAAGATAGCAGGCAAGACAGGAACTGCCCAAGTGGTTCGTCAAAAAACCCGCGGCATGAAGACCGAAGACCAACCCTATAAACACAGAGACCACGGCCTCTTTGTTGGTTACGCCCCGCATGATAACCCAGAGATTGCAATTGTTGTAATCGTAGAGCACGGCGGTTTTGGCTCAAAGGTAGCTGCCCCTGTTGCCTTGGAGGTCTTTAAGGCTTACTTTGAAAAAAATGCTACTAAAGAAACAGATAAAAAAAATAAAGAACCCATAATTAAGGTAGGAATATGATTGATAAAAAAATTATATCCCAAATAGACTGGCCACTCCTCGCAGTTACCATACTTTTATCTTTAGTTGGGATTATGGCAATCTACAGCTCTACTCTCTCCGAGGGTACGTATTTTTTTCACCGCCAGTGTTACTGGCTCTTGATTGGTACTTTCCTACTTCTCCCTCTGTTATTTATTGATTACTCAACAATAGAGAGATTTGCTTACCCCATTTTCTTTATCTCACTCTTATCGCTTCTTGCGGTCCTCATCTTTGGTCAAAAATTTGGAGGAGCCCAGCGTTGGCTCTCACTTGGAATTGTCTCAGTACAACCCTCAGAGTTTGCAAAACTTGCATTCATCATCGCACTTGCCAAGTACTTTAGCTCCATCCGTATCCCTCACAGAGGGCTTGGCATTAAGGAGCTTATCATCCCAGCTCTAATCCTCCTTGCACCCTTTCTCTTAATTGCAAAGCAACCAGACCTTGGTACTGCTCTTATATTTGTCTTTATCTTCACATCTGTCTTGATGGTCGTAAAGATAAGGACTAAAACAGTCATTGGTATCTTTATCGCCCTTGCCTCCCTAATGCCATTTGCTTGGCTTTATCTAAAGGATTATCAAAAGGCTCGTCTCCTAAGTTTTATCAAACCCGGGAGTGACCCACTTGGCTCAGGCTACCACCTCCTACAATCAAAAATAGCCATTGGTTCTGGTGGTTTATTTGGTAGTGGATTTACCAAAGGCACGCAAGGTAGTCTAAAATTTCTCCCTGAACACCACACAGACTTCATCTTCCCAATACTTGCAGAAGAGTGGGGGTTTATTGGCTCCCTCATCGTACTCGGACTCTTCTTTGCACTCGTAACAAGAGGCCTTGATATTGCAGGAGGTGCAAAGGACAAGTTTGGATTTCTTCTAACCTTTGGCATAACAGCTATGATATTTTGGCACTTAATTATAAACCTTGCCATGGTAACGGGCTTACTCCCTGTCGTTGGCGTACCACTTCCCTTCCTAAGCTACGGCGGGTCATTCCTAACGACCATGTTAATTGGTGTTGGGCTTATACTAAATATCGGGATGCGACGGTTTTTACTTGGTTAGTTTTTCATTTTTGTAAAATTGAAAAAAATTGGAGAAAAACCTTGAAGAATAAAATAATAATATTTCTTGCAACTGGAGCCTACCTCGGAAAAGCCCCCTTTGCACCCGGCACCTTTGGCACCCTCCTAGGTGTCCCTCTCGCGTGGGCATTATCAACCACAAACCCGGTAATCGCTGGGATTATCATCATCGCTGGGATTATCATAACCATCCCCTTGTCTTCGATGGCAAGCAAGATAATTGGTAAAGAAGACCCCGCAAGTGTCGTCTGTGATGAAATAATAGGGTTTGCCGTGACCTGCTTCCTAATACCCTTTACCGGACTTAATATTATATTAGCCTTTATTCTTTTTAGATTTTTTGATATCCTTAAACCCGAACCAGTTGCGTTTTTTGACCGAATGAAGAACGGGACAGGGATTGTCTTAGATGACGTAGCCGCAGGTGTTATGGCCAATATAGTCCTCCAGCTTCTACTTAGGTTTGTACTATGAGTACGAAAACTCATACAGATACTAAAAAAAAACCTCTCTCAGTTATAATAAAAGAGATCGGTCAAACTTTAAGAGAGTGTGAGCAAACCCTCGCAACAGCAGAGTCCTGCACAGGGGGATTGCTCGGAGACAACTTAACAAATACGCCTGGCAGTTCCAAGTGGTTCAAGGGCGGCGTCATTGCATATAGCAATGAAGTAAAGGTAGGCCTGCTTTTTGTAAAAAAAGAAACTCTAAAAAAACACGGTGCTGTCTCTAAAGAAGTTGCAAAGGATATGGCAAGCGGGGTTCGAAAAAGACTAAAGAGTGATATCGGGGTTGCCATAACCGGCATAGCTGGGCCAGACAAGGACGAGACAAAAAAACCAGTTGGCCTTGTCTTTATTGCCCTAAGTAGCAATAAAAAAACAATAGTAAAAAAACTTAACCTTAGCGGAAGCAGGATAGGAATAAAAAAAGCAAGTATCACGGCCTTAACCCTAGAACTCAAAGAAGCTCTTCTACGAGAGGAGCTTTAAGAAAGAAATTAAAGTGAATGCGAACTCAAGTAATGATAAAAAAATAAGGTTATTTATAGCCGCCAAGATACCACCTGAGCTTAAAGAAGCCTTACGCAAACAACAAGACAAAGTACGCCTTGAGATGGAAGGCTCTGAGGATTATAAAAAATCAGATATATCGTGGACAAACTTAGAGCAAGCACACCTGACAATCAAATTTTTAGGTGAGACGCCTGAGCAAAATATCCCAAATATCAGCGAAGCACTTAAACGAGCCACAAAAGATATTAAAGCCTTTGAGGTTGTGACTAGCAAAATTGGTGCTTTCCCAACCATAAAGATACCAAAACTCATTTGGGTTGGGATAAAAGAAAACTCGCACTTAGAAAAACTCCATGATAGAGTAGTAGGCGAACTCTCTATTAATACTGCTAAAGAGAAAAGGTTTACACCTCACCTAACTATTTGCAGAGTCAAGGATAAAAGAGCAAGCAAGACTCTTTATGAAAAGCTACAAGACATGAGGAACCTTACTTTTTCAGGCCTCAACTTTACTGCAAGTGAATTAGTACTTTTCAAGAGTGAATTAAAGGCAGAAGGTGCCATCCACACCGCACTTTTAAGAATAAAGATATAGTATTTCAAAAGTTTTTTTTAAGGAGGAATTTATCGTGGCAAAGGCATCGACAACAAAGACACCAGCAATGAAAAAAGAAGAGGTCTCTGATAGGTCAAGGGCAATAGACCTGGCAATTGGACAAATAGAAAAACAATTTGGTAAGGGTAGCATCATGCGCCTTGGTGAGGAAGGGCAAATAAAAAAGGCAGAGGCCATCTCCACAGGCTCTCCCTCCCTTGACCTTGCACTCGGTATAGGCGGCGTACCACGAGGTAGAGTTGTTGAGATATTTGGTCCTGAATCATCTGGAAAGACAACCCTCACACTTCACATAACCGCCGAGACACAGAAAAAAAATGGCACAGTTGCTTTTATTGATGCTGAGCACGCAATTGATATTGAGTATGCAAAGAAACTTGGTGTAAATACTGACGAACTACTTCTCTCCCAACCAGATACAGGTGAACAAGCACTAGAGATAGCTGATATGCTAATTAGGAGCGGTGCCGTAGACCTTATCATAATAGATTCAGTTGCCGCTCTCGTACCAAGGGCTGAGCTTGAGGGAGAGATGGGAGACTCGCATATGGGCCTGCAGGCTCGCCTCATGAGCCAAGCCCTTCGAAAACTCACCTCTTCTATTAGCAAGAGCAAGACGTGTATGGTATTTATTAACCAAATACGACACAAAATCGGAGTCTTTTTTGGTAGCCCAGAGACCACAACCGGTGGAAATGCACTAAAATTTTACTGCTCAATACGCATGGATATTCGACGCATCGGGCAGATAAAATCAGGTGACGCTGTGATTGGCAACAGAACACGCGTTAAGGTTGTGAAAAATAAGATGGCACCTCCTTTTAAAGAAGCTGAATTTGATATAATTTTTAATGAAGGAATCTCAAAAGAAGGTGACTTAATTGACCTTGGTGTAAAACTTGAGATTGTTGATAAAAGTGGCTCTTGGTTCTCCTATAACGGAGAGCGAGTTGGTCAAGGTAAAGAAGCGGCAAGACGTTTTTTACTAGAGCACCCTGATATTGCTGAAGAGATAGAGAAGCGAATTCACGAGAGTTTCAATCCAGAAACAAAACATGAGGAGGATTAAGCACTATGGCTATTGACCTAAGCTCTATACTAAACTTTGCGGTAAAAGAAAAGGCATCTGACGTGCATCTAAAGGCTGGGTTACCGCCTATTATGCGTATCCACGGAAGCCTTATACCTATAAAAAATCATCCAAGACTTGCCCCTGACGAGGTTGCAGACGGCGCACTCTCCATCATGAACGAATCACAGAAAGAGGTCTTTAAAAACGCCCATCAGGTTGATGTAGCTCATAGTGTTCCAGGGCTTGGGCGCTTCAGAGTTAATATCTTTCAGCAAAGAGGAGCCGTAGGGATTGTCCTCAGAGTCATCCCAATGACGATTCAGTCCTTTGACGATCTTCACCTCCCACCCGTACTTGAAAAACTCTCTCAGGAACAAAGAGGGTTAATTGTCGTAACAGGGATAACCGGAAGTGGTAAATCCACTACCCTTGCCTCTATGGTAGATAATATAAATAACAACAGGTCTTGTAATATTATCTCTGTTGAAGATCCAATTGAGTTTCTCCACCGTGATAAACGAAGCATCATAAACCAGCGTGAGATTGGTGTTGATACCGAGAGCTTCTCTGAGGCACTTAGGGGTGCACTTAGACAAGACCCTGATGTTATTATGGTTGGTGAAATGCGTGATATGGAAACAATTGAGATTGCATTAACAGCGGCTGAGACTGGTCACCTAGTTCTCTCAACCCTTCACACAATTGATGCCATGGAGACGATAAACCGCATTGTCTCAGTCTTCCCTCCTTATCAGCAAAAACAAATTCGCATCCAGCTTGCAGGAGTTCTAAAGGGTGTTGTTTCCCAGAGACTCCTCGTAACAAGTGACGGCCTTGGTCGTGTTCCAGCCGTAGAGGTGCTTGTCTCCACCTCCAGAATTAGGGAATGCATCGAAGACAAGGAAAAGACCAAAGAGATTAAGGATGCCATAAGCAAAGGCCAAGTTACCTACGGTATGCAGACCTTTGATCAATCCCTCCACTCACTTATGAATAGCAAGCTCATCACCTATGAAGAGGCACTTACTCAGTCAAGTAACCCAGATGACTTTGCCCTAAAAGTTACAGGTATATCCTCAGATAGTGATGCTAACTGGGACTCTGGTGATGCAGACGGTGGCGATGGTGGTGGCGGAGTAGACCGCTTCTAAGCAGTGTGTAAGGGCAAGACTAAAGATAAAGACCTCGCAAGTGCCAGAGCATATGCACTAAAGATGCTAAGCTACAGGGATCGTTCTGCTTGCGAGTTAACAGATAAAGTTATCAGTAAAGGTTACGAACCCCTCATTGCAAAAGAGGTTGTCTCTAGGTTAAAAGATGAGAACTACCTTGATGATGAGGCCTATGCCGTAGAGCTTGCTGGTTTTAGAAATAGAAATAAACTCTGGGGTACTGTAAAAATTGCCGCAGAGCTTAGGAGCAAAGGCATCACAAGAGAGGTAATCAGCAAGATAACCTCTAGCCTTGGTAGCGAGCTTGAAGAAAATGCCGCAAAAAAAGCTCTCCAAAAGTGGTTAAAAAAATCAGGGTTGTCAAAACCCATAGAGCAAAAAAACCAAAAAGGACGGGATAATATTCAAAGAGCCATGAGACACCTCAAGACTAAGGGGTTTCCTTTGGCCGTAATTCGTAAGGTAATTGATGAATTTAATGACCACGAATATACCCCTTTATAAGAACCAGAGATATGAACTCCACTGAGATTAGAGAAAAATTTATAGCTTTTTTCAAGGAAAGAGGGCACACAGTTGTTGAGTCCTCAAGCCTTATGCCAGAGGCTGACCCAACTCTGCTCTTTACAAATGCTGGGATGGTTCAGTTTAAGAAGGTCTTCCTTGGCGAAGAAAAAAGGGATTACAATCGGGCTGTCTCTTGCCAAAAATGTCTGCGTGCAGGAGGTAAGCACAACGATCTAGAGAAC
>JAGLUZ010000026.1 GCA_023134165.1 Deltaproteobacteria bacterium | reverse complement strand
CATTGAAAGAATGGATTTTATTTTTGCCACGGTAGCTCCTTTTTTTAAGAGACAAAGTGAAAAATTGCACCTTGAAAAGTGCCGATTAAAAATCCCATTGCCGCACCTAAGTACTCGATGTGACGAAGCTCTTTGCTAATTAGTTTTGTTAAAAGTTCCTCAAATTTTTTTATATCTAGGTTGTCAATTCTTTCAGCAAGAAGGGTCTCAACATTGATGGTATCTTTGAACCTTGCTACAAGTCCAGATTTTTTTTTCTCAATCTGTTTAAGTATCTCTTTTGTTAAGAGGTACTTAACGTGGTAGACAAGGTTCTCGCTTAGGAGGCCGATTACTGGAATTTTTTTTATGCCTTTACCTCCAGCCTTCCCAAACCTGTGTTCAACAACCTCTTCAACTGTACGCTCCACCTCGTCCTTCCAGTCCAAGGTATCTAGTACTTGTGCAAGGTCTTCAGAGTTTAAGAGTTCTTGCTCAATCGTAATTGCAATTGACTTAGCAATCTCAGCTCGGCGCATAGGAATTAGACCCTGAAGTTTTACCCCAGCAAAGCTAATCTCCTTATGTGGTCTAAATAATAACTTTATCGCAACAAAGTTTGTTAGCCACCCTATTACCGCACCCACTATAGGAAGTAGTAGGTACTTATACTCTATGCCCATAAGATTATTTTAAACTATAATGTTGCAATCTTTAGAAAATAAGAAAAGGATTTTTCAAGGTGCAAGTAAATTGTGAGGCGGTTTTTTTTTAGTTTTTAAAAAATTATATCAGTAAGGTTTGGAATCAAGGTAATGAGAGAATTAAAATTGTTTTTTCTCTGTCTCTTCTTCGAAGTATTTTTTATAAAGGATATCCCATTCACGACTTCCCTCTGGAACCTCTCTAGAGAGTGATTTTATTTTGTCGCGAGCCATGTTGTCTGCGTCGTCCTCAATCTTTAAGTAAGAAGAGATTGAGAGCTTTACTTCTTTTAGTACATCGTCGTCATCAACAAGATCGACCAAGTCGTCATCATAGATGCCGTCAACAATTAGATGAGCGATGTGAGAGATTCTGTCCTCGGATAATCTCATATGATAAGCCCCCTTTCTCTTACGAGTTTGCCCTTAATCATATTGAACATCTTGCGGTAGTCAATCCGCTCTTCCTCAATCTCTGAAGAATGAGAGTTTATTATTTCATCAACCTCTTTATCGAGTTTTTCCTCTGCATGCAAGTCAGCTAAAAAAACATCTTGTATCTTTCTTACTATATCTTCCTCAGAGGCCTTAACAATGATAAGTTTCTTCTTGCTGAGGTCTTCAAGTACTCGTTTTGATATTTTCTCTACCTGTTCTAACGTTATTCTCATACTATAAAATTATCACAGTACCTTCAACTATTCAAGGATTTTTGTCCCTAAGCTAATTTGTAGGTCTGCTTTTTTATAAGCTTGCTCAGTCTTGACACTCCTGTGGTTATGTGATGTCATTAAAGGTAGAAGTCAGATAACTCCTTGCAGAAAAAAATAGCAATTAGACATAAAAAAACTCCCAAGTTATAAAAAAGGCCTCCTTGTGAAGTACTCTTTGAAAATTTTACTGATACCTTTAATATTGCCCTTCTTTATTATTTCATGTGGTCAAAGTGCCAAGGTCAAGGTCGTGAAGGTTTATCGCCCGTTAACCTTTGAGGAACACTTCAGAGTTGGTAGCCTTTATGAAGCTAAGGGGCTTCATGAAAAAGCCTTATTAGCTTACGCACATGCACAGAAAATACGCCCTGATGATTCGAGTATTTATTTTGGTCTGGGCAATGTTAAACTTAACTTAAATAAACTTGCTGAGGCTGAAAAAAATTATCTCAAGGCTATAGAGCTAGACCAAGAGGTTGGAATTTATTACAATAATTTGGCCTGGACTTATATACAGATGGGACTCCTTGATGTGGCAAAAATGAATCTCAATATTGGGATGGGTTGGGATCCAGATCGGCGTTATATTTACCTGGATACACTTGGCGTCATAGAAGAAAAAATGGAAAATTATGATGAGGCTGAACGTCATTTTAAAGAGGCCGCCCTTGTAATTCCACTTGAAGAGGTCAGCGGACTGATAGAGGTTTATACTCATCTACGTAATCTATACCTTCTTACAGGTAGAGGGAGAGAGGCTGGTGAGGTTGATGAAAGTTTAATGGAATTACTTGAGGATGCAAGAGCAATTAAAAAAAGTGTAGAGTAGTTATTTTAAAAAATAAGAACACAACTTTGTATAGGGGATAAATTGAAGAGAATAGTTTACGGAATAAACCCAGTTAGGGAGGCCTTAAAATCCTCGCTCTCTCAAAAGAAAGGTAACAAAGGTAAAGAGCTCTCAGAGCTACTCGTTCTTAAGTCGCGCAGTGATTCTCTTCTGCAAGAGATACTTATTCTTGCAAAGAAAAAGAGGATAACTCCGAAACTTGTTACCAAGGGTGTTCTAGATGGAGCGGCTGGAGCCACCTCGCACCAAGGTGTACTCCTTACTTTTAAAGGTGGTTTTGAGTACCTTGATATTGAGGATTTACTTGAGAAGTGGAGAGCGAGCAAGAAAAAATCCGCTCTCTTTGTGGTACTTGATTGCATTCAAGATCCTCAAAATGCAGGCTCTCTGATTCGTGCCTCCCTTGGTGCTGGTGCTGACGGCTTAATTATTGCAAAGGACAGAGCCGCAGGTGTAACGCCTGTGGTTGAGAAGGCAAGTGCAGGGGCAAGTGAAATTTTACCAATTGCAAGGGTAACTAATATTGCCCTAACTCTAAAGCGTCTTAAGGAGGCAGGCTTATGGACGGTTGCTCTTGAGGGGGGCTCCAAAACAAGCATTTACCAAACAGATATGAAGGGGAATATTGCACTTGTTATTGGAAGCGAGGGGAGTGGTATCAGGCGACTTGTGAAAAAAGAATGTGACATTGTGGCAAGTATTCCGATTAATAAAAAATTAGAGTCCTTAAATGCTGCGCAGGCTGGAACCATAGCACTCTTTGAGGCATGCAGGCAAAGGGGTAAGTAGGGGAAGGCTAAGCGTTATTGCTATAGTTTATAAATTACTGTTAAGGTGGAAGGGTGAAATCTTCTGTCTTTTTTTTTATTTTAAAATACAGAGGATTTAAAAAAAAGAGGTTTTTTCTCTACCCTAGCTTTCCGCCAAGTGGCGTGCCGCCGATTACGTGAACGTGAATGTGAAATACAACTTGGCCGCCTTCTGCGTTTGTATTTATTATGGTTCGAAATCCGCTCTCACTGATGCCGGCCTTGATTGCCATTTTTTTTGCAGTCTCTAGGAGGCTACCAAGGAGTGCAGGGTCTTCGCATTCAAGGAGGGTTGAGTAATGTTTTTTTGGGATGACGAGCAGGTGGACAGGAGCCTGCGCATTGATGTCCTTAATTACAAAGAGTTCGTCAGTTTCAAAGACTTTTTTTGAGGCAATTTTACCGCTCCCAATCTTACAGAAAAGACAATCCATACTGAGACCTCGTTTTTATTTTTTTACTCTCTGAGCTTTTTCAATGTGACCAGAAGTGCCAAAACGTCTTTTAAATTCTACGTAGATATCCTCAACAGGAATATCTTTTTCTGCAAGAAGCACGAGCGTGTGAAACCAAAGATCGGAAAGTTCGTGTGTAATTTCTTTTTTTCCGTGCTCTGCTGCGCTCTCTATTAATTCGCCAGCTTCCTCACTTATCTTCTCTGATATTTTCTCGTGTCCTTTCAGAAGCAGACTTGCAACATATGAGGATTTTGGGTCTTGTCCTTTCCGGCCTTTAATTATTTTATAAAGCTCAGTTATTATCTCAGCAGTTGGAATCTCTTTTTGAGTTGTATTTGGGTTTTCAAATGTTATCTCTTCAAAAAAACAAGTATCTTTTCCTGTGTGGCAAGCAGGTCCACTTTGTTTTACTTTAAGGAGGAGGGTGTCTTTGTCGCAGTCAAACTTGATGCTGATTAAATTTTGAGTATTCCCAGAGGTTGCTCCTTTTTCCCATAGCTCTTGCCTTGAGCGAGAAAAATAAGTAACACGACCTGTCTTTAGGGTTTGCTTCAAAGAAGCCTCATTCATGTAGGCAAGCATAAGAACCTCGCCGCTTAGAGAGTCAGTAGCAATGGCTGGGATGAGACCGTCTGAATTATATTTTAATTTTGGTAATTTCATATTTCTAGTTGAGTATAAAAAAACATAAATAATGATTAGAAAGATTTTGAGCCAAAAAAAAATCGCAACCTTTTTTATTTTATTTGTTTAGTTTCTCAGCCCCCATGATACAACGAACAAGGAATAAATGTAAAGCTAGAGAGAAGTGGGGAGAAGATGGCGGGTGAGAATAGAGTTTAAGGTAAAGTCTAAATCTCGGTCTTACTCTTAAAGAGTTCTTTGTGCTTGACTAGGTAGTAGACAATTAGACAATTTACAATGAGCGTGATGACACGAAGTAGAGTAACCTCTGAAGAGATTGCATAAATCTCAAAAGGGATGAATGAAGCCGTAGAGATGACGGTTAGCCATTCGCCCCAGCGTCTTCTCATGTGGAGTCCGTAGGCCTCAAAAAATGAGATTACTGCCATTAAAAAAAGCCCAGCTGAGATTCCAAGGAGAGTGCCACTATCAAGAAAATACGTACTCTTTACGAGTTCGTCAGCGTAGTGCTTGGCAATATCAATATTTAGGATTTCAACAAGGCTCGTGACAAGATTATCTTGAGCGTCATTTAGGTAGCTTAATAGCCCAAAGGCAAGGGCAAGCTCGACAATGCAGACAAGAGCCTTGTAGGCGATAATAAGTTTTAGGTATTTTTGATTTTTTCCTGGGTGATACATGGCCTAACCTTTACGCCTTTTTCGCGAAGATACTCTCTTGTTTCTGATATTGTAAATTCCCCAAAGTGAAAGATAGATGCCGCAAGAGCAGCGTCGGCTCCACCCTTGGTAAGTGCCTCGTATAGGTGCTCTAGTGTGCCAGCGCCACCTGAGGCAATTATAGGAACTGTCACTGCTTTTGATACTGCACTTGTGAGCTCGATATCATAGCCAGTCTTTACTCCGTCGCAGTCCATGCTCGTCAGGAGTACTTCACCTGCACCGTAAGATATCATTTTTTTTGCCCACTCAATAACATCAAGCCCTGTACTGCGTCTGCCACCGTGGGTAAATACCTCCCAACCGTCTTTAGGGGAAGTACCTCTTCTTTTTGCATCAATTGCAATAACAATACACTGTGAGCCAAATTTCTTTGCGGCCTCACGAACAAATTCTGGGTTAGTTATTGCCGCTGTATTGATGCTTACTTTATCTGCTCCTGCGTGGAGAAGCTCTCGGATGTCTTCGACTGTTCTAACGCCGCCGCCAACGGTTAGGGGCATAAAAACATCAGAGGCAGTTTTTTCTACGATATCAATTATGGTCTTTCGTTCTTCATGTGAGGCGGTGATGTCGAGGAAGACAAGCTCATCAGCCCCTTGCTCATTATAAGCCTTTGCCGCCTCTACTGGATCTCCTGCGTCTCTTAGCTCTACAAAGCTAACGCCCTTTACAACGCGGCCGTCTTTTACATCCAGACACGGTATGATGCGTTTGGTTAACATGAATTTATATATCCCGAATAGTAGAGGCCCCAACTTTGAGTGCTTCTTTCAGGTCAAGGTCTCCAGAGTAGAGCGCCTTGCCAACGATAACACCACTTGCACCGGTCTTCTTTAATTCCCGAATGTCATTAATATTTGATACCCCGCCTGAGGCAATTACTGGAATCTCAATTAACCTGGAGAGGGTTGTGTTGGCCTCAAGGTTTGGCCCTTGGAGCATTCCGTCCTTTGAGATATCTGTATATATGATTGCTTCAGCCCCCATGGCCTCAACCTTGTAGGCAAGGTCAAGGGCAGTTACCTTGCTCACATCAACCCAACCCTTTACAGCGACCATATCATCAAGGACATCAATTCCAACGGCCACGCGGCCTGGGTATTTTCTAATAACTTCCTTTAAAAAAGTATCATCTTCAAGGGCGGCTGTGCCAATGATTATGCGTTTTACACCGTGAAGTTTTAGGTAAATCTCAGCATCTTCAATGGTTCTTATTCCACCGCCAACCTGAATTGGGGTATTTATAAAGGACGCCATCCCAATAATTATATCGTGATTAATTGGGCGACCCTCTATTGCGGCGTCAAGATCAACAATGTGAATTACCTTTAGGTTGTCACCACCTTCAGCCTCCCACCTCTGTGCAACCTTAATTGGATTCTCAGAGTAAACAGTTGCCTCGTCCATTTTACCTTGGCGAAGCCTAACACAACGTCCGCCCTTGATATCAATTGCTGGTATTATCTGCATAATTATTTTTTATCCTTTTGTATTTAACCCTAACTCATCAAACTGAAATCGTGAAGCAGGGCAAGCCCTATCTCTTGGCTTTTTTCTGGGTGAAATTGACAACCGATGATATTATCTTTCGCAACTGAGCTTGTAAAATCACTTCCATAGTGTGTGGTAGTTAGTATGACGCTTTTGTCTTTGGGTACTGCGTAATAAGAGTGGACAAAATAAAAATAGGAATTATCTGGAATGTTTTTAAAGATTGGTGATGGTTTTTTTATGGAGCAATTATTCCAGCCCATATGTGGAATTTTCAGGACGACTCCTTCTTCTTTTGTATTTTCTTTAAATTTTACGACGCGGCCTTCTATTAGTCCAAGCCCTTTAGAGTCGTTGTCCTCTTCGCTGTCTGTGAAGAGGAGTTGAAGCCCAAGGCAGATGCCAAGGAAAGGCTTACCAGATTTAGCCGCAGCCTTTACGCTCTCGACCAAATCAAAGCGGATGAGGTTATCCATGCACGCCTTGAAAGCACCGACACCGGGAAGGACAACGTGTGAGGCATTGGCTATTTTTTTCTTATCACGAGTGATGGTAACGCTTGCGCCTATTTTCTCAAAGGCCTTTGCCACGCTCCTAAGGTTGCCCATCTCGTAATCAATTATCGCTATTGTCATTTAAGGTAAAGTGGATGAAGTTTTTTTAAAAAATAAGATGCAAAATTTTAGTAATTCTAGAGTTTGCCTTTTGTAGAGAGTACGCCTTTTATCCGTGGGTCTTTGGAGACGGCCTCACCAAGGGCTCTGCCAAGGGCTTTAAAGATTGACTCAATTGCGTGGTGGATGTCTTCTGCGTAAACGAGCGTGATATGCAAGTCAATGCCAGCAGAGTTTGTAAATGCTACCATGAACTCTCTAAGTAAACCCATATCAAATTCATTGCGTATCCTGCGTACACTTATCTTGGATGATTCTTTTGTCTTGTTATATTTAAAGTAAGGGCGCCCGCTTAGGTCAAGAATAACAGAGGCAAGGGAATCCATCATTGGAATATCTGCACGGCCGTACCTTCTTATCCCTGCCTTTGTCTTTAAGGCATTATCAAAGGCCTGACCAATGCAAAGCCCAACATCCTCGACTGTGTGGTGCAGGTCAACCTCCAAGTCTCCCTTTGCCTTTAGTTTTAAGTCAAAGAGAGAGTGCCGAGTGAGGAGCGTTAACATATGGTCAAAGAAGGGGATGCCAGTATCAATACTAGAGCTACCTTTTCCGTCAAGTGAGAGAGTTAACTTTATATCAGTCTCTGTTGTTTTTCGTGCAAGCTTTGCACTACGAATTTGTTTTGCCACAAACTTCCTCCAAGCGGAGTTTTCTTAAAGGAAAACCCTCAAATTGATATTAATAAAAAAAAGAGAAGATGTCACTTAACTTTTTTTCGTTTTATCTTTAAGTCTTATTTTAACACTCTCGGCGTGTGCTGTTAAGCCCTCGAGCCTTGCAAATTTTTCAACTGAAGGGCCTAGATTTTTAAGCCCCTTTGGGGTAATGCCGATTACACTTGAGCGTTTTAAAAAATCATAAGCACCAAGGGGGGAGGAAAAACGAGCTGTGCCTCCGGTTGGGAGCGTGTGATTTGGGCCAGCCAAGTAGTCGCCAATTGCTTCAGGCGTAACGTAGCCAAGGAATATGGCTCCAGCATTTGTAACACCTTTTAGAATCTCACCTGGATCTTTGGTAAATACCTCCAAGTGCTCAGGTGCAATTCGGTTAGATAGTTTTAGAGCTTCTTTTATATCTTTGACAACAAATATTACACCGTAGGCATTAATTGATGCCTCTGCGGTTTTTCTTCGTTTCAAGGTCTTTAGCTTAAGGGCGACAGCTTTTTTTACAGCCTTTGCCATTTTAAGCGAGGTAGTAATAAGGACAGATGATGCAAGCTCATCGTGCTCGGCCTGGGCAAGTAAGTCCATTGCCATCCACGTTGGGTCACCTGTTCCGTCATTTATTATTAGCACCTCACTTGGCCCAGCTATCATGTCAATATCAACAGCACCAAAGACGAGTTTTTTTGCTGTGGCAACAAATATATTCCCTGGACCTACAATTTTATCTACCTTTGGAATGGTGCGAGTACCGTAAGCGAGTGCAGCAATGGCCTGCGCTCCGCCGGTTCTAAATACCCTAGAGACTCCTGCAACCTTTGCCGCTGCTAGGACGTGCGGGTTTATCACTCCCTTGCCACGAAGATTTGTCGGCGGTGTGGTCATGAAAATATTCTTAACCCCAGCAACACGAGCTGGAACGGCATTCATAATTGCAGTAGACGGGTAGGCGGCTTTTCCGCCAGGCACATAGATGCCAACCTTCTCAAGAGCAGTTACTTTTTGTCCAAGTACGGCGTCATCATCTTCGTTATAGACCCAGCTCTTTTCAATTTGTTTCTCTGAGAAATGAGCCACGCGGTCTCTGGCAAGCTCCAGAAGTTTTATCTCTTTTTTTGGTATCTTCTTAAATGCGTCATTAATCTCTTTCTCACTAACGAGTAGGGTCTTGGTGGTATCAACTTTGTCGAATTTTTTTGTATACTCAACTACCGCACGGTCACCACGCTTGCGAACCTCAGCGATGATATCACGCACAGTTACAAGGACTTCTTCGCTCGTTTCTTCACCTCTATTTAAGATGGTCTTTAGAGTTAGGTTAAAGTCTTTATCTTTTATATTGGTAATTTTCATGTGTTTTCTTGACCCTTACTTTATTACAGCAGAGAGAGTCTCAATGAATTGCTTTATTTTTTTTGGTTTGGTCTTTAGGCTCGCTCTGTTGCAGACAAGTCTTGAGGTAATCTCCATTATTGTCTCAACC
>JAGLUZ010000025.1 GCA_023134165.1 Deltaproteobacteria bacterium | reverse complement strand
ATATTAATATAGTAGAAACCCTGATGTTGTTTCATTATATCCTTACTTATCTCTATCGCATAGGTAAGTAGGGGTGAGCGTAGGTCTCTGGCAAAACCAATACGCCTTGGAATACCAGCCAAAAAACTTATAAAGGCCGCATCAAAGGCATTTTGAAATAAAACAGCCATATCAAAACCAATCTTTCTAAGCTCTCTGGCAAGTGCTATACGACCCAAGAGTCCTTTATGAACCCCGTTTGAGTCATACTCAATAATACTTGCAACATTTGGATTATTCACAAAAACAGGGGCTGTCCAAGGTTTTGCAAGCACTGTAATAGAGGCACCTTCATAGAGTGCACTTAACTCATCCAAGGCTGGAAGACTCATAACAGCGTCCCCTATCCAATTAGGAACTCTAAGAAGGATTTTACTAATTTTGCTCTTTTTTTTCATCTCTTACCACCCAAAGGTGGCTAACTCCTCTAAATACTGTATTATATTACAAAAACTCCCCTTATTTCAAATTTATTCTCATAAAAATACCACAACTACCATCACTGTACTTATATTATATATAGTAATACCTACTCCAAAAAATAATAAGTAAAACAAAAGGATTGAAGCCCTCTTTTTTTTAAAATATACTCAAGGTTATGATACTTTGCTAAAATCAAAGAAAGTAAGATGGTGGTAAAAAAATGCCAAAGAAAAAAATGAGGGTTACAGGGCTTGGACAGTGCTCAGCAGATTTTCTGCTTGGTCTTGATGAGTTCCCGCTTGAGGATACAAAGCCAGAGGCCACTTCATTTTTAACCCAAGGCGGAGGCCCTGTTGCAACGGCCTTGGTCGCCCTGTCGCGGCTAAATGTGAGTACTAATTTTTTAGGCGTTGTTGGGGACGACACTGCTGGAGCTGATATTATACGCGGCCTAAAAGCAGAGAGAGTTGATACCAAAGGGCTAAGAATAAGAAAGGGGAAAGAGTCCCAAAAAGCCTTTATAATAATAAATGAAAAAAATGCAACAAGGACCGTTCTTTGGAAAAGACCAACAGCTGCTCCCCTTAAAGCAAGTGAGGTTACAGAGTCGGCTATAAAAAATAGCTCACTCTTATTACTTGATGGTCTAATGGTTAAAGCCTCGATAAAGGCTACGCGTATTGCAAAAAAATACAATATTCCAATACTCTTTGATGCTGGTAGGGTTAGGGAAGGCACAACCGAGTTAATCAAGGTCTCAGACCATATTGTTGGCTCTGAGGAGTTCGCTAAGAACCTCGCAACAACCCCAACCTTAGCGATTCGTAAGGTGCAAGAGATAAACAAAAAAGCAAGCTCTATTGTTATTACCCTTGGCAAGCGAGGCTCAGTTGCGTCCATTGGTAGAGCCGTAATTAGACAAAGTGCTTTTTTGGTAAAGGTAAAGGACACAACTGGGGCTGGAGACATATTTCACGCTGGCTACGGATTTGGTATTATAATGGGGTGGGACATAGAAAAAACCCTGGAATTTGCATCTGCCTTTGCGGCACTAAAGTGTAGAGAGATTGGTGGCAGAGGCGGGATACCAACGCTTAGCACCACCCTTAGATTTATCAAAAAAAATAATAAAACAAAATGCGGTTCATAAATAACATGGAAAAAAAAAGAGATAAAACCAAAGAAGATAAAAACACCAAGATAAGGTTCTTTATCCTTATCTTATTTATCCTAACTCTCCTTATAGGAGTAAATCTCCTTGGAATTGGAGAGTACTTTGAGCTTTCGCAACTTCGGGACTGGGTCCTTGGTTACGGCTCACTTGCCCCGCTTGTTTATATTCTTTTCTATGCAGTTGCCCCGACCTTTATGTTACCAGGGCTTCCTCTTACAGTCCTTGCAGGCATCCTCTTTGGCCCTTTTTGGGGCGTCATCTACGTCTCAGTTGGGGCAAATATCGGGGCTTGTATTGCTTTTATATTTGCACGGTATATGGGCAGAGCTTGGATTGAAAACTACACCAGCAAAGAGGGAACCAAACTACAGACCCTCTACGCAACCGTAGAAAAGGGCGGCTGGAAGATAGTGGCATTTACAAGAATCGTCCCGCTCTTTCCCTTTAACCTCCTAAATTACGGCCTCGCCCTAACACCAGTAAAATTTACCCACTACGCTCTTGCGTCCTTTATATTTATGCTCCCTGGCATAATTGCATACGTTACCTTCTCAAGCTCACTCCTAGAGCTTACAAAAGGTACTGTCACAAATAAATTCTTAATCGGTTTCACACTAATTATCATAATCTTCCTAATACCTCTTATCTATAAAAAATATTTTGCTAAAAGCTAAACCTTGTGCTTTTAAGAAAACCTGCTATAAATCTAAAATCATTTAAAATCCATTAAAAAACACCTCGACAAAGCATATACTAAACCCAAACCATGGAGGTAGAATATGAAATACCCAACAAAATCGTCGGGAACGGCTAGTGGTAGCAAACCAATCAAACTCTTCCTTACTCTCTCGACACTTCTAATATCAACACTCTTAGTTTTCTCTGTCTTTACCACTTCGGCAAATGCAGAAGAAAGTATGAGCGAGGATGCCGCAGACTTAACAGCCACAAAGAATACTCAGATACAGGTTGCACAGATGGGTAAAAATCCGTGTTCCTCAAAGAGCATGCCAATTAGAAAGAAGCAAGTAACTAATTATAAAAAACTCCTCAAATACGGCAAAAAACTCTGGAATGACGAAAAATTTGGCAAGGCAAAAGGAACATCCTGTAATACGTGCCACCCAAATGGAGCCCTGCTTAACTCTAAACCATATCCAAAATATATTAAGATGGCCGGCGAGATACTAACGGTTGATCAGATGATAAATTTTTGTATGATAAACCCAATGAAAACAAAGGCACTAAAGTGGAACTCTAAAGAGATGACTGCCATTGCGGCCTACATAGCAAAACATACAATGACAAAGAGTCAAGGCAAGATGAAGCACGACATGATGAACCCGTGCATGAAGATGAAAAATCCGTGCAATAAAATGATGAATCCGTGCTCGGGAATGTGAGGGTAAATCTAATAAGATTTTCTCTAACTTTTTCTTTTTTCTTTGCACTGGTTGCGGGTCTTTATGGGAGTTACAGCTCTATTGCAAATAACTACACTAACCTCTCCACTTACTGGGAGCGACCAATAAAGAGTGTCGCAAGTGCCAATCAAAAAAATAATGATAATAAAGGGCATACTCTTTTGGGAGAATTCTTCCTACCAAATGAGTGTGGTAATTGTCATAGCCCTCAGTACAAGAGCTGGAAGACCTCACTTCACGCAAGGGCAACGGGGGTTGGACTAACAGGTCAACTTCGCCCGCACCAAGACCCAGCCTTTGCCTCTTCTTGCTACTTTTGCCACAGCCCACTGCTCCTTGCAAGTGAGAGGATACTAGAGTTTAATAAAGAAACAAACGCAGAGACTTACGTTAAAAATACTTCCTTTAAACCCAAATTAAAAAATGCTGGGATATCGTGTGCAGTCTGCCACCTGCGTCAAGGTCAGATTTACGGCTCGTATTCTAGGACAAAAGACAGAAAAAAAACTCAAAAAAATAAAGACAACTTTTTTGTTACTGAAAAAGATTTCTTCTCAGATTCTCTTTTTTGTGCCGCCTGCCATCAACTAGACAACGGCTACAGTCCCGGCGACAAACCAATTATAAATACCTATAATGAATGGCTTGAGAGTCCTTACTCTAAAGATTCAAAGAATAAAAAAACATGTCAGGATTGTCACATGCCAAAGCGAGAGCATAGTTTTCTTGGCATCCACGATAAAAAAACCGTTCTTAAAGCACTCACCATAAAGACAAACTTTAATAAAAAAACAAGGACAGCTACACTCCAGATAACAAACTCAGGGGTTGGTCACTACTTTCCAACCTACACAACCCCGCTTGTAATTGTAAGGGGTTTCTTCAAAGACAAGAGAGGCGAGACAATAGAGGACAGCACTATCATAAAATATATAGGACGAGAGGTAACGCCAGACCTCCTAACTGAGCTATCAGATACGCGCATTGCCCCACTCGACACCTTCACCTTTACCTATGATAAAGCACCAACTACTCGCTTAGGGAGTATTATTCTTGAGGTGCAAGTTCTTCCAGATAATTATTATAATATTTTTTTCACCTCAGCCTTAAAGAACAAGACCTACTCTGTGCGTGAGGATATAGCACTTGCACTTGAAAATACTAAGTCGTCACCTTATATTTTGTATAGGAAAGAATTTAAAGTTCAAGGTGTAGAGTAAATACGTCTTTATCCCTTTATATTTTTCTTACTGACAATAACTTTTTTCTATGGTATCTTTAAAGTAAGCAACAGAGATAATTTAAATCATAGAAATAATTAAAGACTACTAATAAGGAGGTCTCCGATGATCTTTGACCTATTAGATAAAGTACTTGGCTACGAGATAAAAAAAACCCACTTCATCGCCTTTGGGCTCGGTCTTCTGCTCCTAATCATAACTCCTTTTTTAAGACCCGCCTCTGCAAACTTCACTGACTCTTGGTGGCAGTTCTCTATGAATGAAAATTTGGATATTCTCCAAGATCAAAATAGAAAATGGATTGACCGTAATGAGGCCGCAAGAAGACTTGGGGACGCAAACTTTAGACCTGCCTACGACGCACTTATCTCTGCGTTAGGTGATGACCCAGATGAGTTTGTCAGGCGTGAGGCCGCACTCTCTCTTGGAAAACTAAATCTCAGCAAGGCACAAAATGCACTTAACGCCGCACTTAATGACGAGAACAAATGGGTTAGAACCTTTGCCCAGGAATCTCTCGACTCAATACTCACAGAGTAATAAAAAAAAGAAGCTCAAAGGAGAGTAAAGTGAAGAAATTTTCTGCCCTTATTATTGCAATCCTTATCACTATCCTTACGCCGAACTTCAGCCTCGCAGAAGAGGCAGTGACCGAGACTGAAACAGTCAAGACTGAAGTTGTGGAGACCGTAATTGAAAGCGGGGACGAAACAACAATAGAGGTACTTGACGCAAACATCGCAACAGGCATAAAAGACTTTGCCCCTGTTGGCTCTGCAGAAGAATTCTCCTCTGATATTCACAAACTCTATTGCCACACAAAGATTGAGAACGGTGCTAATATGACGATACTTCATAAGTGGTACCATGACGACAAACTTATGGTAGCAATACCTTTAGCTGTTAAATCAAACCTATACAGAACTTGGAGTTCAAAGACGATTAGGCCAGAGTGGACTGGGGACTGGAAGGTTGAGGTAACAACAGAGGACGGAACAGTACTCAATACTTTAGACTTTGTTGTAAATTAAATTATTCTCTAAAAAAATAAACTTCACTCTGTTAGAGACGCCTCCCGAGTTAGAAGATCTCTAAAAGACGGATGCAGAGGGCCTGCCACAAAATTACTTAACAGGTCCTCTGTCACGTGAAGTCCGACCCTAATAACCCTTATCTGAGCCTTTGAAAAAACCTCCAAGGCTTCCCTACAAACATCTACCATACGTTCAAGTGACCAAGGTGTGTACTCACCCCTTAGGTAAAGAGCCTCAAGTGGCGTATCTTTTATAACTATCGTCGGATACAACCTTACAAAATCTGGTGCAACCTCGACTGTGCTTCTAACGCTCTTCAAAAAAATATCCTCACCATCACCTGGAAGCCCAGGCATCAGCTGAATACCAAGCACCAGGCCAGCTTCTTTTATTAAGCTTACCGCACGCAGAATATCCCCTGAAGTATGTCCCCTTCCAGACAATCTTAAGACCTCGTCAGAGAAGGACTGCACGCCAAGCTCAATGGTCTCGACCTTAAAGGATTTTAAAAAACTTAAGAGTTCTTTATCTATAAGGTCAGGCCTTGTAGAAATCCTAAGTGCGTCAACCCGTGCTTTTTTTATAAATTCGTACGCAACGGCTAGGTACTCTCGTTGAAGGTCTTTATCTAGGCCTGTAAAACTACCCCCATAAAAAGCAATCTCTCGACGACCTTCTCTTTTTTTTGTATCCCTGCCCTTGCCTTTTTCCCAAGACGTTAGGTATTTCTCAATAGTGTCTTCTACTTCTTTAGTGTTTGGTAGTTTGACCTTGCCTGTAATTTTTTCCTGATTACAGAATACACACTTGTGCTCACACCCGCCAAAAGGAATAAAAATTGGAATTATGAGTTGTTTTTTTTTACTCATAAATAAATGCCGTAAAGATATCCTTCAAAAAACCTTATTTTTGAAGGAACTCGATGGCCTCCTTTGCGGCAAGTTGCTCTGCGTCCTTCTTCCTTGAGGCTGTGGCACTTCCAAGCACGCGTCCTTGAACTAAGACCTCAATAGTAAATATTTTTTTATGCTCAGGGCCCTTTGAATCTAAGACCTGGTAGACTGGGGCTTCTTTAAAAGTACGCTGAGTTATCTCCTGAAGCCTTGGTTTAAAATCAAAATGACTCTCTACAAGACCACCGCCCTTTAATAACTCTGAAAAATTTTCTTCAATAAAAACGTAGGCCGCTTGAAAACCACCATCAAGGTAGAGCGCGCCAATTAAAGCCTCTAGCGTATTTGAGAGTAAGGCTGGGTTCTCTTCACCGCCGCCTAGACGCTCACCCTTGCCAAGCAAAATCAACTCTCCGAGTTTTATTTTTTTTGCAACCTTAGCGAGAGCGAGCCTATTTACAAGACGAGAACGCATCTGGGTAAGCGTACCTTCCTCCACCAGTGGATGGTCTTTGTAAAGTAGCGAGCTTATCGCAAGAGATAAAACAGAGTCGCCTAAAAATTCCAAACGCTCATTTGATACAAGCCCTTGCTCTGCATTTTCATTTATATATGACCGGTGGATAAAAACATTATCTAAAAAAGACGAGTCCTTAAATACGTAACCTATGGCTTCTTTAAATTTTTCCAGTACTTTTTCTCTCTCCATAAAAGAACCTCTTAGAGTTAATCCTGCCTCTCTCTTCCCTCGTTAATCTTATCAATGATCTTTGTGCCAAGCTCAATGCCCCACTCTTGACCAAGCTTCATTGCGTCCATGGTTATCTCAGGCGTGACCTCTATAAGTCGTTTCCCTAAATCAGTTTGATAAAAATCCGCAATCCCCTTTACCTCTTCATAGGTAAGGTACTTGCTGTAAATATCTACAATTTTATCATTCATTGCGTCCATGCCCTTGTATGCTTCCTCTTCAAAATCATTCCAAAATTTTTCTGGAACCTCTGGAGCCATATTCCTTATCATACCCATCTGCTGCTCTATTACCATTTTAAACATATCATCTGATTTTGTAAGTTTAAGAAGTCTCTTTATTTCTTTATTTTTTTCTTCTTTCTGTGCCTCACTATTATTTATACTCTTTACTTCTTTTACATTATTCGTACTCTTGCAAGACGACAAAACCAATGTAAAAGAAAAAATCATTACTACTAAAAAAATTAAATTCAATTTAGGCATTCTCATAATATCTCCTTTTTTTTAAATTTATTTAGTTAACTAATCAACCCTTCCAATCATGCCGTAAGTCCTTAACTCAAAAAGCTCTGCTATAACTTCCTCTCCAATTAAATTATCACTTCCATCCACAAAAACAGGAATATAATTTCTCGTGCGTCCTTTTAAAAATCCTGTTTTTTTATCCCTTGCACCTTCAATGAGTACACGCTTCTCTGAGCCAAGTGCCTGTTCATAAAAAGCCTCTCGCTTATATGCGTCAAGCTCCCTTAACCTAAGTGCCCGAGCCTTTATTACTGGTTCACGAACTTGCTCACTCATAACAGCCGCTGGTGTTTCAGCTCTCTTTGAAAAGGGAAAAACATGGAGGTAAGCAAGCGGTAAGGCCGCTATAAGGTTATAGGTGTTTTCAAACTCCGCCTCACCCTCACCTGGAAAACCCGCCATAACATCAATCCCAACGGCGATATCTTTCACCCCATTTACTGCATTCGTAACTATTGCTCTAAATTCGTCCGCTGTATAGAGCCTATTCATTAGTCCAAGGATTTTATCATCCCCGCTTTGCAGTGGTAAATGCAGGTGATTACATATTGTGCGTGCGTTCTTTAAGACCTCAATTAACTCCGTCGTAACCTCATCTGGATCAATAGAGCTTATCCTAAAACGAGTAGGAAAATTTTCTTTTTCAAATGCCTTTAAAAGATCTAAAATTGTATTTGGAGGGTCATGGTCAAGTCCAAAACCACCGAGATGAATGCCTGTGAATATCATCTCTCTAGTGCCTTCATCAACAAAACTACGGGCTTCTTTTACTGCCTCACTAATTGAGACGCTCCGAGAGCGACCCCTTGCACGCGGGATAATGCAGTATGAACAATGCCTCTCGCATCCGTCCTGCACCTTCAGGTTTATGCGTGTTCTTTTATTTGTCTCTTCTTTTAGCTTGCCTTTCCTGCGAAGCATTAACGGCGAACTCGGCTCGACCTCAACCATCACCTTTACGCCCTCCCTTGGGCGACCTTTTATAATGCACTCTGCAACCTTATTTTTATGGGAATTTCCAAGGACGTAATCCACCTCTCCCATCTCTGATATCTCTGCCGAGGAAACCTGTGCATAACAACCTGTAACAATTATAACGGCGTCCTTGTTTTTTCTCCGAGCTTTTCTTATGAGTTGCCTTGACTGGGAATCTGTCTTACCCGTAACAGTACAGGTATTTATGACGTAGCCGTCGGCCTTTTCAGTAAAGGGCACAGAGCTTAATCCAGCCTCTGTTAGGGACTCATCAATTGCTGAGGAATCGTACTGATTACTACGACACCCAAGGGTTTGCATCGCAACGGTTTTTTTGCCTTGGCTCTTTTGAGTTTTTTCTACTACCTCAGTGGTTTCACTCATCTTGTCTCGCACTCAATCCAGGCTCCACCAAAAAGTTCACTACCTTTATAGAAAACCACAGCTTGTCCTGGAGCAACAGCTCGCTCAGGGTTATCAAATACCAACTCTATTTTGTCATCCTCTATTTTTTTTATAACAGCTCTGGCGCCTTTGTGTCCGTAGCGAAGTTTTATGAAAATCTCCGCACCCTCCACGAGCGGAGAATGCGTCCATCGAAGCCCGCTTGCCTTAAGCCCCCTAGAGAATAAATCATTATCAGATCCGACAACAAGATTTCCGCTCTGTGTATCAATGGTCGTAACATAATAAGGCCCACCTGGACCGCCAATATTTAGCCCCTTTCTCTGTCCAACCGTATACCTGTAAAGTCCCAGATGTTTTCCTAAGATATTTCCAGCGGTGTCAATTATATTTCCAGAACTTAGTTTTGCTCCTTTTGTCTCAAACGCGTTCTCTAAAAAATTGGAGTACGAGTCGTCCTCTATAAAACATATCTCTTGGCTGTCTTTTTTCTCATGAACGCGAAGACCAAGCCGCTTTGCATGTTCACGCACCTCAACTTTTTTAAGCCCTCCGAGCGGAAAGAGAACCTTACTTAGTTCATCTTGATTCATTGTAAAGAGAAAGTATGATTGATCCTTACTCTCGTCTTTTCCTTTACAAAGATGAAAAATTCCGTTGCTATCTTTTGTAATCCCTGCGTAGTGTCCAGTTGCCAAGTAATCAGCCTCAAGCTCCATGGCCTTTCGCATGAGTATCTCAAACTTCATTACCTCATTACACTTAACGCACGGATTTGGGGTCTTACCACCCTGATAGCCCTCAACAAAATAATCCACAACCTCACGCTTAAAGGACTCCTCCATATTTACAACATAAAAAGGAATCCCAAGTTTGTCACATACCCTTCTAGCATCGTAGACGTCCTCAAGAGAACAACAACTTCCACGCGAGCCTTCAGGGTTGCTTGGCTCTCCGACCTTTGTTTTTTCCTCTATTTCTCCGTAATCCCAAAGTTGCATTGTCATGCCGATTACCTCATAACCCTCTTCACAAAGCAGGGCCGCCGCAACTGAGGAATCCACCCCGCCACTCATTGCAATTACAACTCTCTTTTTTTTCTTCTTCTCTATCAATTTTTTGTCTGTATCCAAGGATTTATTATAATCTTTTTTATGCAAAAAAAACAGACGAACCCATGAAGCAGGATTCGCCTATCTTTAAAAACGCAGAGACCTAAGAAAAAGCTCTACTTCTTTTGATTTTTCTTATAATCCTCAATAGCCGCATGCAAGGCATCGGCGGCAAGGTTTGAGCAGTGCATCTTTACAGGTGGAAGCCCGTCAAGAGCCTCAGCAACCGTTGCATTTGAGACACTCTCAACCTCATCCAAGTTCTTACCCATGGCAAGTTCCGTCACCATCGAGCTTGTGGCAATAGCAGCGCCGCAACCAAAGGTCTTAAACTTTACGTCCTTAATGACGTTATCTACTACCTTTAGCTGGAGCTTCATAATATCACCGCACTCCGGGTTTCCAACTGTACCTGTTCCGTCTGCGTCCTCTAACTCACCGACATTACGAGGATTATTAAAATGATCCATTACTTTTTCGCTATACATTTTTTCACCTTCTCTTTCTTATTAGTTAGTACAACTTTTCTCGCTAAAAGTTATCTTTGCCCCAGTTTGGTTCTTTACGTCCCAGAGCGGAGACATACTACGCATCCTCTCAACAATCGGGGGCATTTTTTCTATTATAAACTCAACATCTTCCATCGTATTGCTTCGACCAAAGCTAAATCTAATTGAGCCGTGATATAGCTCAGGCGTAAGCCCCATTGCGATTAAAACGTGAGAGGCCTCTAAACTCCCAGAAGTGCAGGCCGAACCACTTGAGGCGGCTACCCCTAACATATCAAGGCTTAGGAGAAGTGACTCACCCTCAACAAATTCAAAGCTAATGTTTGCTGTATTTGGAAGTCTCTTATCTTTGTGGCCGTTTAGTTTTACGTGCGGAATTTTTTCACTCAAACCTTCTTCAAGCCTTGTGCGAAGTTCAATTAAATGTTCCTCTTCTTTTTTCATATCCCTAAGAGCTATCTCAAAGGCCTTTGCAAAACCTACTATTCCAGCTAAATCCTCTGTACCACCTCTTCTGTTACGCTCGTGATGACCACCGTGGATAAGAGGTACTACCCTTGCTCCGCGTTTTACATACAAAAGACCAACACCTTTTGGGCCGTACAACTTGTGCCCTGAGATAGTTATGAGATCTGCATTTAGGGTCTTTGTATCAATTGCAATCTTACCTGCACCTTGCACTGCATCGGTATGAAAAACTATCTTCCGCTCGCGTGCAATCTGGCCAATCTCTTCAATTGGGAATATTACCCCTGTCTCGTTATTTGCCATCATTATGGTAATGAGTATTGTCTTATCGGTAATAGCGGATTTTAATTCATCAAGACTAATCATCCCATCAGCATCAACACCAAGGTAGGTGACCTCAAAACCCTCGCGTTCCAAGTACTTGCAGGTGCTGAGAACAGCTGGGTGTTCAACCTTGGTAGTAATAATATGATTGCCTTTGGATTTTTTAGAATAAGCAGTACCTTTTATTGCAAGGTTATCGCTCTCAGAGCCTGAGCTCGTAAATATAATTTCAACTGGGGAGCAATTTAAAAGTTCAGCTACTTTTTCCCTGGCATCATCAAGAGCCTTTCTTGGCCCCCTTCCTGCCCAGTGTATACTTGAGGGATTTCCCCACTCTTCTTTAAGGTACGGAACCATTGCATCAAAGACCTCCGGAAGTATCGGAGTGGTTGCGTTGTGATCAAGATAAATTTGTTTCAAGTCTTCCTCCTTAGGGTAAAATAATTAACAAACAAGTAAATATTTTTACGGTGCAACCTCGGTGTTGCATCTTACGCTTCCTTCATCATTAGCCTCTACACCTTCTGCAAGGGCAACCTCTTTGGCGAGATCCTCAATAGTAACAGAGCTTAAAAATTCTTTTATCTTATCGCCAAGCCCCTTCCAAACCTTCTGCGTTATGCACGTCTTGGCACGTTCGCAATCATCGGTATCATCATCAAGGCAGGCAACTGGGTTAAGCGGTTCCTCTACTACAGTTATAACCTCACCAACATCAATAGCCGCGGCGTCCCTTGCCAGAACGTACCCACCGCCCGGACCACGGACACTACGAACAAGTTCGCCTTTGCGAAGTTTTACAAAGAGTTGCTCCAAGTAGGCTAAAGATATCCCCTCTACAGCAGAGATATCTTTTAGTGACACAGGGTTGGAATCTTTGTGACAAGCCAGGCTAACCATTGCCCTGACTGCATATTGTCCTTTTGTTGTTAGTCTCATAACTTACTTACACCTTAATATACCTTATCAATCTTGTCAAGTATTATCCGACTTATATTAGATTTCTCCTGCATTTTTCTTGCAAAACCAAGCATTTTTACTGCATTTTTGCGTGCAGAACTATGCATTTATAGTACATTTTACCGAAAAAAACTAACTTTTTATCGTGGTTTATACCACAGAAGTTTATTGATACGCATCTCTCTTAAAAAATAATGAGTGCCACTGAAAATTGTCAAAATAATTGTAAAGTAGACCAAGATTTTTAAAAAATCCCCACCAAGATTATAAGGCAAAGCAAAGTACATTGCATATACAATTGTCACTACCTGTAGTGCGGTTGTTGCTTTTCCTGCAATTGAAGGGAAGAATTTTAGATTTTTAATCTTCACCTTTAAAAATAGAGAAGTAAAAAAAATAAGCAAATCTCGAAGCACCACAACAATACAAAAAATAAGTGGCAACCAACCTATAATTGTTAAAGCAACTACGCCAGTTGCCATAAGGAATTTATCTGCCAATGGATCCATTGCTTGGCCAAAATCTGTAGCCATATCAAATCTTCTGGCAATAAAACCATCAATTGCGTCTGTTATGGCGGCAATAAAAAAGACGATTAAGGCCTGAGTATGCAGACCAAGGGCAAAGCAGATTGCAAAGACAGGAACGAGTATAATCCTAAATATAGTTAAGACATTTGGTATATTTAATACAAAAGGAGGTGTCATATGTTGTCCTCGCTAAATTTAGGTTAAAATCAAGGCAAATACTTACGGAAGCCAGTCAAAGTGTTTTTTCTCATTGGCCTTTTCATCTGTACTCTTATCACCATCTTTACCGTCTTTATTCTGACCCTCGGTCTTATCATCACCGGTGGTCTTTGCCTTAGGCAGTGAGGTAAAGAGCATAGTTGAGAGCCTCTCTAAACGCGGCTCAAAGATATTATGAATCGCAAACTTCACGGCCTCTTTATCAAGACCAAGTTCAGACTCAGAGGTCTCGTAACGTGCCTCCCAAAGTACTTTACCCTTTGCGGTAACGAGCTTATACCTAACCGCAATTGTTAGGGAAGCGTAGAGAGGCATAGCCCCAACCTCCCAAGTGCTAATCTCTGTAAATAAAAAAGCCTCTGTCAATACGTCTTTAGCAAGGACGTCTAGGACAACCTTCAGTTCTTTTTTGTCATCAATTTTATAATCTTTTACCTTTTTTCCGTATACCAGAACATTATAATTTTTATTCTCTAATTTTCTGCGTGTCATCTCTTGGAGGGTCTTTAAGATCTCCCCCTGTTGCTTTAGAGATACCATCTCATCACTATTATCATCTTTTTTATTTGCTAATGCCACCTCAGAGCCAAAGTACGGCGACAATATAAGGACACTTACTGGCTCGACCTTGCCAAAATCCTTACCTAGGTTAGAGGAAAAAGTTGAGGTACAACCAGATAAGACACAAATTAATAGTGCTAGACCAAGAAGAGTGCTATGGGTAGTTCTTTTCTTTTTTCCCACTACCTTGCCCCTCCTCTTAGGATAGGCTTAAGGATTAGGGTCTCGGCTCCAGAGCCCCAACCGCCACCGGTTGGAATGACAGAAAAATTACTCGCAAATTCCTTTCTAAGTGCATTAAATATCTCATTAAAAGGAAGTGTAACCATAGCAGTCATGACTGTTTTACGCCTAAAAAATGACTTATAAGAAAGCTCCTTTATTCCTGGAACTAGTAAGAGCCTTGACTTTATTTCCTCAAAATCTTTATAATCCTCAACACCAAATATTATAATCTCTATGTCAGAGACCTCGTAGTCTTCTATAAAAACAAATTTTTTAATGTCTTTTTTTAGGGTACTTATATCAACTCTGGCCTCAACCTTTGTGTGATAAGCAGGAACACCATCTGCGGCTGCAGAACTACTTGTTTTTTTACCCTCACTTGCAGTGGTCTCTTTTGTCTCCTCTACCTCTGTTTCCTCTGGAAGGTCATAGTGAGTTATCCACCCCTGATAAAGTATCCTATAATTAAGCACATACTTACTAGAAGAGGCCAAGATATTACTCTCAATAAAATCCATATTCTCAATTAAAAGAACCTCATCCATAAAGAGCCTTAGGGCAACTAGGACAGAACCCTTAACAGCCTCGTCTCTGGCAAGTTGGGTGGTCCTGTACTCACCACTACTGGACTTTCTAGCAAAACCCTCGGCCTCAACAATTACTGGTTTTTCCTCGCTATAAGCCCCGCTTGGCAGAGCAAAAACAAGAACAAAAGATATTAGAAGTAGCACTAAAGAATAAAAACCTTTAAACCTAATCATAAAAAAAACTCCGTATTATAAATTATTTTTCCTTTATTTTTTCTTTCTTATTCTTTCTTGCTCTAAAGAACAAGCCTATCCCTTATGACCTTGATTATATCAATTTTATCAGCAGGTGCAAACCACTTAAAGGATTTGTCCCCCCTAAACCACGTGAGCTGTCTCTTGGCATAGTGCCTTGTATTTTTCTTAAGCTCAACCACTGCACTCTCAAGTGAGACGCCGCCCTCAATATGAGAGATTATCTCTTTATAACCAAGAGAGTGCATACTGTTGAGGTGTGAGCCGTAACCTCTTTTAAGTAATCCTCTAACCTCGGCTACTAACCCTTGCTCCATCATATCATCAACTCGTTTATCTATCTTTGAGTAAAGCTCTGCTCGCTCTATATTAAGTGCGATATTTAGGCAATTATAGCGTTTATTTTTTTCATCTACACCTACACTGTTTTTTGCGTGTTCTTTATGAAGCTCAGAGATTGGCTTGCCACTTACCTCAAAGACCTCTATTGCACGCACCACACGGGCGATATTATTTGGGTGTATCTTCTCTGCCGAAACTGGGTCAATTGCCATAAGTCTTTTGTGAAGAGCCTCTCTACCAAATTCACGAGCCTCATTTATAAGTCGCTCTCTAATTGCGTCGTCACGGCCAGGGCCAGTGAAAAGCCCCTTCGTCAGAGCCTTTATATATAGCCCCGTGCCACCTACAATAAACGGAACCTTACCTCTTGCAGTAATATCAGTAATAATATCTTCTGCTTGCTTGCCAAAATCAGCGGCACTAAAATCTGCGTCTGGGTTAATGATATCCACCATGTGGTGCGGAACTTTCTCCCTCTCTATGAGTGAAGGCTTGGCCGTACCTATATCCATATAGCGGTAAATCTGAACAGAATCAGCTGAGATAATCTCCCCGTTTAGTTCTTGGGCAAGCTCTACAGCAAGGCTACTCTTACCAACCCCTGTAGGCCCAGCGATTACTATAATCTTTGGTAAGGTCATCTTTCTCTACCACCCCTTGACCTCAACTGAGACCTCTTCTATGATTCTTGGTTTTGGCAAAAAAAACTTTTTACCTTCGTTTAAAGACGGTCTCTAGTTCTTCCCTCGTAAACTCCCTCATGACAGGGCGACCATGCGGGCAGTGAGCAGAGAAGTCAATCTCACTCATGTCCCTTAAAAGGGCTCTTGCTTCTTCTGGGTTTAGTGCTCTGCTCCCCCTAATTACACTATGGCAGGCAATCCGCATAAGGACAGCATCAAGAGCCTCATTTACACTCGTACTTCCTCCGTAGTTTGCTGTTTCCTCGGCAACTTCTCTAAGTAATTTTCCAACACTCCTACCAGCCAAGAGCTCTGGCAAGGCCTTTACAATAAAGGTCTCGCCGCCTTCTTTTAATGAAGCACCAAAAGAGGTAATCTCAAAACCAAGCCCAGTTAAGGTTGGAACGGCTCGAACCAGAGCGTCCCTCTCCTCTGGGGTTGTTTCAAAACGCTCTGGGACGAGTAAGTACTGACTTCGAACCTGCTCACGCCCATAAAAAGCAGCCTTTAACTCTTCAAAACGAATTCGCTCTGCTGCGGCGTGTTGGTCTATTATACATAAACTCCCCTTTGTCTCTGCTAGTATAAACTCACCCCAGAGCTGACCAATGACTTGAAGTTCAAGAAAGAGAGGCTCTTGAATAGCCTTGCCTCCATCCATTATCTCTGGCAATACTGCACCTTGAGTGCTCTCTGCCTCTGCCCAGTTTGAAGCTACCTCACTTGCAACGTGCACTGAAGAGCCAAACCTTGGGGCATACCCTCTGGTAACAGGCGGTGAGTACGCTTCTCTGGTAGCACCACTAAGGTCAGAAAAATCGCCGCCTTCTCTTTTCTTTGCACCAGCCCTAGCCAAGGCCAACCCAACACCACCTTTTATGATATCAAATATAAAGGAAGGTCTTCTGAAACGAACCTCTGTCTTTGCGGGATGAACATTTACGTCCACCTCACCGCCAGGTATCTTCAAGTCAATTACAACAAAAGGATACCTACCTCGGTCTATCATCCCAGCGTAGCCAAGGCTCACTGCCCTTGTTATTGATTTATCACGAACAAAACGCCCGTTTACGTAAGTAAAGAGATTTTTCCCAGTTGGGTAGCAACGCTCAGGCCTGGCAACAAAACCACTAAGGGACGCACCCTCGGTAATCCTTGACGGGTCAAGCTCAACCAAATCTTCCAAGACCTCACTACCAAAGATATCACGCACCCTCTCACTTAATGTACCACTTGGGGTATCAATTGCAGTGCTACTTCCGTTACTTAACCTAAACCTAACATCTGGCCTTGATAGGGCTGTCCTTCTTATCAGTTCAAGAACTCGCCCAAATTCCGTAGAAGGTGTTCTTAAGAATTTTTGCCTTGCAGGGGTATTAAAAAAAATATCATTTACCTGGACAATTGTTCCCTCAGGAAGCCCCGCGTCTAGAATAACAGGACGGCCTCCTCCATCAACTCTAATACTTACCCCAAGCTCACTTCCAACTTGCCTGCTCTTTAGAGTAACCTTTGAGATTGAGGCAATACTCGGAAGTGCCTCCCCTCGAAAGCCCATTGTTTGAATGCCTTCCAAATCCTCAACACTACTTAGCTTACTTGTTGCGTGACGTTCAAAGGCAAGTGGAAGATCAACCTTACTAAGTCCCTGCCCATTATCCACAACCTTGATGCTTTTTATTCCGCCCTCTGTTAGAAAAATATTTACCTCTGTTGCCCCTGCATCTAGGGAATTTTCAATAAGCTCTTTTACAACCGAGGCAGGGCGTTCGACAACCTCACCAGCGGCAATCTTTGAGGCAAGGACAGAGTCCATTATTTTTATGGTATTTTCCATGAAATTTATAAAAATACTCCGAGTGGACACTCCTCACAGAGTGGTTTTTTTGGGCGACAAAAATCCTTCCCTGTCCTTACAATTAGGGCGTGATATTCATTAAATGTTTTCTCGCTATGGTTAAGATTATCCATGAACAAAGATTGCATCTCATCGTAGGTTGCGTTCTCACCAACAAGACCGTGACGATGGAGTAGCCTCTTTGTGTAGGCGTCAAGTACAAAGACAGGTTTATACGCAGCATAGAGCAAAATAGAATCCGCAGTTTCCGGGCCAATGCCATTTATAGAGAGAAGCTCACGGCGAAGATCTTCAATTGGATTCTTTAAAAATTTAGAGAGGTTAGTTCGACCTTCTCCGTAATTATCAAAAAGATAATTTAAAAATGCCTTTAACCGCTTGGCCTTTAGATTAAAGTACCCAGAAGGTCTAATAAGCTCTGCAAGTTTTTCTACCTCTAACGCATTCATACCTTGGACGTTTAGGGCTTTTGCATTTTTTAGGTTTTTTATGGCTCGCTCGACATTACCCCAGTTTGTATTTTGCGTCAGGATTGCCCCGACTATCACCTCAAAGTTAGTACGCCCTGGCCACCAGCCCTGAGAACCAAAGGTTTTTAGAAGTTTCTCATAAAAATCACTTAGGATTTTTTTTGTGTTTTGGTTTTTATCTTTTAAACGGGGCATGGGTTAGTTGTTTAAAATCGTGGACTCAAGTTCACTTAGGTTCAATTTACAAAATCGAACCTGCAGGTACAATATTTTCCGTCTTGTAACCTGAATCAAAACCCGATCCTACTCCTCCCCTTTAAGCCTCGCAACCTCTCTATCTGTTAGGCGGCGAAATTCCCCGTGCTTTAATTTGCCAATCTTGATACCTGCAAACTCCACTCGTTTTAGCTTTTGTACGGGGTGACCAACACGCTGGCACATTCGTTTTATGAGGCGGTTACGCCCCTCAGTTACAGTTATCTCAATCCACGAATTCTCTTTTGTGGATCTCAAGAAGGTCACCCTTGCTGGGAGCGTCCGACCGTCATCGAGGTAAACACCGCTACGTAACTTTGCAATGACCTTATCATTTGGAATACCCCGAACCTTTACGTGGTATTTTTTTTCGATTTTATATTTGGGATGAATCAGGCGGTTTGTAAGCTCACCGTCATTTGTTAGAAGGATAACGCCTTCAGCGTCGTAATCAAGGCGACCTATGGGAAAGACTCTGGCTCTGATTTTCTTTAAGAAATCAATAACTACAGGGCGTTGCTCTGGGTCAGTAACAGCACTGATAACGCTCTTTGGTTTATTTAGAAGTACGTATACCTTTGGGCCTACTTTGCCTGTAATAATTCGCCCGTCCACCTCGATGTGGTCTCTCTCCGGGTTGGCCTTTGTGCCAAGCTCCTTTACGACCTCGCCGTTTAAAAGGACTCTACCCTCAATGATAAGCTCTTCTGCTTTACGCCTAGATGTTACGCCAAAATTTGCAAGCACTTTTTGAAGACGTACACTCGTACTCTCACTATCTTTTAAAGGGGGCTTGCTCTTTGGGGTTTTATATATTCTTTTTCTCGTAGAGGTACCCGCTCTCGGTGAGGTAGCCCCAGGTTTGGTGCGTCTTTCCTGAGTCTTCTTTGCACTACTTGAGGGCGACTTAACCCCTGCCTTGGTCGTTGTTTTGCGTGAAGCAACCTTTGGTTTAGTTGCTGTCTTGCTCTGGGTCGACCTCTGGCTTGTCTTGCGTGAGGCTACCTTCGGTTTGGTTGTGGTCTTGGTCTTGATCTTGTTCTGGGTCGACCTCTTCGCCTTGGGTGCTGTCTTTGTTGTAGTTCTCTTTGCTTTTTTCTTCACTATCTTCTTTGTCATCTTCTTCCTCTTCCTTTTCCTTTTGCTCTGTTAGAGGTTTGGCCTCTAATTCCTCTGCCTCGCCGTCTTTGGTCTCAGTACTATTAATATTTAAAACGTCTCCTTCTAGTGCGGAGTCATCCTCAAATTCTTCAATCTCTCTTAGGGTTGGTAGCCCTGCTAGGTCTTTTAACTCAAAGGTCTCTAAAAATTCCTTTGTTGTGCCGTAAAGTACAGGTCTACCTGGGGCGTCTTGACGACCAACAATCTTTACAAGTCGCCGCTCTAGTAAGGTCTTTAAAACGCCTGCCGAATCAACCCCGCGTATACTCTCAAGTTCGGCTCTGATAAGTGGTTGCTTATAGGCTACTATTGCAAGTGTTTCCATAGCGGCCTTGCTTATTTTTTGCATCCCAACCTTAAAAAATCTCTTTATCCACGCCGAGTGCTCTGCCCTTGTGCGAAGTTGAAATCCACCTGCGACCTCTTCAATAAAGATGCCTCGCCTTAGGCCGTCCTCTGTAGTGCCACTATAGTCTTCCTGAAGCTCAATAACTGCGGCCTTTATATCCTCACGCTCTGCACCTTCAAGCACAGTTGCTAGACGGTCAATACTGATTGGGTGATCGGCTGCAAAAATCAAGGCCTCTATAACAGGTTTTAGTGTCTCTTTGTCCATCAAAAAATCCTCCGTAAATAACAAAACTACAATAAATTTTTATCTTTAATTTTTCTTACTGTGCACTACCCTCATAATCATCAATGCTTCCCTGAGTAAACCCCTCACCAGAAGGTGCCACCACGCCAGAGCGAAAGACCCGAATCCCCTGACTCTGCCCTGCTTCAGCCTGATATACCTTTAACATAAGTAATTTTGCAAGCTCCAGGATTGCAAGAAAGGTAACGATGACCTCGCCCTTGCTTGAATCATCCTTAAAGAGTTCATTAAAGGCAATACTTTTCCCCTCTCCAAGGGTATCCAATATGTGGTTAATCTTATCCTTTACCTTAAAGCGGTCAACTGTGATATCCACCTTATGGATTGACGGGGTCTTATTTAGTATATCCCTAAAGGCCGCCATCAGATCAAAGAGATTTATATCTAGGAATGCTGAGACGTCCTCCTCGCTCTCTTCCAAATCCCCGATTGGAAACGGTGCGCCTCTGGTAAAGACGTCCCTTCCTAGCAAGTCTCTACTTGCAAGCTCAATAGCGGCGGCCTTAAATCTTTGATACTCAAGAAGTTTTTTAATTAACTCGGCTCTGGGGTCAACCCCATCATCCTCTTCTTCTGGGGCAGCTGCGTCTACCGGTAAGAGCATCTTACTCTTTATATAGACAAGGTTTGAGGCCATTAGCAAAAACTCACCAGCAAGCTCCAAGTTCATTGACTTAATCATATCAATATAATCAAGGTACTGCTCTGTTATGACAGCAATCGGGATATCATAGATATCCACCCTATTCTTCTTTGCAAGATGAAGAAGCAAGTCCAGAGGGCCCTCAAATATATCTATCTTTACTTTATAATCCATTATTAATTCGTCCTAAAATATATATTACCTTACCCAAGGGACATAACACTACGTACTTTCTCCATTGTCTCTCTTGCAACAATACGAGCGCGTTCTGTATCTTTCTTTAGGGTCTCCATCACAGAGGCCTTGTCCTTCTCAAGCTCAGCTCGTTTTTTCTGTATTGGCTCAAGCGTCTCTAATACCTTTGGGATAACTCTTTGCTTACATTCTATGCAACCAACAGCACCTGTTGTGCATACCTCGTGTACCCACTCTATTGTAGACTCGTCTGAGTAGAGTTTATGGAAGGTCTCAAAGAAAGGACACTTCTCTGGGTTGCCTGGGTCTGTCTTTCTTTGGCGTGCGGTATCAGTTACCATGGTGCGCATTTTTTTCTCTATTACTTCCGGCGTATCCGAGAGATAGATTGAATTATCATAAGACTTGCTCATCTTTCTCCCGTCCGTTCCAAGCACTTTTTTTGCCTCTGTCAAAAGTGTTTTCGGCTCAGGAAAGACCTCGCCGTACAGATGATTAAAACGCCTTACTATCTCACGGGAAAGCTCGATATGGGGAGCTTGATCAATACCAACAGGAACCATCCCCGCCTGATAAACAATTATATCAGCGGTCTGAAGCACAGGGTACCCAAGAAATCCGTAAGTTCTTACGTCTCTATTCTTTAACTCTACCAACTGCTCCTTATAGGTCGGGTTACGCTCTAACCACCCAAGAGGGGTTAGCATTGAGAGCAACACATATAACTCGGCGTGTTCCTTTACCCCGCTCTGGGTAAATATCACTGACTTTACAGGGTCAATCCCAACAGAGAGCCAATCAAGTACCATCTCTAGCGTATTCTCTGGTACCTTGCTTGGATCTTCATACTCTGTTGTTAGGGCGTGCCAATCAGCCACAAAAAAGAAACACTCATGTTTTTTTTGTAACTCTAGCCAGTTCTCCAAAACCCCGTGGAAGTGTCCAAGGTGGAGTTTGCCCGAAGGTCGCATCCCGCTAACAACACGAGTCGGTATATTTTTTTCTTTTTTTTCTGCTTCTTTTTTCACGTAAAAAACCTCACAAGAGAATATTTGTGGTAAAATTTACAATTGGTATCAAGACGTAACCACTTGCACCAGAAAAGATCATCAACATAAGAATTAAAAACCCGTAGTGCTCATATTTCATGTAACTAATTGCCATCCTTGGTGGTAAAAAATGAAAAAGAGCCTTACTACCATCAAGCGGGGGTACAGGTATCATATTAAAGATTGCAAGAGCAATATTAAGGCGAACACTAATATAGGCCATCGTTATGAGCGGCTCATAGAGAGTGCCACCAAAGGAAGACGGCCCGCCAAAGAAAATCAAGGCCTTTACTATTAAAGCAAATATAGCCGCCAAAAAGAGATTTGTCATTGGCCCTGCTATTGAGACCCACATCATGTCGCGCGTGGGGTGGCGAAAATTCCGAGGATTAACTGGCACTGGTCTTGCCCAACCAAAGAGACCAGTTAAAAATATTGCAAGAGTACCAATTGGGTCAAGGTGCTTTAGGGGATTTAAGGTAATCCGACCAAGCATCTTTGCGGTATTATCCCCAAGACGATCAGCCACCCAAGCGTGTGCGCATTCATGCGCCGTAAGGGCAAACAAGATCGGAGGAATAAGGAGCAAAAGGGTTAATGGGTCTAGGTTAAACATCTAATAGAAGAGTCTACCAAATAACTTTATTTGTCGTCAATGTAAAAACAACGGAAAGAAAGTAAAAATAAGAAAAAATGTCCTCTACATCACCTCCTAAAGAGGTATAAATCCCTTGACTAATTCAACAATTACATGGTAATTGTAAAGACTTACCGTAAAAATCAAGGAAGGAAGTATTGCATGTCAAAAAAAATTCTCTTAGCAGACGATAGCATTACGATACAAAAAGTTATCTCACTCACATTCGCATCCGAAGATTATGAACTAATCGTGGTGGGTGATGGAGAAGCAGCCATTGCAAAAGCAAAGGAAACACTTCCTGCCCTTATCATGGCAGATGTTGCAATGCCTGGCAAAAATGGTTATGAGGTCTGCGAGGCAATAAAAGCAGACCCAGCCCTTGCCAGTACTCCTGTGCTTCTCTTGGCTGGAACATTTGAACCAATTGAACCCACTCAGGCGGCCAAGGTCGGCTCTGACGGTCATATTGTAAAACCTTTTGAATCTGAGGAACTTTTAAGTAAAGTTAAGGAACTTATAGCCGCAGCTCCTGCACCTTCGGTTGCACCAGTTGCACCGACACCAGTGCCAGAGGCTCCAGTTATCCCTCCTGTTGCTACCGCACCACCAATTGTAACACCGCCTACGCCACCACCAGCTCCAGAGGTTGGCACATCAAGCGATATATGGGATGCAAGTGATTTTGCCGAGACACCAAAACCAGCAGAGCCTGAGACACCTGTTGCTCCTGCTGAGGCAACAGAAGAAGACGTTACGAGTTTCTTTGACCTAACAGATGAACCGGAAGAAGTTGAAGAGATTACTACACCTATAACCCCTGAGCCAGTAGCTCCACCAGTGCCAACAGCACCAGAGCCTGCTCCTTTTACAGCTCCACCTGAGCCAATACCTGCTCCTATTCCAGAGGCCGC
>JAGLUZ010000024.1 GCA_023134165.1 Deltaproteobacteria bacterium | reverse complement strand
ACAAGACCGATTCACGCCTTTGGTCCAGCAGGTTTAATCTTGGGTGGTTTCGGCGGAGCAGTTTCGCTTTACCTAACTTATGAGAAAATTGTTCTTGGTCACGCCATAGGGGGTCGCCCGCTTCTCTTGCTAGGTGTGCTTTGCATAATCCTTGGTGTGCAGATACTTGTCATGGGGCTTCTCGGTGAGATGTTAGCCCGTGTTTACCACGAGAGTCAGGGTAAACCCATCTTTGTTGTTAGGAAGGTGCTTGGCAAGTGAGGAGTATCTTTCTTACATTATTAAAGATAGGCGTAAGTGGCGTGCTTCTGTACCTGCTTTTTTCTCGTATGGACGGAGCTACTTTTTGGAAGACTGTAACTGAGGTTCCTACTTTGTCAATCGCTTCGGGGCTTTTAATTTTTGCCTCTGTGCAGTGCGTCTCTGCCCTTAGGTGGCGTATACTTATTGCAAAGGACACTATAGTTCCTTATTCAAAACTTGTATCAATGTATTTTATAGGGATGTTCTTTAATAATTTTCTACCAACCCTAATTGGTGGTGATGTTATAAAGGGGTACTATCTTTATAAGGCAACAGGGAGGGGGGATCTTTCCGTAACCTCTGTCTTTATGGACAGATACGTCGGCCTAACAGCTCTAATACTCATAACGACAATCTCGCTTGCCATAGGTTACAGTACTCTTAACTCCATAGGGGGTGCAAAGCTCGTAATTCCTTTTTTAATTTTCATCGGGGGTTTTGTTTTTTCAAGTGCCTTGCTGTGGGTAAATTTTCTCCATAATTGGTTTGTAAAGATACTCTTAAATATCCACCTTTACGGATTAAATCAAAAGATAGAGACATTTTATAAGGTCTTTATGAGTTACAAAAAATACAGGCAAGGTCTCTTTAAGGCATTTGGGATATCAATTATAATCCAGCTTGGTGTTATCGGAGGCTACATCATAATCGGCAGTGGCATTGGGATGGAGGTTCACCCAGGGTATTATTTTTTATTTATCCCCCTTGGTACGGCAATCGCGATGATACCTCTCTCTCTCTCAGGGCTTGGGATAAGGGAGGGTGCTTTTGTCTTTCTTTTCTCAAAGGCCGGTGCAACTGGTGAACAAGCAATTGCCCTCTCTTTAATTTGGTTCTTTGTCATGGCACTTGTTAGTATTATTGGCGGGATTGAGTACATCCGAGTTGGTAAGGCAAAAACTTAGTTTTTTTAAAATTTACGGAGGTTCTTATGAGTACGGAGAAAGAAGTAAAGGTTAGTGAGGAATTATTAGAGATACTGGCGTGTCCAGAGTGTAAGGGAAAGCTAGAGAAAAAAGAAGGTAGCGGGCTTCTTTGTCCTGCATGTAAGTTGCTCTTTGCTGTAAAGGACGGCATCCCAGTTATGCTCGTTAGTGAGGCAACGCGTCTTAGTGAGTAATCTAAAGAATGATTAGTACTATGAAATTAATAAAAAAAAGTTATAAGTATCTCTATATTTAATGAGTGAGAAAGAAAAAAAACCAGTAGTACATTTTTTACAATACGCATTTTTTCAAGTCTTTCTTCGTCTCATTAGGTTGCTTCCTCTTGGGGTCGCCACTTGGGTAGGAAAAATAATTGGGCGTACCTGTGCTTTTTTAAGCCCCGTCCTTACCCCAAAGATGAAGCACCTTGCCATAGAGGACATGAGGGAAGCCTTTACACGAATCTCAAGGAACGACCAAGGGATGACTCGGCAGGAGGCCTCGGTTAAGGTTACGGAACTCTACAAAAACCTAGGGATGAGCATTGTTGAGTTTGCACGCATAGGCACGCTCACAAAAGAGCGGGTAAACAAAGTTGTAAGTTTTGAGGGGATTGAAAATCTTCGCATCGCCACTGAGAGCGGGCAAGCGGTTATTATTTTATCAGCTCATTTTGGAAGCTGGGAGCTATTAAATGCGGCCTTGGCCTTAAATGGTTTTCCTCTTCATGTGGTTGCTCGCCCTCTTGATAATAAGTACTTTGATAAATTTATTACGGCTCAAAGAAGTGCCTTTGGCGGGGGCGTTATAGAGAGGGAAGGTGCGCTTAGGGGGATGCTAAAGGTCTTAAAGAATAAAGAAATCCTTGGGATACTCCTTGATCAGAGGCCGCCAAAAAAAGATGCCGTGATGGTGGATTATTTTTCTCGTCCTGCACCAACTGGCAAAGGGCTTGCGGCCGTTGCGATGAAGACACATGCTCTTGTTTTACCAATCTTTATTGTTAGAGATACGACAGCTGGATTAGAGTACCAGCATAAGATAATATGCGAGCCTCCAGTAGAGATTGCAAACACTGGGGATAAAGAAGCAGACCTAAAAGAAAATACAAGAAGATTTACTTTTGAGATTGAAAAAATCGTCACAAAACATCCAGAGCAGTGGCTCTGGTTTCACTCCAGATGGATTAAGCGAAGGAGAAAAAATGGAAGCCTCTAATCAAGAAGGGTGTCATAGCGAAGGCCCAGAATTTAGCTGGAGTTCTTTTTACGAAAAACGTAGAGGCATTAGAAAACGGTATTCTTCTGTCTACGAGTTGCCACTGGCAAAAAAACTCTTTGATGTTGTTATGGGTGAACTTGGTGGCAGTGAACTTATCCTTGATGTCGGGGCATCTAGTATAGAACTCGGCGAGAGGATAGTAAAAAAACATCCAAGTGTTATTTATAAGACAATGGATATAGACCGAGCAAATAAGCACGACTATTACTGCTTAAGCGAGATTAAGGAAAAATTTGACATTATAGTCCTCTCAGAGGTAATTGAGCATCTTGACTTTGAGGAGGGTAGCGATCTTCTTCAAGAGTTAAAGGAACTTTTAAAGAGCGGGGGGCGTATTATAATATCAACCCCAAACCTAAATCACCCAACTCGGTACTGGGAGGATACAGACCATAAGACTCCTTACGGTTACGAGTCCTTAGGTGCTCTTGCCGAGCAGATTGGTTTTAACCTCAAGGTTATTTACCGTACCTATAATGATCAGTTCTTAAAACGGCTGATAAGGATATACCTAATGGGGTGGCTTCATAAATACCTTGGCGTTGATTATGCAAAATCTATAGTTCTTGTTGGAGAGGTTAAGTAGGTTTGGCAGAAAAAGTAGTGAAGATTGCACTTGTGACAAGGGGGTTTTCTCGGTCATGGGGAGGGGCAGAGCGAGTCTCAGTTGCTCTTGCAAAGAGTCTCTCTGGTGGTGGCTGTGAGGTAACGGTCTTTACTGAACGCATTGATGAGGCTGAAGATACAGAGGGATTAAAGGTTGTGAAGGTGCAGGGCGGTGGTCTTAAAGGAACACTTCGCCATCTTAGTTTTCAAAAAAAAATAAAGACCCTTCTTAGTCAAGAAAACTTTGATGTTGTCTTTGGGCTTTGCCAGTTCTTTCCGCAGGACATCTACCGTGCAAGCGGCGGGGTGCATGCTCACTGGATGCGACTTCAGTACCCAAATGCATTTGTTAGGACTTTAAAGTACATTCTATCACCCGTGCACCTCGTTATGGTTTGGCTTGAGTCAAAGATAATAAGTGCACTCGGTGCGGATAAGAGCAGGTTTGTAATTGTAAATTCAAAACTCGTAAAAGGGCATGTTTTAAGGTATTTTAAGGTTGACCAAGACAAGGTCAGGGTTATTTATAATGGCATTGACCGAGAGCTTTTCAGCCCTGCTGTAAAGAAGGAAAGACCCTCACTTAGGAGAGAGCTTGGTATAGGGGATGAAAAAGTTGTTGGACTCTACGTCTCCAATAACTGGAAGAGAAAGGGACTAAAGACCATAATCCGTGGTATGAAGGGCAGAGACGAGAATATGGTAATAATTGTAGTTGGCCGCGGAAAAAAAGAAAGATTTTTAAGGCTTGCAAGGTCTGAGGGTTTAAGAGATAGCTCACTCATCTTTGCTGGCGTACGTACTGATGTTGAGAGGTTTTATGGAGGGTCAGATTTTTTTGTTCTACCCACGCAGTATGACCCTTGCTCAAACGCAACACTTGAGGCTATGGCAACGGGGCTACCCGTAATTACGACAGATAGCAATGGAGCTTCAGAGTTTATAGAAGAGGGCGAGAGTGGCTTTATCTTAAAAGATTCAGAGGACTCAAAGACTCTTGGCCTTTATCTTGACCGTTTGCAGGATTCCACTTTAAGGGCGACCATGGGAGAGAGAGCTACCAAGGCAGTGAGTGAACTTTCCTGGGAGAGAACTATGGAAGAGACCTTCTCTCTATGTAGAGAAGTTCTAGATAAGAAGGCGTTATAAATTTTTTAAAAAATTAATTAAAGGTTTTGAATAAAATTTTATGAATATAGTTTTTTTAACAACTCGGCTTGAAAAACCAAGTGCACGTTTTCGTCTTCTCCAGTACCTGCCTTTTATCGAAGAAAAGGGCTGGAACTATGAGGTGCAACTCATTCCAAAGGGTTCCTTTGAGAGGAGAAGTTTCTTTAGTGCCCTATCTGAATTTGATGTAGTTTTCTTACAAAAAAGGCTCTTTGGTTTTCTAGATTTTAGGGCTCTTAGGAAAAATTCAAAAAAACTTATCTATGACTTTGATGATGCAGTCATGTATAAAGATAGTGGTGCTCAGGCAGAAACAGGTACGCAGAGCGACCCCTCAAGGCAGAAACGCTTTGAGAGAACTGTAGGTAGTGCTGATCTTGTTATCGCAGGGAACACCAACCTGCGCGAGCTTGCCAGCAGGTTTTCAAAAAATATTGAGGTAATACCAACTCCTGTGGATACCAGCAGGTACGGTAAAAAAACCTATAAAACAGAGAACCCAACTGAGATTGTTCTTGGTTGGATGGGAAGTCGCTCAACTCTCTTCTATCTTGAGGGAATTAGAAAAATTCTTGATAAAGTTCACAAGCTTTGCCCTGAGACTATTCTCCGCGTCATTGCTGACGTTGAGTATGAGGCAAGTGCTGGCGGGATGCCTGTAGAGAATAAAAAGTGGTCTTTTGATGATGAACCAAGTGACCTTAGGGGGTTTGATATTGGTCTTATGCCGCTTACAGCGGATCCGTGGTCAAGGGGAAAGTGCGGCTTTAAGCTCCTTCAATATATGGCCTCCGGGGTTGCTTCAATCGCCTCACCTGTTGGGGTAAATCAAGATATTTTAAAGTCTAGCAGTAATGGTATTCTTGCAAGTGGTACTTCGGCTTGGGTTGATTCACTTGTTAGACTTATAAAAGACCCAGTTCTTAGGGCTGAACTTGGTGCCTCAGGTAGGAGAAGTTTAGAGGAAAAATACTCACTCTCAGCAACTGCACCAAAACTTTTAAATGTGATTGAGGATTTGGTTTAAAAAATATTATTATTTTATAGAAGGAAAAAAGATAATGAATGTTAAGAGATTTCTACCACACAGTTTAAGGAAAAGACTCGATAGGGGCAGGCTCTGTATTGATGAGTTTGCTGAAAACGTAGGTAAGGAGTTACCTGCTGAAACCTTACTCCTTGACGCTGGTGCAGGCGAGTGTTGGTATAAACCACATTTTTCGCATTTAAAATACTACTCCGTTGATTTCGGTCTTGGTAAAGGGGACTGGGATTATACAAACCTAGATGTTCTTGCAAATCTGCTCCAACTACCTTTTGAGGATAATACCTTTGATGCCGTACTCTGCACTCAGGTGTTAGAGCATATAAATCTGCCAGGGGATTTTGTAAAGGAACTTTACCGAATACTTAAACCCGGAGGTAAATTGTATCTCTCTGCACCGCAAGGTTTTAAAGAGCATCAAACCCCGCACGATTATTTTAGGTATACCTCATTTGGGCTTCGGTTTCTCTTTGAGGAAGCAGGCTTTAAAGTTGAGTATGTAAAGCCGTTTGGTGGTTTCTTCTTCTTTCTTGGCGACCGTATCTCGCCTGTACATAGGTATTTATTTAGTAATAAAAGATCAATTGGTTGGAAGCTACTCTTTCTTCCACTTGAACCAATCTCCAAGATTTTATTTAGCATAGTCTTGCCGTTAATAGTTAGTTCCTTGGATTCTTTTGATAAGAAACAAAAATGGACTAATGGTTACGGATGTAAGGTCATAAAATAATTTCCAGTTTTGACTTAAAGATGCCCTTTTGGGGTTTTGTTATAAGTCTTAATTTTGATATAATCTTTTCTTATTATAAATATTTTTTATGTACCTAAAGTATGAAAAAAAACATAGAGATAATTAATCTTGGTCACGGGTGGGTGGTTGAGCGTGATAAAATACTTTCCGGAGACAAATTATTAGAGCAACTAAGAGTTGTACTTCTAGAAGGTAGTTTTCCAAAAGACTGGAGACGAATAAAAAGCTCTATCATGACAAATCTTTGGAGCTTTGAGTTTAATGGTAAATTCTACGTACTTAAGATATTTCTTTTAAGAGGTTTTTTTGAGACCATAAAGGCACGCATAAAAAAAACTAGAGCCCAGCGGTCTTGGCTCTCTGGGTGTGAACTTATTAAGGAGGGTTTCCTTACCCCACCTATGCAGGCCTGGGGCGTGAGGCGAAAGATGGGGTTGCCAGAGAAGAATTTTCTTTTAACTGAATTTATAAATGATGCAACAGGGATTTTCACACTCTTAAGCACTAAGCTAAAGCGAGTCTCAGATGCTACCAAAGATGAATTTATTTTAAAGCAAAGACGCGTTCTTATGAAGACACTTGGCCTTACTATCGGTAGGCTTCATTTCCTTGGAATTGCCCACGGCGACCTAAGGCCAGATAATATACTTGTAAAAGGTTTAGAGAGTTTAAAGCCTGAGATTTATTTTATTGATAATGAAAGTAATAGGAGATTTAAAGAGATTCCAAGGAAACTTATCTTAAGAAACCTCGTGCAACTTAATATGATATTCCTCTCAGACCTTTCTCAAGTAGAGCGGATGAGGTTTTTTGTAAGCTATCTCTCAGCCTTTAGCAAGCTCGGCGTGATGAAGAAAGAACTTGCAAGAGAGGTCTGGGCTATTACTGATAAGAGGCTAGAGAAATACGGCGGCCTTGGTGGTTCTGTATAAAAGCACATTTTTTTTCACTTAAAAGTAATCTATAAGAATCGTTTGAAAGAAATATTTTAAATTCTAGCTCTAAGTAAGCAGTGAGGTTTTTTTAGATGGACGTAAAAAAAGAAAAGGTAAAAGTTCTCTTCTTGATATGGCGATACACAGGGGACTATAACCTCATTAACGATATGGTGCTTGGTATTAATCCCGAAGAATATGCTGTTAGGGTTTGTTACCTGACTGGATCTTTTGACGGAAAAAATTCCTTGGATAAAAAGTGTCATGTTTTTTACTTAGAGGACGAGACCAAGGAATATATCGCAAAATCTAAGGTTAAGATGATACGCGCCCTTCTTGAGGCTTTAAAGAAAGATAAGCCAGATATAATTCACTGTCATCGTCACAAGCCAACTCTAATTGGAACAGTTGCGGCTTTCTTTGCTCGCATACCTTACATTGTCTCACACGTGCACGGCCTTAATCGCACGAGAGGTGGCCTTAGGCGAATTATTAATTCTATAATATTTAGAAAAGTTGCGAAGGTTATAGCGGTATCAAAGGGGGTTAGGGTTGACGTGTTGCAAACAAATCCCTCGCTTGCTACTGTTAAGGCAATAGCAGTATGGAACGGAGTGGATATTAAAAGAATTGAGAGAGGCCCTGAGGTTCGAGCTGGAGCAAGAAAAGCCCTTGCCCTCAACACTGATACAATAGCCTTTGGTACAGTTGGAAGGCTTGTCCCTACAAAAGGGCATAATATTTTAATAAATGCCTTTAAAGACGTATCAGTGCAGTTGCCGACTGCCAAACTTATTATCGCAGGCGATGGCTCTCTTCGCGCAGAGCTAACTAAGCAGGCTGAAGAGCTTGGTCTTTCTGAAAAAATTAAGTTCATTGGTTTTACTCGTAACGTCCCAGAGCTTTTGCATGCCCTTGATGTCTTTGTATTTCCCTCTCTTGCCGAAGGTCTCCCGCTTGGACTTCTTGAGGCCATGGTCGCAAAACTCCCAGTAGTTGCCTCGCGTGTTGGTGGAATCCCAGAGGTTGTCAGTGATGGGTTTGCTCGCCTTGTAGAGGCTGAAGATGCTGTTGCACTTGCAAAGGCAATGGTTGCATACGGGTCTTTGTCTGAAGAGAAAAGAGCCACAATGGGGGCAGATGCAAAGATGCGGGTTCAAAAGGATTTTTCAAAGGAGATGATGTGCGCTCGCATAGAGAAGGTTTATGAGGAGATTATGGAATAGTTCTTCTTTATTTTTTTAACTGTAATGTTTCTTATGAATGATAAAAAAAATAATATAAATAAATCTTTAGAGAAGTTCCCTCTTGTAAGTGTCGTTGTTCCAACCTACAATCACTCGTCTTATATTTCCGATTGCTTAAAGAGTATTACCTCTCAGGATTATCCAAATATTGAGTTGATAGTCATTAATGATGGTTCAACAGACAAGACTGATGAGGTTATAAAAAAGTTCATCTCAGAGACAGATTTTGAGATTAAGTACACCACTAAAAAAAATGAAGGTGTTGGGAAGACAATGAGCCTTGGGCTTAAGCAAGCAAGTGGTGAGTATTTTTGTGAGCTCTGCTCTGATGATTTGCTCCCACCGACTTCTATCTCAAGACGCGTCGAGTATATGGAGGCTCATAAATCCGCTGATGTTGTCTTTGGAAGAATCCGAGCCATTGATGCGCAAGGTGTTCTGATAGAGCCCTCTGGTGATAAGGAAAAACCAGGCTTTGATAGTGAACTTCATACATTTGAGGAGTTTGTACAGAATAAAGCAATAATTACTTTTCATACGGGAATGAGCCGTACAAGCGCACTAAGAGAAGTTGGTGGTTTTGATGAAGATTTTTATACAGAAGATACCTATATACGGTATCTTCTTGTGGTATTTAAGGAAGTGGCTTTCCTAGACGAGCCTGTTGTTGATTACCGACACCACGGAACTAATATCTCAAAGGGAAAACCCTTTTGGATGCGTAGTGAAAAAATTCTATCCTTTGAGAAACTTTTAAGTCGCGTTGAGGAGATAAGCGAGAAGGTTGAATTAAGAAACATTATAAAAGAGCAGCTCTTTAGTGAGCTCTTGAAGTACTTAAAGATTGGATTTAAGGTTGGAGAAAAACGCATGGCTCTAGCCATTAGGTTAAAGAAAGCATTAGGGCTTCGTCCTTTATCGCTAAAGGCAAATTACTATCGATTAAAACTTGCTTCTTATAATAAGGAAAGTGGTGTTTAATTACTTGTACAGTTATAGATTATGTCCTATAGATTAGTTAAAAATAGAATTGAAGTTATAGAACCATACGTTAAAGATAAGAGTGTCTTGGATGTAGGTTGTGTGGATTTTCGCCCCGGTGGGGTTAGAAAGTTTATGAGCACTGGGCTTCATATTTTTTTAAAAGATAATGCTTCTGAACTTCTTGGGGTGGATTTAGATGAAGCCGGTGCAGAGGCTATGCGCGCAGAGGGCTTTAATGTACTTCAAGCAAATGCAGAGACAATGGAGCTTGGAAAAAAGTTTGATTGTATCGTTGCTGGAGAAGTGATTGAGCATCTAAGTAACCAAGGTTTATTTCTAGAAGGTGTTGCTCGTCACCTGAAAGATGATGGAGTCTTTATCTTGTCCACCTCTAATGCTTTTGGAATTGCAAGTTTTTATAGGATTCTTAGGCGAGGTAAGATTAAAGTCCATTCGGAGCATACCTGTTGGTATGACCCTATTACGATAACAGAACTGCTTAGGCGTTATGGTTTTGCTGTAGAAGAAGTTGTGTTTTCAAATAAAAGCAAATGGTACGAGAAAAAGAATCTTTTTAAATTGAGGTATCAGATACCAAGGTTGCTTACGTGGATTTGGCCCTACTTCTCTGGCTCAATTATTGTTGTCGCACGTAAGGGACAAACCAAGTAGAAAAATATCATGGAAAAATATAAAGAAGTAGAGGTCAGGGGTGGTGCGCTACATGGGGTGTTTTTAAAGTGGCCAAAGATGAAGAAAGTAGAGGATGAAATATTCCACGGAATAACAGTAGAGGTAGAAAAAATCTTTTCAGATTACGATGGCTCTAGAATAATTAAAGACGGAACCACAACAAGTATTGCTGTGGTCTCAGGTGGTTTTGGGCTTGGTTTTGATATCTGTGTTAAACGTTTTAAGCGTAAGGGAGTTATTAGAGAATTTTTTAAAAAATTCTCTAAAGGTAAGGCCAAGGGACTTTTTGAGAAGACCTTGGAGCTGATCAAAAGGGAGCTACCTTTGCCAGAGCCAATTGGTTTTCTTGAGCCAAATAAAGGCAAAGGGGAATCTTATTTTTTTTCAAGAGCAATAAAAAACTCAGAAAATTTAGCGGTCTTGTATAAAGACGGTGAATTTAATGAGGCTCCTGATTTTGCAGAAATACTTGCCAGAGCAACCGCTAATCTTTATAAGGGTGGCGTCAGGCACGGCGATTTAAAGTGGTCTAATATCTTAGTCACTGGCATAGGCGGCGGAGGCGAGGAGATTTATTTCGTTGATATGGATCAAGCAGAGGTCTTTGAGACATTAGAAAAAATACCCCTTAAATGCATTAAAAAAGATCTAATCAGATTTTACAGATACGCCCTAGAGCTTAGCGAAGTTCGTCCTGGAGCCGAAGACTGGACAGCAAATATTTTCTTCCCAATCTTGTTTCGTGAACTTGGTGCTGAAGTTAGTACCAAACTTGATATTGACGAGATTGGAGATTTAGCAAAAAAAGCATTTAAGGTTAGCCAGTGAAGAAGCCCGATTTTATAACCCAAAACGGGTTGCTTATAAATAAAGGTTTTTTAGAACCTCTAAAGAAATTAAATTTAGACTCCTTTGAGAACCTAATGAATTTTAGTGGTGGTCAATTTGTAAAAGAAAAAAAAATACGCTCTGTTGTTAGGATCGAAAGCGGTAGTGAAAGGGGTTTTTTTTTAAAGAGACACTACGGAGGTAAAGCCCCAACCGTAACAGAAAGATTGAAATCATTTTTTTTAAATTCTGGCAAGGAAGACGCAAGAAATGAATGGGAGATGACACTCCTTATGGCAAGCCTAGGTTTTCCTGCTCCAACTGTCATTGCCTTTGGTTCCTCTGGTGAGGGTAAGGAAGAAAAATCTCTTACCTTAACAGAAGAGGTGATTGATACTCAGAGGGCCTCAGATTTTATCCCAACCTTAACCTTTGATAAAAATGGCATGGATGGGGTTCACGAGAAGAGGCGTATTATCAGACGCCTAGGAAGTTTTGCAAAAAAGTTTCATGGGCTGGGTTTAAATCATCAAGATTTTTATCTAGTACATTTTTTTTTAAATCAAAAGACCGAAGATATTTTTTTAATGGATCTCCAGCGCGTATGCAAAAGAGAGAGCCCTGTCTGGAGATGGGTTCGAAAGGACTTAGCACAGTTTGTCTTCTCGGCCATGCGTACAGATAATTTTTCAAGGACAGATATCTTGCGTTTTACGCAAGCTTATTTGGATAAGAAAGAAAGCGGCTTTAATTCGGGTGAAAAAATAAAGATAAAGAGTATTCTAAAGAAATCTATGCAAATCTCAGCGCACGACGCAAAGCTTAGAGAGAGAAGCAAGACGGAGGTTTTATGAAGTACCCTATGCTAGACAAAAAAAAATATTCCTTTACCTTAACTGGTGGAGCTGGTTTTATTGGCTCAAATCTAGCTCTAAAGCTACTTGAGCTTGGTCAAAAAGTAAAGGTTTTGGATAATTTTATGACCGGTAGTAAGAGGAATATTGAAGAGATAAAGGACTTTGCAAAAAAGATTGATGGTTCTTTCTCTTTTATTGAAGGTGATATTAGGGAACCCGAGGCGTGCGCAGAGGCAGTGCGTGGTGCTGACTTTGTTATCCATAATGCGGCTCTTGGCTCAGTCCCCCGTTCAGTTGAAGACCCGCTAACCTCGAGTGAGATAAATATTGGTGGCACACTAAATATGATGGTTGCTACGAAGGACGCTGGCATTAAGCGTTTTGTCTATGCGTCCTCTTCCTCGGTTTACGGTGACGCAGAGAAATTACCAAAGGTTGAGGGTGACGAGGGAATGCCGCTCTCTCCGTATGCAGTTACAAAGTGCTCAAATGAACTTTACGGGGCGGCATTTAAAAACTCGTATGGTCTCTCTACTGTTGGGCTTAGGTACTTTAATGTTTTTGGCCCTCGCCAAGATGCACTCTCTCCGTATGCCGCTGTGATACCAATTTTTGTAAGCAAACTGTTAAAGAACGAGGCTCCAATGATTAATGGTGACGGCGAAACCTCACGAGATTTTACCTACATTGATAATGTAGTGGAGGCAAATATCAAGGCTGTATTTGCTCCTGAGTTGGTATCAGGAAAGGCATTTAATATTGCTTACGGAGGTCGTGTTACGCTAAATAAATTGTATGAAGCTATTAGAGAGCTTCTTGGCAAAAGTGATATAGATCCTATTTACGGGGAAGAAAGGGTTGGTGATATTCGTCACAGTTTTGCTGATATTAGTAATGCAAAAAAAGCACTTAGTTACGACCCGGAGATTGATTTTTCGAGCGGTCTAAAGTTATCAATTGATTGGTATAAGGAAAACCTTTAGGTTTTGTTTTTTCTTTTACGATTTTATTTTATAAAAAATTAAAGTTTGTGGCGGAGATTAATTAATGAAAAAACTGCTTACTGCCAAAAAGGCACGAACAATAATAAATAGATTTAAGAAAGCAAAGGTCTTGGTCATCGGCGATCTTATAATGGATAATTTCATCTGGGGGAGTGTGAAGCGTATCTCCCCGGAAGCCCCCGTGCCTGTGGTGGAGGTAAAGAGCGAGACTCTACTGCTTGGAGGTAGTGCAAATGTCGCAGCAAATATTGATAGCCTCGGAGGTAGTTCTTCAGCCGTTGGTGTCGTAGGTAGTGATGATAACGGACGAGTCTTAAAGAAGATGCTCTCAAAAAAAGGCATTGCCGTAGGTGGCGTAATAGTTGACTCAAAAAGACCGACAACGGTAAAGACCAGGGTCATAGCACACAGTCAACAAGTTGTTAGGTTTGACCGAGAGGATAAAGAGACGCCAAGACCTGTAGTAATGGAAAAAATCTCAGCATTTATAACAAAGTCAATCCACTCCTATGATGTTATTGTTATCTCTGATTATGCCAAGGGGCTTATCACTGAAGAGCTTGTTTGGTTAATCACAGAGCTTGCGACTGGCAGTAGACGTAGCGGAAAACCAAAGCCCGTGCTTGTAGACCCAAAGGTGGAGAACTTTGATTCATACGGCGGTACAACTTTTGTTACCCCAAATAATCTGGAGGCAAGCCAAGCCTCTGGAATTGAGATTAAAGATTCAGAGACACTCCAGATGGCAGGCAAACTTCTTATGGGAAGCCTTGGTTCAGAGGCACTATTAATAACCAGAGGTGAGCACGGAATGAGTCTTTTTGAGGAAGGCTCAGAGACTCATATTCCAACTGTTGCTCGTGAGGTCTATGATGTTAGCGGAGCTGGGGATACTGTGATGGGCGTGCTTGCTCTTTCACTTGCCTCAGGGGCAAGTTATAAGGAGGCCGCTGTTCTTGCAAATCTAGCGGCTGGAATTGTTGTCGGCAAAGTAGGAACTGCAACTGTAGAGCCAAAGGAGTTACTCCTGGCTGTTCAAGAAAGGCTAAAGGAAGCGTAAATATTTATGGCAAAGTCGTCTATTATTTCAATGACTGGGTACGGACGGGCAGATTTTTGCGCGAAGACCTCGGGCGTTGAAGAAAGTTTTTCTCTTGAGATAAAGACCCTTAATCATCGCCACCTTGATATTAAAGTTCGCGCTCCGCAGAGGTTTCTGCGTTTTGAGGCAGAGCTTCGAGGTGAACTTAAGAAAAAATTCTCACGTGGCTCGGTCTCTGTTTTTATTAATTTTGTTGGTAGCAGTGGAGGTGAAAGCCTCCTTAATACCAACCTTATTGAGTCCTACTTAAAAGGTGCAAAAGAGCTTAGGGAAAAATTTTCCCTAAAAGGTGAACCCTCTGTTGAGTTTGTCTTGGGCCTTAGTAATATATTTGGAGGTACTGCGACCGACTCAGACGCAGGCGAAGAGGAAACTTTAAAGAGTTTAATTGAGGCAGTTAGGGTTGCCTCTGAAGAGACCTTGAATATGCGAACCCGTGAAGGGGTTGCTCTAAAAGCAGACCTTTTAGAAAAACTTGAAACAGTTGGCGCACTTTTAACCTCTGTGGAGAAAAAAATTCCAGAGGTAGTAGAGCAGTACCAGGGTCGACTTGAGAAAAGTATTGAAAAATACAGAGACGCAATAGTTGCGCACCTTGATGAGTTACGTAGTGGTGAGGGCGTCTTATCTTCTGTGGGTTTTGATGAAGAGAGGCTCGTAACAGAGGCGGCAATCTTTGCTGATAAAACAAATATTGCAGAAGAGGTGACGAGGTTTTTTATCCACATTAATGAGGCTAAGAAGTACCTAGAGACTGACGAGCCTGTTGGTAGAAGGCTTGATTTTTTATGCCAAGAACTTCTGCGTGAGGCAAATACCGTTAGCTCCAAGACCCCGGACGCAGAGGTCACGCAGTTGGTTGTAGAGATAAAAGGTGAGTTAGAGAAAGTACGCGAGCAGGTTCAAAATATAGAGTAGGAATTTTTTATGAAAAAAAACGGAATTTTATTTATACTCTCTGGCCCCTCAGGTGCTGGAAAATCAACCCTTGGGAATATGGCAGTTGCTCGTTACGAAGAGCTTGTTTTTTCAATCTCTTACACAACACGTAAGCCAAGGCCTGGCGAGCGTGATGGTTTTGACTATAACTTTATAGATGACAAAACCTTTGACGAGATGGCTAGCTCTGGTGAGTTTGTAGAGTTTGCAGGCGTACACGGCAGAAAGTATGGCACGGCTAGAGAGGATCTTGAGGATCTTTTAAAGGACGGCATAAATGTACTCCTTGATATAGATGTTCAGGGTGCAGAGCAACTAAAAAAAATATTTAAAGACGGTGTCTTTATCTTCGTATCCCCGCCGTCCCTAGAGGTTTGCGAGGCTCGCTTGAGGGATAGGGGTAACCTTGCCATAAATGAGCTTAAAGATAGGCTCATTACAGCAAGGGATGAGATGGAGAAAAGTAAGGAATATGACTTTTGTATTGTAAATAACGTCCTAGAAGAATCATTTAAACAATTATCAGAGATAATAGATTCTAAGGTCTAAGAATGGTTTTCTTGGATAAAGTTTTAATTTCTTGATATTTTTTCATTTTACAGGTACTATAGTTTTGTACGATATAAAGGAGAAAAGACATGGCAAGAATAACTATTGAAGATTCACTACTTGAGATACCATCAAGGTTTGCACTTGTTCGCGTAGCCGCTCAGCGGGCGCGTGTACTTGTAAAGGGTGCTAAGCCTCTTGTTGAGACCAGTAACAGGCCTGTTGTAACCGCACTTCGTGAGATTGCCGCTGGCAAGGTTCACGTCGCTGGACTAAGTGAGGTAGAAGGCGAGAAGTAGTTTGCTCATAAAAAAAGATTAAAAAGTTTCAAGGCTCGTTGGATAATCCAGCGAGCCTTTTTTTTGTTTGTCCTTATTTTTTAAAAAGTTTCGTTATTTGCCTAAAGATTATTCTTCTGCTATTGTTAAAATATAAAATAAAAGTATTTTTTTGGAGGT
>JAGLUZ010000023.1 GCA_023134165.1 Deltaproteobacteria bacterium | reverse complement strand
GGATAAAGACAAGGTCAGCATCAAGGTCAAGTCTTTTGGCATTTTTTTCATTAACTGCCTCAAAGACATCCCACATTTTTTTTGAAGGAGCACTCCCAAGCCCTTGGAGTGTATTGTGAATTCGCTTTGTTACCTCAAAGAAAGGCTCTGTCCCGTCAAGCACCTCCCACCTGGCATTTATGCCAAGCCCCTTAAAGATTGGGAGCATTCTCTGGAGAAGCTCAGCCACACCTCCGCCCTCAGAGGTGGAGTTTACGTGGAGCATTGTCTTCCCACGCAACACCTTGGCCATCTCTAATATGGCAGTTAACTCGCCCTCTTCGGCAATGCCTCTATAATCTTCTACATTCATTATTTTCTCTGAAGCTCCCTCTCTAGTATAAAGAGGAGCTTCTCCCTTAAAACATCTGTTGAGTACATATACGGGTCTAGTCGTTTTATTTTTTCCGCAAGCTTTAAACACCCTAGTTCCGGGCAATCACTAAAGAACCTACTAAAGTCATCAAACTCATTTTCAAGTCTAAGCCTTGCCTCATAAAAATGAAAATAAAGGCTAGAGCGGTCAACCTTCTGAAGTGCGTCCCTGAATTCCTCCAAATTTGAGGCCGTAAGCCCCGTTGGTATCACAATCGTTACGGCCTCATTAAAGAAAAATTCCTTACCTCGAATTACAGGCCTCGGTGCAGAACACTCCATTAGGTGTGCGTCAACTATGCGGATAAGCTCAGCCCTAACATCCTCAATCTTTGAGAACTCGTAGGGATTTAGGTTTGCAAATTTTTCAGCTAGAACTTTATCCTCTAAGGCAGAGGCCGCCCAAAGAGCAAAGTCATTTGGATAGTCTGGGGCAACGATATGGGGCTTTAAAAAATACTGGTGCATGTGATAGAAGATACTCCCAATACTCACACTCTTTAGTATCTCTACAAACTCCACAATGTCACTTGCATTCCTACCAGTTAACTTTACAATCGGAACACACTCTTGAAATTTAAATGCCTCTGCCATCTATGCCTCGTCTGGTTTTTTTCCAACCACACTTACAAAACAAATAGTGTCTTGGAAATCAAAAAAAACCTCTAACTTCTACGCCTCATTTGATTCCTTTTAAACCGCAGTAACAAAATCAAGTAAGGTCTTGCAGTTCAAAAAACCTTCTATACCCCGTCTGGCTCTTTTTTTAGATAAACCGTTCTAACTGGGAAGGGAATCTCTACCCCTTCTTCTTTAAAGCGTTTGAATATTAATTTTCTAAGCTCACTTTGGACAAGATACTGATCTACAAACTCTGTTACCTGACAAATGAGCGTAAAATCTAAGGAAGAATCCCCAAAGCCAGGGCTAAAGCGAACAATCGGGTCTCGCTCTGTGGCAAGCCCCTTTAGATTTCCTACTGCCCCCTTAGCAACCTCCAAGAGTATATCTTCAATCACCTGAGGGTCATTATCATAGCTAACACCTACAGGGATTAAGAGGCTCATACGCTTCTCAGGCATATTAAAATTAGTTATCGTAGACTGTGCAAGACGATTATTTGGAATAATAATTAGATTATTCCCAAGTTTTCGTATCTTTGTCGTCCTCCACCCAATATCAGAGACGTACCCCTCTTCACCACTATCAAGTTTAACATAATCCCCAACCCTAAGTGGCCGCTCGACGATGATATGTACACCAGCAAAGAGATTTGAGAGCGTATCTTGAAGTGCAAGAGCAACAGCCAAACCTCCTACGCCAAGGGCTGTTAGGAGTGGCGTTACAGAGACCCCAAGCCCATTTAAAATTATTAAAAAACCAATTGCGAGGATAATAAATTTTATTATCGTCTTTGAGAGCCCTGTTGCTTGGGTCTTTGCCTCCGAGCTATCAACTGAGCGCTGGAAGAGCCGCGTGGATATATTTGCCGCTACAAGCGTAACAGAGAAAACAATCAGTGCATAAATTGCCTTCAGTCCGTAGGCAGAGTACTCTGTTGGTAGTGCAGAAGACCCAATTGCAATATATAGAGAGATTGCTACGACCCACCAAAAGGACGGAGCCTTTATAACCCCAAGAACCATATCATCAAACTTGGTCTCTGTCTTAAAGGCTAGGCGGTTAATACTTGTAAAGAATATCTTTCTGATTATTAGGAGAATAACTAAAGCTGTAAAAAAAACAATCAGCGGCATTAGTAATTCTTTTAAAAGTTCTGGTTCCATACCTTCTCTTGGCTCTCCTTACATTATTATAATAGCACTACTTTTAACGTATTGCCCAAAAAACAAAAAAAGAGCGACCAATAGAGGCCGCTCTTTTCGTTTAAGACTAATCTGAAATTTGCAAGATTTACCTTACGACAAGATGGCCTCTTCTATTGCTCTGCCAACAACTCTCTGTTGACTGCTCGCAAAATGGTTTTTGCTCTCCGTAGCTTCTTGTTGTTATACGGCTTGAACTAACGCCTAGGTTTTGTAAGTATTTTTTTATGGCCTGAGCTCTTCTATCCCCAAGGGCGATATTATATTCCTCAGTGCCACGCTCATCACAGTGACCTTCAATAAGAACCCTCTTGGAGGAATCTGAGTTTAAGGCTCTGGCATTTTCTTTTATTACGTCCCTCATATCCCCTCTAACGGAGTATCGGTTATAGTCAAAGAATACGTCCTCTATTACAGCGACGTCTTCTGGGATATCACGACCACTTGAGATATCAATCGGTGCCTTAGGGGTCTTTATCTTTGGCTTAGGTTTTACTGTCTCTACTGGGGATTTTGTCTTAATAGGTTTTTTGCCGCAACCAGTTAGGCCAAGGCCTGCCACAAGAAGAGCACAAATTATTAATTTAAAAGTATTTTTCATTATAAAATTCATAGTTAACCTTCCTTTCATTTTTTTAAAACTTAAAAATTATATTAATTCAATGATTTTTTAAAATTTTTAAAACTACTCGCATTTAGTAAAAGACAACCAAAAAAGAGAAGAACTCCATCACAGACTATAACATACGATACCAGAAGGTTGCGTAAAGTGTCAAGGGCTTTGGAGTTTTTTTTTAAAAAATTCTATGACAATTACCACCACATTTATGACCTTACTTTAATGGCAATTAACCAAAGTACTCCCCTATTTTTTACGCCGCACTCCCTAACAAATAAAGAGCAAGAACTGATAATGTCCAGATAAAGATTAAAGCAATCGAGCTCCAACAAAACGATAAAAATGGTTTTTTCTCTGGACGATATATTAACCCAACCACAACAACTGCCGTCATAATCACTGCAAAGAGACCAATCGTGCCGTGGGTACTAGTCACATGTGAGAGAATTGGGCCTTTGGTATAAAAAAGGTCATCTACGGCAAGAACCAAGACATTAAAGAGGTTACTCCCAAGCAGGTTTGCAATTGCCATATCAGTTGCACCTATTCTAACGGCTGTAATCGAGACCACAAGCTCTGGGAGTGAGGTTGTCATACCAACAAAGAAACTCCCCATAAAGGTTCTACCAAGTCCTGTTTGCTCACCCAGGGCGTCAGCGATAAAAGGCAACCACGTGGCAGCGGCAATTATCACGGCCGCACTTAATGAGTACCCAAGAATAGCGCGCTTCATTGTAATCTCACCGTAATTTAGCTTCACATTTACGTCTTCAACAAACTCAGCAACAACCTTACGCTCATAAAAATACGCACACCTAACAGCCAGAAGATAAACAACAACTATTACAGGCGTATAGAGTCCTATATAACCAAGGGATGGGAGAATATCAACCAGATGCATTGAAAGAATTACAATACTTATTAGTATTATACCAAAGCCAGCACTTATTAGATGCCCTACTCCAGCCGTTGCAAATAAGGGTTTTCGCCCGTTTAGGATATCCATAAAGGCAAGTATAGCGATATTATAAACACACGACCCCATGACCGCACCAACGGCAATATCCGGGGCATTGACCATGACCACACTACTTATACCGGCAATTAACTCAGGTAGAGAGGTAACACTTGCCATTAAGATAAGTCCAATCCATGCTCCACCAAGGCCTGTCTTCTCGGCAAGCACATCACCGTACTTTGAGAGAGTAACCCCGCTTGCAACTATAATCAAAGAACATACTAAGAACTGAAGCCAAAGCATTATCTATCTACCTCTTATCTATCTTACGAGAAAATCTAGTTTTATTCTTACGGTTTTTTTCTCTAAGACTACTAATATGAATAAAGTAGAATATTACATAATCAAGAGTTAAATGCAACGAAGTAGAGCATAAACTCAAAGAATCCACTGATACCTATTACAATTATAAAATTCAAAAAAAATCTCTTGAGTACTTTAAGTTTTCATTGACAATAGGAACACTTAAACCTAAAATAAAAAATGCAAAAAATCTTAAAAACTCTAGCTCCCGCTTTTATGGGCTTGGCAATATTCGCGCTCCTTGCTTATGTGGCAGAGGCCTTCCCTGTTGGCTCCAACCTAGCCCCTGCGAATAGTTCTTCCTCAGGTGAGACTCCTAGCACTGATACAATCTTTGAGAGTACTAATACCGAGGTAGACCTAAAAGCAATTCCATTTAAAGAGCCAGGTACCATTAAGCTAATTGTACTAGATCCAGGGCACGGTGGCAAAGACTACGGGGCAATAGGGGCTTCCGGGCTTAATGAAAAAGATGTAACCCTAAAGGTTGCAAAGGAACTGCAGATTAGCCTTAGACGCGCACTTGGGGCAAAGGTTTTATTAACACGAGATACAGACACCTACCTGACATTATCAGAGAGAACAACCTTTGCCAATAAAGAAAAAGCAGATATATTTATTAGTATCCACGCAAACGCCTCCACAAGGAGAGCCGCCAAAGGGATTGAGACGTATTTTTTAAGTTACGAAGCATCCGATAATGAGGCCCGAAAAGTAGCGGCCTTTGAGAACGAGGTCGTAAAACTTGAGGGCAAGACCCACGGCGCACCAACGAGTGAGATAGAGGCTATCCTCTGGGATCTCACAAAATCCAATGCACACCACGAGAGTTCAAGACTTGCCGAGTCCATCCATAACCCACTTGTTAAGGCACTACGGGGTGAGAATAGGGGCGTAAAACAAGCGCCCTTTTACGTCCTCATGGGAGCAACCATGCCGGCCATTCTCCTTGAAGTTGGCTTTATCTCCAACAGAAAAGAAGAGAGAGCTCTTGCAAGAAAAAAAACACACGCAAAGATTGCTGATGCCGTTACAGACGGCATGCTACGCTTTGAAGAAGTTTTAAATAAAGCATCTGGCCTTGTTAAACTCAAATAAAACAGTAAGTAATTTAAAAGTATATCTTTTAGCCGTCAGAGACGGCATGCTACGCTTTGAAGAA
>JAGLUZ010000022.1 GCA_023134165.1 Deltaproteobacteria bacterium | reverse complement strand
AATCCTTGCAAAGTGTATCAATCTTATTGACAAGTAAATCTGCACGCCTAGAGGTATGAGAGGAGTGACAGGTATGGCAGATGCTATCGTCCTTTGTGTTATGAGCAAAGGTACCCTTACCGGCATAATCCTTCTTCATATCTTCGTGGCAAGTAAAGCAAAGAGTCTTACCCTTTACAGGGAGTAAGAACTTCATCGTACTTCCGTGAGGTTTATGACAATCTGTACACCGACCTTGCTCAAAAGGAAAATGAACTGATTTATCCTTCCTTGAGACCTTCATTTTTTTAGCGTGACACTGTGAACAAAGTTCAGTTACAGTGCCCGTTAACTGGAAGGAAAAGTCACTTGCGTGTGAATCGTGACACTTATTACATTTGCCTTCCATAAAGACTTTATGCTCACCCTCTTTTTTGATAACCTTTAATTTACTATCATGGCAATTAAGGCATAATTTTTCTGGTTTTTCCTTAAGTAGAAGACGCTCTTTTGAGGAATGCGGTGCATGACAAGCAGAACACTTTCCTTCTCTAATCTTTGAATGTTTACTAACCTTATTAAAGCTTTTCTTTGCATCTTGATGGCAACTATAACAAAGATCGTCTTGTTTTTTGTTAAGTAACCCAGCCTCATCAGAGGAGTGAGGCTCGTGACATCCCCTGCACTCTGCTTTATTTTTTGGATGTTTTACAGGCTTAATGAAATTATCCTTTGCGTGACAATTATAACAAAGATCAGCACCAGTGGCTATCAAGAGCCCCTTGTTCTTTGAGGCATGCGAGTTGTGGCATCCGCTACACTCACCCTTCTCCATTGGTGCGTGGTTTATCTTCTTGAGTTCAGAGGTCTTTGCAGTCTTCTCATGACAGCTGTAACACAAATCTTTCTCTGGCTTACGAAGTTGATTTTCCAGGTCTGCTGTATGTGGGTTATGACAGTACAAGCAATCACCCTTTGCAACAGGTGAGTGAACATTTGATTTATCAAAGGATTTTTTTGAGGCGGTGTGGCACTTATAGCAAAGCTCTTCTGTTGTAGAGATGAGATCAGAGCCACTTGTAGCGTCCTTTGAGGAACTATGACACTCACTACATTTGCCTTGCTTAAAAGGCGTGTGTGAAAATTTTCGCCCTAAGTTTTTAACCTCTGAGGCATGAGGTACGTGACAGCCAAGACAATTTGAACCAACAAGATTAACTGAAGAATGAGAAATAACCATCTTTTCTCCAACAGAATCGTGACACTTTGCACAGAGACTATTGCCTGCTTCCAAAAGAAGGTTTGGTTGCTCGGAATTGTGTGAACTATGACAAACGCCGCAACCCTTATCTAGGGCTATATGCACAACTGCTCCAGTAAATTGCTCACTGCTGTGACAGCTATAACAGAGATCATTACTTGGCAGGATAGATAATGACTTATTTTTTGAGGCATGTGGGTCGTGGCATTTCAGACAACGCCCCTCAAGGAAAGGTTTGTGTTTGGATATTTTTTTCTCATCACCCTTTGAAATCTCATGGCAAGAGAGGCAAAGGAAAGGATCTTCATTTTTAAGCAATAAGGCACCGATTAAACCATGCGGTTTGTGGCAACTTTCGCAGTTTTTTTCAGCAACAGGGGCATGCACATTCTCTTGAACAGCAAAACCAGCATAGATATCTTGATGACAATCAACGCAGGATTTTTTCTGAATCCGAGGAGAATTACAACCATAGGCAAAGGCAACTGTAATGAAAATAATTAAAATGAAAAACTTCCTAAATAACAACCTCTAACCTCCACTTTTAAAAGAACTAATTTACAAATTCATTAAATACGATATTAGAATTAACTAAGCCCCTCAAGAATTTCTTTGTTAATATCAACTGAGACACTCTCTCTAAGTTTCTTCATATAGTTTGCGAGCATTTTATCAAAGATTACTTTTCCAACCTTACCTTGTATCTGGCGTTTCACCTGCTTAAAGGAAGCAAACTCACCCTCTCTAAGGCTCTCAAACTTAAAGACAGAGAACCCATACTGTTTTGGATATGGGCCAAGTATTTCATCTTTTTTAACGGTTTTTAGTTTTTCTCTAAGGTCTGCTGGTAACATATTAACAGGAACAGGACTTACATTACCACCATTTTCTTTTGAAGGATCAATTGACTTTACCTTTGCAAGCTCAGTGAAATCAGCCCCGTCCTTAAGCTCCGCCACGACCTCCTGAGCCGCCTCTTTACTGCGAACTACGATGACACTAAACTTAGCAAGATCTGGAGCCTTGAACTCAGCTTTATTGTTATCAAAATATTCAGTTAAATCCTTATCCTCTATCTTTACAGAGCCTAGGATAATATCTCTCTTGAATTTTTCAATCAGACTATTTCTCTTAAAGATCTCTACCTTTTCCTTTAACTCTGTTTTCTTTTGATACCCGTGGCTAAGGGCTGCGGAATCTAGTGCCTTCTGTAGTATCAGCAACTCTAAGGCCTTGGCCTTACTGTCGTCAAGGTCTGTATTTTTCCTGTCCATTCTCCTTAAAAGCTCTAGGGCATTTATTGGAAGCCCATTTACCTTTGCAACTATTACTTTTAGCGGGTTTTCCATAGTCTTTGAGACAGACTTTATAACATCAGGGAACTTCTTTACCTTTGCGTCATCGACTACTTCAACAAAAAAGTCCTTCTGCCTCTTGGCAAGATTGGTATTGTAAAGTTCAATCCTAAGTGTCTTTATATCTTCAGCGCCGACTTTGTCAGCAAGACCTCCTGGAACAGTACCGTCACCAGCGACATTCTCTCCGTGCTTTCCACCAAATTTTTTAGACCCCTCGTCCAGTACCTTATCAACTAGAGCAACTGGAACTTCACCTTCTTTAATGACCTTTTCTTTCTTCTCTTCCTTAAGTCTTTGATTGTAAAGCTCAAGGATTTCAGCATCCGAGACCTTAACCTTCTTTGTTACTTCATCCTCGCGAAGTTCAGTAAGAGCCAGGTTTAGGATAAAGACATCAACCCCATTTGTATATTCAAATTCTTTATCTAGACCAAGTTCAGTTGAATGATACAGAATTAACTCATCATCAATCATCTCACTTAGGTGTTTTTCATATCTTTGTTTTTGAAAGCCAGATGTCTTTCCACCGAGCATGGCCTTGCCAACATGCTTACTCGTATGGAGTTTGTCAATGCTATTTGAAAAGGCCTCTACGGTAATTTTTCTGTCACCGACCGTAGCTATAACAGGTTTTTTCTTAAAAAGAGAAAAAGGCCAGAGCGCATGTGAATCAACTGGCGTAAAGAGTGTGGTTACAAATATTACAGTTATTGCTATTAGGATTTTTTTACTAAAACTTTTTCCGTAATTTTCAAAAAGTGTTTTGTGATTAATTCCAATTGTATTTTTTTCCATCTCGTAGTAAACGCTCCTTAGCTATTGCCAATCTATTGTCTCTATCATTTCTTTAATGACCTTACTTGCAAGTGAAGTCGCCATTTTAACTTCACCAATATCAAAAATCAAGGTATAATCATCACCACGTTTTTTATTGTGGCTTGCCCAGACAGTACGCCCAGTCTGGGACTCAATCATCCGGGCTGAGATTGATACAACTGGGGTTGAGGATCTCTTAGTCCTGCTACGAGTAGTAGCAAATTCGATTCCCTCGCTAAACTCTTCTACTGTCCCGGTAATCACGCCGTCAACCCGAAGACGCTTTCCAAGGACTTGAAGATCTTCGAGCCCTAATTGACCAACCATCCCAACACGTTCTTGAATATAAAATTGTCTAATATTTCCAGGTTCTTCTACACTAAACTTACCACTATTAAATAACTCAGATACATAAATATCAGCGACCATTGAACCGGCACTAACCCTACCACTTACATTAAAAAAGGGCAAGACAGCAACTTTTTTAACTACTAGGGGTTGAGTGCCTTCAACAATATTAGATACTGGTGGAGTTTCTTTACCAAGCGAAGAACACGCTGAGAGCGATAAAAGAATAATTAGTATTGAGAAATACTTTATTTTTTTAGAAAAGATTAAAAGATTCATTGCAGCTACCTTTATGTTTTTTTCTTGTGTTGTAAAAAATATAAGAACAAAGCCTAGAGCATCCTTATACTACCGACCTTGATACTACCGACCTTGCGTCTTTCTCCACCCAAAACTAAGAATTTTATCCGCCTCTTTTGTATCCCCCTCCACCCTATCCAATTGTTTCAAGCATTTAAAAAGTCCAGCACGCCATACTTACGCCCCACATCCAAAACAGTAAAATACGCCGTGCAATTACATTTAAATTCTGTAAAGACGCAGCGCAAATTTAGGTATTTCAGCTAGAAATCCTCTGAAATGCCAG